>CALKAJ010000302.1 GCA_937983305.1 uncultured Ignavibacteriota bacterium | reverse complement strand
GTGTTTACTTCTACAAAATGGAAGTTAACGGGTTCACAGATGTAAAACGTATGGTACTCGTTAAATAATTGTAATTACATATTGTTATAAAAAGGCTGGCTTTTAAGTCAGCCTTTTTTTATACCTGATTTTAAGTATTATAATTAAGGAAATTAATTATTAAATTATATGTTACGTTTATGATTTATGAAATAAATGAAATAAGATTACCAAAAAAACAATTAGTTCTTTTACATAAAGGATGGGGTAAGGATATTTCCGAGAATACAATAACATCACGAATTAAATACTTGTCGGATGGAATTGAAGTTGAAGGCTATATCAGTAAACCATTGGAATTCAAATCAAGACTGCCCGTAATAATCTGGAACAGAGGCGGCAATAAGAACAGTGGCAAGATTGATGATTTTCTCGCATCGGGAATTTTAGGAGAAATTGCCTCATGGGGATATTTTGTGATAGCATCGAATTACAGAGAAGATGACCAATTCGGTGGAGAAGATGTAAACGATATTCTTAATCTCATTGATATTATTGATGATTTCCCCGAGGCAGAAAGTAATCTGATTGGGATGGAAGGATGGAGCAGAGGCGGAATGATGATGTATTTGTGTTTGACTAAAACAAACAGAGTAAGATGTGCGGTTGCAGTTTCGGCGGTAGCAAACCTGGAGAGAACGATTTCTATAAACCCGGGATTAAATAAGTTTATATCGGAATTGACGCAAGGTTACAGTAAAGAAGAGAAAGATAAATTTTTTAAAAGAAGATCTGCAGTGGGATTTTATGAAGAAATAAACGTAAATACACCAACACATTTTATACACGGGAATTCAGATGATAAAGTATCGTATCTGGATTCGGTAGATATGCATGAAAGACTGAAGATTAAAAATACCGGTACCGAATATAAACTCGAATTAATTGAAAACGGTGACCATTATTTGAGCAGAAATAAGGAACTGGTGAAATATCTCAGGAAAGACTGGTTTGATAAGTACCTAAAACGTTAATAAATCAAAAAGTTATAACTTTTGAATTAAAATTGAAATTTTGTTGTTTTAACAATTAAATAATAAAAAACAGATAATATTTTATAATATGGATAGTAATTTTTCAAATAGAGTACAGGAAGTTATCAGGTTGAGTCGGGAAGAAGCGATAAGACTCGGGCATGATTATATTGGAACTGAGCATTTATTGCTTGGAATTTTGAGAGAAGGAGAAGGTATTGCAATTGAAATATTCAAAAACCTCGGACTCTCAACTATTAAACTTAAAAAAGCTATTGAAGAGACAGTACCTCATTCAGGAGCTACTTTAACAATAGGAAATATACCTCTTACAAAGCAGGCGGAGAAAGTTTTAAAAATAACTTATCTTGAAGCAAAATTATTTAAATCACAGACAATTGGTACAGAGCATCTACTGCTTTCAATTCTAAGAGAAGATGATAACTTAGCTTCGCAAATTCTTCATCAGTTTGCAATAAATTATGATGCTGTAAAAATTGAGCTTGAAAATATTCAGGGAAGTTCTTCCGAAACTTCACAAAGTTCAAATCCAAATCCATTAAGGCAGGGACAGGAAAAAAAAGTTCAGGATAAATCAAAGACTCCTGTACTGGATAATTTTGGCAGAGACTTGACTAAATTAGCAGTTGAGAATAAGCTCGATCCGATAATAGGACGGGAAAGAGAAATAGAAAGAGTTGCTCAGGTACTTTCAAGAAGGAAAAAAAACAATCCGGTACTAATAGGTGAACCGGGTGTTGGTAAAACCGCAATTGCAGAAGGATTAGCATTGCGAATTATTAATAAACAGGTCTCCAGAGTTCTTCATAATAAAAGAGTTGTTACATTAGATTTAGCGGCACTTGTAGCAGGTACTAAATACAGGGGACAATTTGAAGAGCGAATGAAAGCAGTTATGAACGAACTCGAAAAAGCAAAAGATGTGATATTGTTTATAGACGAGCTTCATACTATAGTAGGTGCCGGCGGTGCGAGCGGCTCTCTTGATGCATCAAATATTTTTAAACCTGCATTATCAAGAGGGGAACTGCAATGCATTGGGGCAACAACTTTAAACGAGTATCGTCAGTATATAGAGAAAGACGGTGCTTTAGACAGAAGATTCCAAAAAATAATGGTTGAACCTACGACAGTAGATGAAACCATCAAAATTCTCCAAAATGTAAAAAGTAAATACGAAGAGCACCATAATGTGAAATATTCGGATAAAGGTATTGAAGAGGCAGTCAGGTTGAGTGACAGATATATAACAGACAGGTTATTACCCGATAAAGCTCTTGATGTCCTTGACGAAGCAGGAGCCAGAGTACATCTCGCAAATATATTTATTCCTGAAGAAGTACTTAAAATAGAGGAAGAAATTGAAGCAGTAAAACAAGAAAAGAACAATGTTGTCAAGAGTCAGAATTACGAAGAAGCTGCAAAATTAAGAGATAAAGAAAAGAATCTAATACTTGAACTTGAACAGGCAAAATTTAACTGGGACTTAAAGAATCAAAATATATTCTTTGACGTAAATGAGCAGGATATTGCCGATGTTGTTGCAATGATGACCGGAATACCTGTTAACAAAATCGCAGAATCTGAGTCACAGAAACTTGTAAATATGGAAAGCTATTTAAATAAAACTGTTATTGGACAAGCTGATGCTATAGGAAAAATTTCAAAAGCTATCAGAAGAGCAAGAGCAGGATTAAAAGATCCAAACAGACCAATTGGTTCTTTTGTTTTTCTCGGACCAACCGGAGTAGGAAAAACAGAACTGGCAAAGCAGCTGGCAAAATTTTTATTTGATTCCGAAGATGCATTAATAAGGGTTGATATGAGTGAGTATATGGAAAAATTTAATGTTTCAAGATTGGTTGGTGCTCCTCCCGGATATGTTGGATATGAAGAAGGCGGACAACTGACAGAAAAGGTCAGACGCAGACCTTATAGTGTAGTATTACTTGATGAAATTGAAAACGCACATCCTGATACATTTAATGTATTATTACAAGTGCTTGATGATGGTGTATTAACAGATGGACTTGGAAGGAAAGTTGATTTTAAAAATACAATTATTATAATGACATCAAATATTGGGACAAGGGATTTAAAGCTTGATAAAATCCTTGGTTTCGGAGATGTTAAGGACTCAAATCAATACGATAAAATGAAAGATGCTATTGATGACGCAATGAAAAAGGTTTTTTCACCTGAATTCTTGAATAGAGTTGATGATTTTGTTGTATTTAAACAATTAGAAAGAAGTTGTTTGATAGATATTGTTGATATTCAACTAAAAAGAATATCTGATAGATTGAAGCACCAAAACATTACTTTTGAGGTATCAACTGAAGCTAAAAACTTTATAGTTGAAAAGGGCTTTGATAAAGTATTTGGTGCAAGACCTCTCAGAAGAGCATTGCAAAGATATCTTGAAGATCCGCTTAGTGAAGAAATATTAAAAGGAAATATTAAAGCAGATTCAAAAATTATTATTTCTTATACAGAAGGAAATGAAGAGTTTACTTTTCGAAATGACTCAGGAAAAGAAAACAAAGAAGCTGAAAGTAAAGAAGAATCATCGAAGAATTAAACATATATGTCAATTTATCATAATATAAATTTTTGTAATGAACAACAAAGGACCATTTAATGCATATATAAGTGCAGTTGGAAGTTATTTTCCGGACAAAGTTATAAACAATGACTATTTTGCTTCGTATCTTGAAACTTCAAACGAGTGGATAATGGAGAGGACGGGAATCAGAGAGAGAAGGTATCTTGAAGATGGTAAAGCTGCCTCGGATATGGCTGTAAAAGTGATAGAGTCTATATTTGAACAGCGTGGAATTGGTCCCGATGACATAGATTTATTAATAATCCCAACCGTAAGTCCGGATATGATTTATCCTTCAACAGCATGTATTGTACAGAAAAAACTTGGTATGAAGAATTGCTGGGGATTTGATATGCTTGCGGCATGCTCCGGATTTATTTTCGCACTTTCCACCGGGGCTCAATTTGTTCAGAATGGTACCTATAAAAAAGTGCTTGTTGTCGGTACGGAAGTTATGTCAAGATTAGCAGATCCTAACGATAGAAATACCGTAGTATTGTTTGGAGATGGTGCGGCAGGTGTACTTCTTGAGCCGACAGAAGATAAGAATATCGGAATACTCGATGCAATCCTTCATATTGACGGTTCGGGAGGTGATTATCTAAAGCAACCTGCCGGAGGGAGTGCAATGCCGGCTTCTAAAGAAACAGTAGAGAACGGTTTGCATTTTATTCATCAGGATGGAAGATCTGTTTTTAAATTTGCAGTTAAGGGTATGGCTGATATTTCTGCAGAAATTATGGAAAAAAATAAAATTAAGCCCGAAGATATTGCATATTTAGTCCCGCATCAGGCAAATTTAAGAATTATTTCCGCAACTGCTCAAAAGATGGGAATTGGCATGGATAAAGTAATGCTTAATATTGATAAATATGGAAATACAACTTCTGCTACAATCCCTTCCTGTATATCAGAATATTACAAAGAAGGAAAACTAAAAAAAGGTGATAACCTCGTCTTGGCAAGTTTTGGAGCAGGATTTACCTGGGGCTCGGTTTTAGTTCGCTGGGCTATATAGGTGATTGCAATTTTATAAGTCCGTGGAATTTTCCCGGGCTTTAATATAAACGGGATACAAATGTTATATAAATCGCTTGCAAAAATAAATATCGGATTAAGAATTTTATCTAAAAGAGAAGATGGATTCCATAATCTCGAATCTATTTTCTATCCCGTAAATTTATACGATGAAGTAAATGTAGAGATTTTTCCTTCAAGGGAAAATAAAAACTCTGTTTATATTTCTTCAAATAATCCTTTAATTCCGGTTGACAAGAATAATATTTGTTATAAAATTATAATTAATTTCTTCAGGAAATTCAATATTCGGAAAACTTATATCATAAAGATTAATATTAAGAAAAATATTCCTATAGGCGGAGGTCTGGGCGGAGGCAGTTCAGATGCTGCGGCTGTTTTAAAGTACTTAATAAATTACTTTAAAATTAATATTAATTCTCAAAAGCTTGATATTCTTGAAGTTGCCGCTGAAACCGGAAGTGATGTTCCGTTTTTCTTAATTTCGAAACCCTGCCTTGCAAGAGGGAAAGGGGAGATTCTTTCTTTGCTCCGGACATTTAAAATAAATCATCAAATTCTTATTGTAAATTCCGGTATTCATATCTCTACTAAATGGGCTTATGAAGCATTGAAATTTCCTGCTGATTTAAACAAGGAATCTACACTTTCCGGGATAAACACCTTTGATGAAGTTGATAAGAATATATTTACAAATGATTTTGAATCTGTTGCTTTTGAAAAATATGGTGAACTTAAGAATATTAAAAACAAATTTTACGAATTTGGTGCAGAGTTTGCCTCTATGACGGGAAGCGGAGCTTCGATTTATGGATTTTTCAGGGAGGATTCAAGTATGAAAAAAGCAATTGCTTATTTTAAAGATAAAAATTATAAAGTTTTTCCCGTATAATAAAATAACCGCAATTTAATAAAAAATTACGGTTATTAAGAAAAATAAATCTAAAAAATCAGAAATTCAATGTAAGGTTCGCGTAAGGTACTAATTTATAATCGTTACTTCCCGCAAAATCGTAATGATATTTTACACTCATATTTGTTTTTAACTGCAGCTTTTTATTGTATGTTATAACTGTCCAAACTGCATCTGCAGCAGATAACAGATGATTTAATATTACAACCGTAATCATTAAACTTCCTCTGCTGTACCAGGTATTAGCATTTTCTCTTTCGCTCATATACAGGTCAACCTGTCCCAATTTAGTAGTTCCGTAATTTGCTTTTGTTATAGCATCATAATTAGCTTCAGACCAACCTACAACAAAATTTTGATATTTGCCTATTACTTCATAATATTGCTGCTCACCGTAATTTGGAAGAGTATGTGAAAAATTCTTTTCTTCACATAAATTAAGTTGATTTCTTAAAATATTAAGATTTTGTTCATCAGGATTAATAACTTCATTCCCGGTAAATGGTTCACGTTTTAACCAACGGGCATATTTCCTGACATCCCAGTTTTGATTTGCATAATTCTGGTAGTATGTAGTCTGGTCATCACCCTTATTTTGAAAAATTGTATAGGTAACCCACAAAGCTGCTTCGACAGCAAGGAAGGCACCTGCCTTAACATAACTTTTACTGTAGAATTCACCGAGACCGGGGAGAACGGCAGATAACATTGCTCCGACAACAGGGCTTTTGGGCTCTTCTTCTTCGTCAAGTTTTCTTTCAATATCATTAATGCTGTTTGGTATTTTGAAGTCTTTTTCAGATAATAAGTTTTCTTTTAAATCAAGTTTAATATTTGCTTGCTCTTTATTTTTTTTAGTTGATGTAAAATCAAAATCATCAATATCTGTCTGACTGAAAGATAAATTTGAAAAAAGGACTGCGATTAAGAATAAAACCGCAAATTTAAGATTTTTATACATAATCAATAATAGATTTTTTTTAAAAAAAGGGCGTTACCCGGTAAATAATATATGTTAATTTTTTCTTTGTTCAAAATTGCTTTTTTAACTACTTTTGTTTCCAATCTTCCTCTGCTTACATCAATCGCAGTACCTATAACGGCTCTTACCATCGAATGTAAAAACCTGTTAGCTGTTATCAGGAAAATCAGTTCACCTTTGCTTTTATTGTATTTGTAATTTATATCATAAATGATACTCTCAAAATCGTGTTTATCAGCAGCATTTTTACAGAGTGATTTAAAGCATCTCACTCTTTTGATAAAATTGATGAAATCGTTAAGGATATCAAAATCAATTTTATACTTTAATTTATAAAAGTACTTTCTGCCAATTGCGATATCTTTCGTTGTGATTTTGTAAATGTATTCTCTTTTCTTAGCGTGATATCTTGCATGAAAATCATTTTTTACTTTCCGGATATTTTTAAGTACAATATCACCCGGCAGAATCTTGTTCACAGAATAAAGAAAACTGTCTTTTTTAATTTCTTTATGATAATCAAAATGAGCAGTCATATTCAGGGCATGAACTCCGGTATCGGTTCTTCCTGCAGCCGTAACCGGAATATCACTTCCAAGTATAATTTTCAAAGAACTTTCCAATACGTTTTGTATTGTTTTGTCAGTGCTTTTTTGTTTTTGCCATCCGAAATATTCCGAACCGTCATATTCCAGATCTATTCTGAACCTCATTTAGAATCGTGTACTGAAATTAATTTTAAAGCCGTCAATATTATTGTTATCAGGCGAACTTGTTACCTCAGTATTAAAAGATACTTTACTATCAGGTGTTTCAGTTAATATAAACGCACTGATTCCGCTTGTAATTCTATTAATTATCATTCCGGTGGTAAAAATTTTCCGGGAGTTGAACATTCTTTCACTTTTTTTCCTTTGTTCATCGAAGTTATCTCTATTGGAAGGGTCATCCCATTGCCAGAATTGAGAACTAACATCATATATCTTATCGTATTCGCCTCTTAAAAGCTTTTCATTATTGTAATCGTATATTGAATTGTAAGAACTTACACTAACAAAATAATCATCATCTTTTCCTTCTTTATTCAAGCCGGAATGTATAACAGAATATGTTCTCGCATCTTTATCAAGTGCTTCACCGTAATATGATAATCCTCCGTAAGTAAGCCATAAAGCTGCCTCACCTGCAAGAAAATATTTACCGACATCCATTCTTCCGGCGTATAAATGTCCAGCACCCGGTAAAATTAGTGATAAAAGAAAAGAGATTACGGGTTTCTTTTCTGTTTGAGTGATAGAAAATTCTGTTTTACCTAATGAGTTTTGATTTAATATTTTACTTTTGATATCCTGCTTTGAATTTCCAAAAGAAAACTCTGCCTGTCCGAAAGTTAGCTGACTCGCAGAGAGCATAATCACAGCAAATATAAAGATTTTTTTTAGCATTATTTATTATCTGTTTTTAATTTTTGTTATTTTAATGTTTTTTGCATTCGTTTTATAAAATCCTCAGGCTCTTCAAATCCGGTTAATCTGATTTCTTTCAGCTCTTTTCCATCTGCCGTCATAAAAACTACAACAGGTAAACCTTTAACGTTGTATTTTTCTTTTATTGCTTCCTTTTTATCGTCTGATTTTGTAAAGTCAAGTTTTATGGTAGTAAATGACTTTGATAACTCAGCAACTTCTTTTTCAGTGTATGTAAATTTATCGAGTTCCTTACAAGCCGCACACCAATCCGCATAAAAATCAATAATCACAGGTTTCTTGTTTGTTTCAATACTTGTTTGAATCTCTTCAAGTGAAGCGGCAGAATGCCACTCAACTTCTGCAGCTACCTTTTCAGGTTTTAAAAA
>CALKAJ010000301.1 GCA_937983305.1 uncultured Ignavibacteriota bacterium | reverse complement strand
AAAAGAAGTTCAATTTTTTGGATACTCCGCCTGCAATCTTGGCGGAGGAGCCGGACCAAAGGAGGCAGAATTTCTGATAAAAAACGGAGTGAAAATAGTAATGACAGGGAAAGTCGGCGACAAAGCAGAAATAGCATTGAAAAAAGGCGGAATAGAAGTAAAAAGCGGATTAAAAAACAGAGAGACAGTAAGCGAAGTAATAAGCAGAATCTAATATTAAACCTAAAAGAAAATGAAATCAAACGTACCTTCAAAAATATTTTTTACAAAAGGCGTAGGAAAGCATAAAGACTTCCTGTCTTCGTTTGAGGCGGCATTAAGAAGTGCGGGAATTGAAAAATGTAATCTTGTAATGGTAAGCAGTATATTCCCGCCCGGATGCAAGAAAGTATCAAGAGAAGAAGGATTGCTTGAAATCGAGCCCGGAGAAATTACATTTGCAGTAATGGCGAGAAATTCAACCAATGAGCCAAACCGTTTAATCTCAGCATCAATAGGGGTTGCAATTCCGGCAGATGAATCACAATACGGATATTTATCGGAATATCACCCTTACGGAATAAACGGAAAAATTGCAGGAGACTATGCGGAAGATTTAGCGGCACAAATGCTTGCAACAACGCTCGGAGTAGAATTTGACCCTGAAGTAAACTGGAACGAAAGAGAGCAGGTTTTCAAAATGTCCGGAAATATTGTAAAGACATTGAATATAACGCAATCGGCGGAAGGGGATAAAACCGGAATATGGACTACCGTAATATCAGCTGCAATATTATTGCCATAGCAATTTTAATTTAAAATGTTCAATTTTAAATTATAAATTGAGAGCAAAAAAATATGAGCGAAAATAAAAATCACTGGTACGACGGAAAGTTTTACGATATTTTTGTGGCACCAAATCAGGATACGGCATTTAAAAATGTATTAGAACTAATAGGCAAAGATGCCGTAATACTTGATGTAGGCTGCGGAACGGGAAGATTCACAAAACATATAATAGACAGATGTAAAAAACTTGATGCGATTGATTTATCCCGAAGAAACATTTCGATTGCAGAGAGAAATTTTCCCTCCGAAAAGTTTGAGAACGTAAAATTTCATCATACGGGAGTAGAAACTTTTTTATCCAAAACAGAAACAAGATATAATTTTTCTTTGATATCCTACGTAATTCACGAAATTGGAGAAAAGCACAGAGTTAATATTTTAAAAGAGCTGGCGAAAAAATCCGATTATATTATTCTCGTTGACTATTTAATTCCGCGTCCGAAAGGAATGATGAATTTTCTAAACGAACTCGTTGAATTTTTTGCGGGGAAAGAGCATTACGCAAACTTCAAAACATACGAAAAAAACAACGGCTTGCACGGCTTAATAAAATCTGCCGGCTTAACCCTCGAAACCGAACTGATAAATAATCCGCCCACTTCACATATTGTGAAGGTGAAATAGAACCAATAAATATATAATTTGCTGTTACAGATTCTTAAATCTGTTTAATTCCCTAAAAATTGATGATTAAGCCGAGGTTGAATTTGTTGTTGATGTTTCCCTGAATTTCATCGTTTCCGGTGCCGATGGATTTTGCATTGTCAATGTAGGTTTCGGCATATTTTGCCTGAAGCTCTACGTAGTCTAATGGTCTCCATTTTGCAACAATATACCACCTTCTGCCCTGCCCGTATAATGCGTAGTTTGCAAATACTCCTCTGATGTCGTTTTCGTATTCGTATATCCGGCTGTCGTATTCGTCTGTGTTGAAAAATATCATTCTTATGTCTAATGTGAGATTTCTTAAGACGCTTGCTCTTACATCAGACCAGAAAGATAATCCTTTATTGTTTCCGCCGAAGTTTTCGTATTTTATGAAAGTATAGTCAACTCTGCTTCTTACTCTGATTTTATCGGATATGTCGTAATCAAATCCAAGCCGGTAAGTCATCTGGTTTTTCATATCTACTTTTTTTACGTCTCTGCCGAATTCGTCTTCAATAGTTCGCGTTTCTTCTTTATGCCGCGTTCTGAATTTAAAATAAATATTGAAATTATTGTTTACTTTATATTCGGCATAGGTCAGGAAATCATTTCCTTCCAAAGGTACGGGTTCAAAGAATGAAATGTACGGAAATTTAAACTGGTCATAATATGCATTTATCGTCAATCCCTTTACAGGTCTGAATGATATTCCGGTATAAAAACCTCTTTCGTTTTGAGTGTTTCCGTTTTTCTCTCCGAATGCGAATGAATGAACCGGTGCGAAATCTTCCGGATAATTTCTGTACAGGAAAACCAAATCAGCAATTTTATAAAACGTAAATCTGACTGCTCCCAAACCGGCTATATATCCTGATTGCGAGCGGGCAAATTCACCGTAGATGTTCATATTTTTATATACAAAGTCGTAATCGAGACTTAGCATATTTGCTGCGGTTCCGGAAAAATTGTAAAGCTGTTTGCCGGAATCAGAGGCGATATTTTTTGAAAATGTTGATGTCCAGAATGATGTTCCAAGTTTTACACCTCTGTAATTATATTCGAGTCTTCCGCCGAGCATTTTTTCAGATACGGAATTTTCTTTATTTCTTTCGGTTGCGGTTCTGTGATAGCCGTCAAAATATAAACTCGATATTTCGTTTAAATTCGTATCTATAGATGCGTCGTAATAGTTGTTTGAGAAAAATATCAATCCGTCAAATCTTCCAAAGTTTACATTCATTGCCGCTCCTCTGAAAAACTGAACTTCATTTACTGAGTTATAACTTCTCAAAGGTCTTCCGGATTTTTTTGCGGGGTCAACCGAAATCGAGCCTTTTGAAAATCCCAGTGCACTCCACATTCCAAGTCCCTGTCCGAATTCAAGCTGATAATCTCCAACAACAAGACTTTTTATAAACTTGTAATTTTTTAATTCGACATATCCGGAATAAAAGTCGGCAAGACTTTTCTCTCCCGGATCTTTTTCTATCATTGCATTTCCAATCAGCGTGAATTCTTTGTTTTTGTAATTAATATTTATTCTGTTGTAGAACTTCGCTTTTGAGCCATCGTAATCACCGTCTATGAATCCCTGCCTTGTTTGTAAATCCTGCAGAAATCTGGATTGAATCTGAATGTCGAGATTCTTGAAAACATTTTTATTTCTGTAACTGCTTTCCTGTATAAGTTTCCCGGATTCTGTTTTTACATAATCCGATTTTGAGCCTTTGACGTAAAGGTATAATTTAATGTTGTCGTAAATTTCATCGGACATACCGTCAATTTCCAGTAATTCTTTTTTGGATTTGAATCCGCCGGATTTCGTTCTGTAATCAATTATATTTCTTGCCAGTACGGAGCTTATAAATGGTATCTCTTCAAGCTCTTCTTTCATTACGGTGTTAAGGTCATACGGATTCGTTTCTAAATATTCGAGAAAATCCACAAGCTTTGAATCATCAATTTCTTCAAGGTTGTTTTCAAGAAGCTTTTCGTTTTGCTTTTGATAATTTAAAATTGTTGTGTCGCTTAATTGTTTTGTTGTATCAATAGTTTGCGAAAAAGCCTGTGAAACAAATGGATTCCGGACTTCTCCGGAATGACAGAGGATGAAAAGGATTAGTATTATTAAGCCTGCGAATTTTCCCGAAAAATTCATTTCTAATATATTTTAATTTTTTCTACCGCATAAACGGTTTTTGTAGATACGCTTTGAATAAATACGACTAAATCAGTATTGAGATAATTAATACCATTCTTTAAGGAATAGTCTTTTACAATATTTACAGATTGTCCGGAGCTTAACTGTAAATCATCTCCCGCAGGAGCCGTAAGCATATCTCTTAAAACGTTATTATGAATATTTACTCCGTTTGGTGCATTGTAGTGTAAATCGCTTTCAACAACGGCGATAAAATATCTCAAATCACTTACTGCTGCTCCGGAAAGTTGTCCGAGCTGTAAATTGATTGTTCCGGTGTTTGTTGCCTGATTGTAAGTATTTGTCATATTTACCGCAAATGTTCTTGTAAGATTCAGATGCTGATTTATCTGGTTTGTCCAGGCACTTGATGAAAACGGTACTGCCATCATTGTTCCGTCTGAAAATCCTAACGGGTTTACAACACCGGCGCCGTAATATGTTTGTCTTGGATTATTTACAGGTGTGTTGAATAAATAGAACGGGTCATTGGGGAACATTGTTGTATGCACCTTAATAATTATTACGTTTGTATCGTTAATTGTTATTCCCTGATATTCGTGAATCTGGTCAACGTAAGCATCTGCCGCCGGGCATCCGACACAGCTTGTGTTTGTAAATACCTCTACGAGCATCTTACTTTTTGCTTTTAAGTCGCCTGTTCCGTGAACTATGTTGTTATCGTTGCTTTCGCAGGAGTAAAGCATAACAACAGATGAAAGCAACAATGAAATGACGAATGATTTTAAGAACTTCATAATTAATTAATTTAATTTAAAACTTTGATTGAATTGTTATTCTGAATCCGTCAAACGGATTGACATATCTGCAAATACCGCTTGTACATCTTATTCCGCCTCTTTCGCTTCCGTAAGATACGGTTACTACGTTTGCAGTATTTACGTTATAGGCAACTTCACCCTGGAACCAGCTCTTTTTACCTGTAGCTTCTTCTTCGTCGGTTGTAAATTCGCTGTTCAATGTGATTGAAAGGTCAGGCGATTTTATAAAACTGAGAGATACAAACTGATTGTAGTAATTCTGCATATCTTCAAATCTCAATGAGTTATACTGCCACTGCTGTTCGGATATTAATTTTATCGAGTAGTCTTTTATAAATTCATATTTCAATTCTACGGGTATTGTTGTAGTCAGGAGTTTTTCAGTTGTTTTCGGATATGTGAATGTAACGGAGTTTTGCCTTGAGGCGGCAACTTTCGCATAGAACTTTTTGGAGAAATAATTTTCCACTTCGAGATAGAGTTCAATCCAAGGATTGAATTCGCTGTGAAAAGCAGGCATAAAGCTTGAGCTTCTTTCTTCTCTTGTGTAAACTATTTTTCCGCCTGTTCCTGTATTGACGTATTTATAATGTTTTGAGGCAATGCTTGAATTTATTAAAATGCTCATCTTGTCATTTGGTACGAGCATTATTTCAAGCTGTGCACCGACTTCGTCGTTGAAATCGGTAACGTGAGGATTTCTTGAAACGAGTGTCCAGCTGTGCTCTTTAATTGCAGTCGGAGGATTCTGGAAAGGCAACATTCTTGTAGCTCTTTGTGTGCTTTGGTTATCGGGTGTTACAACATCGAATCTGTAATTTTTATATTCAAAAGTTACGCCGATTCCGGGTTTGGAATAAGAAACCGAAGAATAGAATGCATCGCCTTTAGCAGTCATAGCCATAGGGTAAATTGTGTTCGGGTCAACTAATGTGGTTTTATGAACATAGGAGCCATAGAGCTGTAATCCGCCGAGGTTGAAGTTCATATATAATTCGGGGATATCGGCGCGAATTCCCGTTGTATCACCTGATGAGGGAATTTTTCCGATTGCGTGAACATAGTTAGTACCAATTGTTAAAAATTTTAACGGAGAAATTTCAGCATTAATATTTCTAATCTTGTATTCCTCTATTCTCTGAGGGTTAAGGTTATCGCTGTATTCAATATCTCCGCCGATAATTTGTGCCTTGGTTTTTACGGGTTTTTTCTTTCCAAAAGTATTCTGGTATGAAACTCTTAATCCGTCAATTCCGGTATCATATCCGAGCGGTCTTTGTTCAAAAGTATTTAAAGACATACCTCTTGAAATAACTTCCCAGAAGTCACCGACTCTTGCTTTAACTACGTTGCTTCCGGTGTATTCGATAAATCTTTTTCTGATTCCTTTGAAATCTCTTCCGTATTCAATCGGGTCGCTGATTTCATATCTCACGCCGAAAACGATATCGTTAATATTCAATCTTGCATCTCCGAGGTCTTCGAGATATTCTTTAGACCTGTTTTCGCCGTCGCGGAATTCATATCCCGAGCCGTATCTGAAGGTATTGCTTAATGATGCTTTTACATTGAGTTTAATCTGGGAGTAGGAATCGGGTATTAAAAAACAAAATATTGCTATAGCAATTAATAAGGACTTAATAAAAATTTTCATATTAGGGTAGTGTTTTTATTTACAAATCAGTTTTTCAAAGCTTCTTGAATATGCAATTCAATTTCTCTTTCATCTCCGGTTTTAAATCCGAGATGATTGAGCATAACTGTTTTATCTTTTTTGATTATGACGTAATATGGAACTTCGTCTTCTTTACCGCCATAGGATTCAAATACTTTTTTATCGCTATCCATCAGGACAATGAATGAAAATCCCTGAGATGTAACATAAGAATTAACTTTTGCAACGGATTTCTGATTATCAATGTTCATTGCAACATAGGAGAATCCCTGATCTTTATATTTCAGGTAAATTTCTTCCATTTTTTTGAGCTCTTCTTTGCAGGGAGTGCACCAGGTAGCCCAAAATGAAAGCATTACGGGACCTTGCTCAAGGAGTGTAGATAGAGTAACGTCATTGTTCTCTAAATCGGGGAGGGTAAAATCTGTGTAAGTCTGTGAGTTTACATTCAGGGCGAATGCAAACATTAAGACGATTAAAAGGAGTGTTTTTTTCATTGCGGAGCAATATTTATAATTTAAAAAATAAGTTCTATCATTTTAAAAGAGTAATAACAATAGCAGTGCCGACCAGATTTGCAAGTGCGAGCGGAAGCATAACTTTCCATCCGAGATTCATAAGCTGGTCATAGCGGAATCTTGGAATAGTCCATCGAATCCAGACAAAGAAAAATACAAGTGAAAATACTTTAATAACAAAGGTAAGAACCTGTAAAAGACTAACCCAGAAAGCAGGCAGTCCGAAATTTTGCAGATACGGGAATTGCCATCCGCCGAAATAAAGTGTAGTAATAACTGCGGCTGATACGATTACGTTTGCATATTCTGCGAGGAAAAACATTGCAAATTTCATTGAAGAATATTCGGTGTGATATCCGCCGACTAATTCCTGTTCTGCTTCCGGCAGGTCAAAAGGAGTGCGGTTTGTCTCGGCAAATGCAGCTACAAGGAATGTCAGGAAACCAATGGGCTGCAGGATTACATTCCATTTCCATCCAAATTGATTTTGTACAATTGTATCAAGTTCAAAGGAGCCGTTTATTAAAATTATTCCAAGCACGGATAAACCCATTGAGAGCTCATAGCTTAGCATTTGTGCGGAAGACCTTAATCCGCCGAGCAGGGAATATTTATTATTCGATGACCAGCCGCTCAGTGTGATTCCATAAACTCCGAGTGAAACAAGTGCGAGAATATAGAGAATGCCGATATTTACATCAGCAATCTGAAGTTTAATGCTTTTCCCGAAAAGAGTAATATTATCACCAAAAGGAATTACAGCAAAGGTTGCAAGTGCAACGGTAAGCGAGATAGCCGGAGCAAGACTGTGAATGAACCTGTTAGCTTTTGCGGGAACGATATCTTCTTTCATTAATAGTTTAACGGCATCAACCAGGGGCTGAAGCAATCCAAAAGGACCAACTCTGTTCGGTCCGTATCGGTTTTGAATAAAGGCGGATACGCGTCTTTCAAGCAGTACGGTATAGGCAACCGCAGTAAGAAGTATTATCTCAACCAATAATATCTTTCCGATTGTAATTAAAATTGTTTCAGTAAGCAAAATAAATTTGGTTTGTTTATAGTTTTATTAAATTTTTTAAGCAAGTTTATTTTTCAAATAGTTAATTGCATCAACGGGAGTCGGGTCAACATTATTCAATATCGCAAGATGGTAACTAATCCAATCGCCAAGATATATCAGATAAAAGATACGCTCCAAAAGAGTTTTTCCTTCACCCTTTATAGTCAATATTGCGGACGCAAGTTTCACATAAATCTCTTCTGAAATGCTCATTCGTGTCTGAATCCTCACAATATCTTCAACATCTTTTAAAAATACAACTACAATATTTTTTAAAATTTCTTTGTTTAATTCCCAACCGACAAGCTCGTTATGGTTCATTTCGGGATAAAAATTTCCATAGGCAAGAATTTTAGCGTTTTCTGAAATCTGCCCTCTCCATCTGAGATTTACCACATCTAAAACATCAACCGAAGAGTATATTACGGGCAATTTACCTTTTAACTCACGGGCAATTTGTAATGCCGGGCTGACCTTTTCATCCAAAGAAGAAAATAAAGCGGAATTAGCTTTAATCATAGAAATAACGCTTTGAATTTCCGCAGATTTGTCGCTAATAAATCCGAGTTTAGTCAGAAGAATGAGCAATGTAAAAAACGAATACCCGATTGCGCATCTTGGCTGTAAACCGCCGGGAATCGTAACGAAATTATGGTTATTCTTGCGGGCAGTTTCTTCAACCTTTCCTCCGCTTGTTATGCATAAAATTTTGCAGTTTTTATAAATTGCTTCCGCATAAGCCGAATTGGTTTCTTCTGTGTTGCCCGAATAGCTTGAAATAATGGCAAGTGTATTCTCGTCTGCATAAGCGGGAAGTCTGTAATTTCTGTTTATGGTAACTGGAATGTTAGATTCGTATAACGAAAAACTTCTTACGAGTTCTCCGCCAATAGCAGAGCCGCCCATACCAAGAATCGCGATATTATTTGTTTCGGG
>CALKAJ010000300.1 GCA_937983305.1 uncultured Ignavibacteriota bacterium | reverse complement strand
ACGGCGACCACCCAGATCTACACTCTTTCCCTACACGACGCTCTTCCGATCTTATGAAGAACTTGCAGATTATAAAAAAGCAATTAAGTATTTTGACGAATCAATCAAACTTGACCAAAATAGCTGGGATTATTTTTATTCCAGAGGCAACAGTCATTTTAGCTTAGGAAATTACAGAAAAGCTTTGAGTGATTTTAAATCAGCTATAATTCTATACAAAGATTATGCAGACCTTTGGTATGCAAGGGCGGAGACTGAAGTTGCACTGGGAAAAACAGAAGAAGCCTTAAAGAGTTACCAGAAAGTTTTATCAATAGACCCTGAAGATTATGAGGCGTGGTATGATTATGGGAATTTACTCAGTTCAATAAATAAATATGACCTTGCGGCAGATGCCCTTTATAAATCTATAAAGGCAAATCAATATTGGGCTGAGCCATACTTTGAGCTTTCAAAGATATACTTTTTAACAGAAGAGACTGAAAAGGGAATAGATATGCTTGAGAAAGGATTCGAAATCAACCCTGTTGAAAAATTTGAATACAATTTTAAAGAAGATTGGAAAAAAGTTCTTGAGTTCTTAATTTTTAGAAAAAGTTTGTAAATAAATTCTCTTTAAGATTAAGACTTCACCCTGACATCAAATAATTTAAAATCTTTAATCTGAATAATCCGTTTATTTTGAAATCTTTTTACGATATCAAAATTATGGGTTGCTATTATTACGGAAGTGCCGCTCATATTTATTTTAAGAAGGAGTTTCATTATCTCAATTGCAATAAATGGGTCAAGATTACCTGTAGGTTCGTCTGCTATTAAAAGCGAAGGGTCATTTATCATTGCTCTTGCGATTGCAACTCTTTGTTGTTCTCCCCCCGAAAGGTCGTATGGTCTCTCATTTATCCTGTTAATCAACCCTACTGTAGAAGCAACATTAAAAACTTTTCTCTTGATTGCTTCTCTTTTCTCTCCGGCAACATATAGTGGAAGAGCAATATTTTCGAAAATATTTCTATCATTTAAAAGTCTGAAATCCTGAAATACGATTCCAATTTTTTGTCTAAGTTCAGGAATATCGGTTTCATCAAGTGTAGTTGAATCATATTTATCAAAAACGACTTTTCCCTTTTCAGGAATTGTATCAAAATACATCATTTTAAGTAAAGTAGTTTTACCAATTCCGCTTTCTCCAACCATAAAAATAAATTCGTTTTCCTTAATTTCTAAATTTGCGTTCCTGAATATTTCTTTACTGTGATACGAAAAACTAACATTTTCAAACTGAACAAGAGTGTTATACATTTTAGTCCTTTCTGTTCATTGAAGTTTTATTTGCAAGCTCTATCGCTTTAACAGTGGAGCCGGTATCAGCAATTCCGCTGCCGGCAATATCAAAACCGGTTCCATGAGCCGGAGATGTTCTTATGATTTTAGTTCCTCCGGTAAAATTAACTCCATTTCCTCCTGAAATAAGTTTGAAAGGGATTAGAACCTGATCGTGATACATTCCAATTATAAGATCAAACTGCTTATAAAGTTCAAATGCGAAGAATCCATCGGCAGGATATGCACCACTGACATTAAGCCCTTCATTTTTTAACTCTTCAATAACAGGAATTATAGTTTTAATTTCTTCGTTTCCGATTACACCTTTATCACCCGAATGAGGGTTTAAACCAAGCACTGCAATCGAAGGTTTAATTATTTTAAAATCTTTAACGAGAATATTATTTGAGAGAATAATTGTATTTCTTAGTAACTTTTTAGTTATAAATTCAGAAACATTTTTAATGGGAATATGTGTAGTCAAAGGAAGAAAATTTAACTTTCCGCTATGCATAATCATCAGAGAGTGTAAAGAGTTTGTATAATCCTGAATCATTTCAGTATGACCCGGAAATTTATATCCGCCAAGGTTTAGAGATTTTTTCGAAATAGGAAGAGTAACGAGGGCATCAAAATACCCGGTCATGCATAATTCAATGCCTGTTATAACAGCATCACCGGATATTCTGCCGGCAACTCCGTCAATTATTCCGGGTTTAGGTTTGAAACCTTTATATGCCGGGAGATCAATAATATTATCTTCCGGAATAGAATCGAATCCAAGCATTTCACTGTAAAACTTGAAAACTTTTTTGGGTCCGATTACGGTCATATTATATTTGTATTTTGACGAATTAAAAATCTTCAAAATTATTTCCGGACCGATTCCATTTGGGTCACCGAGGGAAACAGCAATATTTGTTCTTTTTTTATTCATTGTGTCTAATCTTTAATTTCAGTTATTTCTGCATCACCCCAGAGTCCTTCGAGGTTATAAAATCTTCTGGAACCTTCAAGGAAGATATGGACAACAACATCAACAAAGTCAATTAAAATCCAGCTCAAATTAGTATAACCTTCACTGTGCCAAGGTTTATGATTCAGTTTTTTTGTTTCTGTTATAATAAAATCCGCAATGGCTTTTACCTGCACATCAGAAGAAGCAGAGCAAATCACGAAATAATCTGACACTGAAGTAATATCTTTTAAATTCAAAATTTTAATATCTTCACCCTTCTTTTGGAGAATTAATTCGGAAATGTATTTTGCAAGTTCACCTGCACTGTCAGATTCAGTATTCTTTTTTTTTCTCATATGGTTTATTTATTTGAAATAAATGGTTTCAAAGAGTTGAAATCTCTACCAATAATTACAGTAACGTCTGTGTATAATTCCGGCATTAATTGAGTAGAAACAAGCTTTTCATTAACGCCGAGGGCAATAGCAACTTTTGAGGCTTTCTTCAAATCACCGACCCTGTCTATAATGGTTGTTTTTTCTATGGTTGAGGTTTTATAATTATCAGCTTTTACAACATCGAATTCATTGAAAATTAGAAATTCTCTTACAGAAGCCGCGATTTTTTTCTCACCGGTGCCGTTTAAAACTTCAACAGTAATAGATTTAGAACTGACTTGAGGAAAAGATTTTTTTGAGGTATCGGTTATATCAGTTTTAGTATTTCCGACCGGAGAATTATTTGTAAAAATTGAATATATCATAAAGCCACTGAAAGTGAGCAAAATTAAAATTGTGATGTTCAGGGAATAATTTGTTAATGTTTTTTTTAGTTCTGGTTTCATCATTATCAAAAAAAAACCGAAAACTATAAGTTTCCGGTAAAAAGTGCTACTTAAAAATCTAATAATTCTTCATAATTCGTTTGCCTTTTAAATTAGCGTCCGTAGTATGAGTTATCATAGCCAAAAAAAGAATTGCGATAATAAGGGTTGTAAGGGTCATCATAATAACTTCCTTTCAAATTTCTATATTCGAATTTCAAGAACATATCATCTGAAATTTTATAGTCGAAAGCTAACCTGGAAAGATCGGAAGAGCGTCGTGTAGGGAAAGAGTGTAGATCTCGGTGGTCG
>CALKAJ010000299.1 GCA_937983305.1 uncultured Ignavibacteriota bacterium | reverse complement strand
TTCCGAAAAGTTTCTCCGATTGAGATTCGTAATATGTAAGCTTTGCTTCCATATATTTTATGTAATCGGATTTTATTTTTTCGAGTGTTTTGGTTTCTCTTGCATATAACAGGGAATCGTAAGCCGCAGCGAAAATCCATTCGGCATTATCAATTGTTACAGGTGCTTCGATGTAACCCGCGTCTTTCAGGTAAGATTCCAGCTCTTCAACTTTTTCTTTTGAGTCGCCTCTGTGCAAATACGGGTGACGGAAATATTTTAGAGGTTTGTTATATTTTTCGCAAACAGGTTTTATATATTTTTCGCCTTTTGTAATATCTTCAATAAAATCCGATAGGGGAGTTGTATTATAATCCTTGTGTGAATATGTGTGATTTCCAAGCTCGAAACCGTTCATCAGCCACTTCTCGAGGAGATTTAATTTCTTTGTAACTATTCTGTTACCGTTATATAATTTTCTTTCATTAACAAAACCTATTGCAGGAACCCTATAGCTCATAAGAGTACCAAGCAGATTTAATGACCTGTCAAACTGGAAATCCGGGTCACGGAAATATCGTGAACTGTAAATCAGGTCATCAAATGTGATGCAAATTTTCTTTTCCTGAGCAAATCCGCTAAGGGATATTAATAATAAAAATAATAATAAAAATTTTCTCATTACAACTTAACTAATTAAATTGATAATAAGAAAAAAATAATTAAGAAACAGGTTAAAACTATACGAATGTTTAAAATAAAAAAAGGTTACTAAGCAGGAGGCAAAGTAACCAATTTTTGAATGAATGTATGTTTTAGGAATATATATTTTTTCTTAGTGCCGGATTATTTAACAAGTATCATTTTTTTAGATTCAGAAAATTCCTGACCGTTTCCTTTTGCGATTATTTTGTAGATATATGTACCTGAAGATAATTCACTTCCGTTGAATTCTACGGAATAGAATCCTGCGGTTTTCATTTCATTGTTAACAATATTTTTCACAAGCTTTCCCGTCATATCAAATACTGCTATTGTAACATTCATATTCGAAGGAATTCTGTAATCTATCTTTGTCACAGGGTTAAACGGATTTGGATAGTTTTGTGACAGACTGAATTTTGTCGGATTAGTTAAATCAACATCATTATTTAACGTGAAATATTCAAAGTTACCGTTGTAATCTATCTGTTTCAGTTTATAGCTGAATTTACCGCTGCCGTTTATTTTATCTTTATAAATATAATTGCTTTGAGATTGCGTATTATTGTTTCCTTTCACAAATCCGAGCATAGTCCATTCATTTTCATTGACTGATTTTCTGTAAACTTCAAATCCTGAGTTGTTGATTTCCCAAGCTGTTGACCAGTTTAATGAAACTTCATTATTTTTAACTGATGAAGCAAAAGAAATCAATTCAACAGGCAATGCACCATTGAGCGGGTTTCTTGAAGAGTTACCGGCAATAGCGTACATACCAAAAGATGTAAGTCCGCTTCTCTTCGCTGTTGGATTTCCTATTGTACCCGAACCGTCAATATGTGAGCCAAGAAGAGTAAATTCCGGCTGACCTGATATTTTCTGCATAATTCTTAACTCAGATGGATTTTGAACACCATTGAAACCTTCGGCAGTAAGATTGATTGAATATGTTCCGCCGGTTAAACCTGATTGCGAAATTCTCCAGTATCCTTCCGCCGCATATCTGTTAATTTCATATCCGCTGTCAAAATAAGGACCGCCGTTTATTCCAGGGTCACTGCTTACAAATTCCACTACAAGCGTTCCGCCAGCTGTCGGCTCGGATGAAAAATTTACTACTGCCATTCTTGATTGAGTTAAAGTTGCAATCGGATAAATCATTAAAGCTCTCTGACCTTTCTTAACCCATCTTGAAAGTTGACCGACTACATATCCGCCGTTGTAAAATAAGCTGCCTGAATTGTTTTGGTCTCTTCCGAGTATAAGAGTCTTACCGCTTGTAATAACTTTTCCTGAATTGAAAGTCATCTCATCTCTTACCGAAAGATTATTTGTAAGTGTTAAGGTTGTCGGGTTGCTCATTACAAATTTATCAATTGTAGCGGGAAGTTCGTTTCCGGCTATTTGTGCTGTGGTACCGTTATATTCAAAGGTTGTTCCGTCTCCAAATGTTCTTGACCATAAATCGGTTCTGAGGTTTCCTGTTGTTTTGTTGTGTTGAATTCCGTTTGGAGAGCCTATTTTTAAAGTTGAGCCGTCGAAAGTTTTAAAAGGTCCCCAGCCGTCCATATATGAATTTCCGAAATTCAAAGTACCGTAAACATTCATCGTTCCGCCGTTATAAAAATTTGTTCCGCCTGTTAAATCAAGCAAGCCGCCTTGCTTAATAATAAAATCTTTTCCGCTAATCATTTCCGTCTTATTCTTATTATAATATTCGCCGTAAATTTCAATATTCTTGTTGTCAAATTTTACATAGTTATTATTTGTGAATATTCCGTTGATAATTGTCAGGTTTCCGCAAACAAAATTGGCATTATTTGTAAATGTTCCGTAAACTATAAACTCGGATGAATTTGCACCATAATAAGTAAATCCGCCGTTATTAACAAAGTCTCCGGTAATTGAAAAATCCTTGCTTGAATAATATTTGAAAGCACCGGAAACAATAATATTTGTTTCAGATGTAAATTCCGAATTATCACCGATTGTTAAATCTTTATAGTTTATTGTTGAACCTGAATTAGCGTTAAAAATGCTTGATTTCCAGAGATTGAAAA
>CALKAJ010000298.1 GCA_937983305.1 uncultured Ignavibacteriota bacterium | reverse complement strand
TTCAAGGTATTTGTGGTGCCATCATCGCCAAAACCGTCAATAAAAATCCCAAAAAATGCCCCACTGCCTGCCATATTAATGCTCACTGTGTTTCCGTATAGTTCCAGGTTGGCATTGGCTGTATAACTCAGGTTCATCGCATAGAAACTGGCGCTTGTAAGGGTTACTGTTCCGGTGAAGAGGTTGTTGGCCAGCTCAAGGTCATTCTGGCCTGCAACATTAATTCCATAGGTATTAACTGTCGTACCTCCGATTCCCAGGCCTGTAAAGGTATTCTGGCCATCCTTGCCCACTTCATTGCCCTGATCCTGAAATGCGAATGGGGCAACGGTATCATTAAAACCTGACAGATTGACAACTTATAAAATAGTATTTACAAGTGATACAAACTCAGGACAGATAGCATACAGATTCTGCGCCAAAACAAATAATCCACCTGCAGATCCTTCGTTTGCACCGTATATTGTAAATACAAATGCGTCAACGACTGCAGTAATATATCAGGATAAGAGAAGAGTACCCTTCCAGGTATTCGAAGTAAATCCATTCGACTCAACAGAAGCACCAAGACAGGTAAATGTTGCATTTGCTGAGAACAACGATACAATTCCGAGAGGACTTGTAAACGGAAGATGGGATCCAACTTCAGACAGTACCGGAAGTTATGAAATTCTTTATATATTCAACTCTAATTATGGTGATCCGGCTTGGGATGCATTCTATGCTCAACCAACAAGGAACCTGTTTATTAGTTTAACAATTGATATAGCTTATATCTGGGCTCCAAGATTAGCTAATTCAGGCGCAAAGACAACAGCCGGCGATGAGTTCTATATTTATCCTTATCACCTGACAAGACCTTATTTCCAGGCATCAGCTCCAAATAAACCTATGTTCTATGAATTCAGTACAATTGCACCAACTTACGGTGACCAGAATGTTGCAAAGAACGAAAACGCTCTTGAAAAAATCAGGGTAGTACCGAATCCATATTACGGATATAGTACATTAGACAGAACAATTTCAGATAAATTTGTTACATTTAGAAATCTTCCGTTGAATTGTACTATCAAGATTTATACTTTAGGAGGTGATTTAATCAAAACACTTAATAAATCGGCAACAGGTAATATAACCAATTCAAGTACAATTGAGTGGAACCTGCAAAATCAGGATAAGGTACCTGTATCATCCGGTATATACGTAGCTTTGATTGACGCACCCGGAATTGGTCAAAAGGTAATTAAGGTAGTAATATTTACAGCTCAGGAAAGGATTAATTTCTAAATTTGAATTAAAGCTGCCCGGTATTAAATCCGGGAGTTTAATTAAAAATTAAAGAGAAAATAAAATGAAATTAACATATATAAAAATATTTGCAATAATCTTAACACTGGCTTTAGCGGCAAATATTTCCTATGGCGGTCCTCGCAAGAAGTTAGGTACTTCTGCTGCCCCTGAGCTTTTGATACCGGTTGGCTCAATCGGAACATCGCTCGGTGGCTCTAACCTTTCTTCTATTACAGGCGTTGACGCTATGTATTGGAATCCTGCCGGATTAGCGCAGCTTGGCTCACAGAGTGCTGAAGTATTGTTTTCACACGTTACATATTTTGCAGATATGAAACTTGAATATTTCAGTGCAGGAGCAAAAGTCGGAAACCTTGGTGTATTAGGTGCTTCCATAAAAACTCTGAATATCGGAGATATAATGGAAACAACCGAATATCAACCGGAGGGTACCGGTGCAATTTATACTCCTTCATATATAATAGCGAATTTAACATTCGCAAGACAAATGACGGATAGAATCAGATTCGGAACAAATGTGAAAATTATCAACGAAAGCGTTGCTAATGTTTCATCAACCGGATTTGGATTTGACTTTGGTATTCAGTATATCGGCGGTCAAACAGGCTTATCGTTTGGTATCGCTCTTAAAAATCTCGGACCTTCTATGACATTTAACGGACCGGGACTTGACAGGACGA
The DNA here is from genome assembly GCA_937983305.1 of uncultured Ignavibacteriota bacterium. Taxonomy (GTDB): domain Bacteria; phylum Bacteroidota; class Ignavibacteria; order Tepidaquicellales; family Tepidaquicellaceae; genus DSSM01. Next base: position 2,061 of record CALKAJ010000298.1, on the reverse strand, counting down.
CAACTTTCGAGGGTAAGAATTATACTCAAAGAGTAGTTCTTCAGAGCTTTGACTTACCGACAACTCTTGAAATCGGTGTCGGTTATAACTTTAAGTTATCACCAAAAATGAACCTTGGTTTACACGGTGCATTTATGAACTCCGGTTTCACAAGTGATGAATACAGATTCGGACTTGAATATGACTATAATAACTTCTTCTATATAAGAGGTGCTTATACATTTTTCCCGGATAAAGAAACAGATGAAGCTTTATTTGGTCCGACATTCGGCGCAGGAATTAAATATCCTCTTGGCTCCGTAACACTCGGATTCGATTATGCATACAGAATCATTAACGAATCAGGATTTAATTCAACAAATCAGTTCTTTACTATTCGTTTAGGATTCTAAACATTTTTTATGATTTATATAAAAGGTAATCATAGCAATATGATTACCTTTTATTATTTTATTTATTTAGGTAATTTTTAGGTAATCTAAATAACTCTGATATGAAAAAAATTATTTTCTTCTCGTTTGTTCTATGTTTTCTCTATAGCTCTTTATTTTCTCAGCAAAAATTGTTTTTTGCTGCAGATTATGGAGTGTTCAGATATGACAACACAAAATCGTTGCTTGAAATATATCTGTCGGTAAACCAAAAAGGTCTTAAGTATTCAAAGGAAGGTAATAAGTTTATTGCAAACGTGATGTTTGCTATCAAGATTACCGATAAAAAATCCGGTACTCTTTTCACTGAAAATGAGTTTTTACTTCCTTTGAGCGTTAGCGATACTTCTCAGAATATTTTATCAAAGAAAGAAATTTCGCAATTGAGGTTTCTGGTGGATAAAGAAGGCACATATACAATTAATGTTTCAGCTTTCGATAAATTAAATCCGGATTTTAAAGATAGAGATTCAATGGACGTTGTTATCGGTTTTTATGATTTAAGTAACGTTGATATAAGTACGCTGCAGCTTGCCTCTTCGATAGAAAAATCGTCGGATGAAAACAGTAATTTTGGAAAGTATGGAAATGACGTAATACCTAATCCGGAAGTTTTTTTTGGAAATAATCTGAATAAACTTTATTATTACTTAGAGATTTACGGCTTGAAAAATAAATATGCAGGCTCAAATGTTAAAATAATTAAATATATTATTAATCCTACAGGTAAAACAGTTTTCTCAAAATCAGAATCTTCTCCTTCAGATTATAATCTGCTGCTTGAAACCGGAGAAATTAAACTGGATAGCCTTGAATCAAGTTATTATGTTTTAAAGATTGAACTACGTGATAATGACGATAAAATCATATCTGAGGAGAGTAAAAAGTTTTATGTATTTAATACTTTGAAAAGCAATATTCAAAACGTTTCTTTTGATGAAGAAGGTTTCTTAAGAAGTGAATTTGCAAATATGAGCGAAGAAAAACTTGAAGATGAATTTGAAAAGGTTATTTATATCAGAAAGCAGAAAGAATCAGACCAGTGGAAGTCATTGAAGACAACAGAAGAGAAACGAAAATATTTATATGTTTTCTGGAGAGAAAGAGACTCAAATCCTCTTACTGCAACCAATGAAGTCAGAACCAAGTATTTAAAAATGGTTGAAATAGCAAATACCAGATTCAAAGAATCGTTTAAGCCCGGATGGAAAACTGACAGGGGAAGAATCTATTTAATTTATGGCGAGCCCAACGATATAGAAAGATATGAATATCAGTCCGATATTAAAGGATATCAAATCTGGAGATATGAGCAAATAGAAGGCGGAGCAATATGCGTTTTTGGAGAAGAGCAATATGACGGCTCAGGAATATATATGCTTATGAGTTCTACAATCAGAGGTGAACTTAGAGACGATAACTGGATATCAAAACTCAGAAAATAGAATGAGAAGGAATATATTAATATTTATTTTTGCTTTTATTTTTTCATCATTCATCTGGATTTACATTAATCTGAATCAATCCTTTAGTATTGATATAACTGTCCCCTTGAAAGTTAAATTATCGGGCAGACAGGCATTATCAGATCGGAAGAGCACACGTCTGAACTCCAGTCACGAATCACCAT
>CALKAJ010000297.1 GCA_937983305.1 uncultured Ignavibacteriota bacterium | reverse complement strand
TAGGTTCGAGTGTCTGACATTTTTATTTTTATGATACAGCGACCAGCGAGATCTACACTCTTTCCCTACACGACGCTCTTCCGATCTGTACCTTTGAGCGAAAAACAAATTGATATTTATATCAAGCAGTATCTGGGTTTTGTTTTACCTGATTATCTAAAACTGTTAATTGATGAGAATAATAAGGTAGCAGGAATTGTTATAGGAATGCCATCGCTAAGTAAGGCTTTGAAGAAATCAAAAGGAAAAATGTTTCCGTTTGGTTTTATTCATATGATGAGGGCGTTGAGCAAGAAAAATAAATATGTTGATTTATATCTTGGGGCGATTCGTCCTGATTTACAGGGAAAAGGTGCAGATGTGCTTTTAATTTCGGAATTGACGAAGTCGTGTATTGAGAATAAGGTTATCACAGCGGAGAGCAATATCGAGCTTGAAACAAATACGCTTGTTCAGGCGCATTGGAAGCATTTTAATTCGCGTCAGCATAAACGGAGAAGGTGTTTCGTTAAGTCCATATAAATTTTATTCCATTCCTAAGCCGGAGCTTAGGAATGAGAAAAAACATTTAATTTATAAGAAGACAATAATTAAAATTGAATCTATAAAATTAAAATTGTATTTTATGAAAAAGCATAAAATGGACAATTATAAATTTTTTAATTACACTTCTGAGTTTTACGATAAAATGATAAACCCCGAAGAAGTCATTAAAAATAAAACAGCTTTTTATAGGAAGATAATAACCCCGGATATGCACAGTGCTGCAGATGTAGGATGCGGGACCGGAAGTGATTCAATAGCCTTGGCACTTAACGGCTTAGACGTGATAGGATTTGACCCGGCTTCCGAAATGATAATAAAAGCCAAACAAAATTCGGCTAAATATGATTTGAAAATATTATTTTCAGTAAACCCTGCAGAAAAGATTCCGGCAAAATATTATGGAAAGTATGATATTGTTGTCTCTATGGGCAATGCAATAGTCAATGTTTCTCCTGATAATATTGACAGGGCTTTTAAGAACATCTACAGCCTCCTGAAGCCGCAAGGTGTTTTTTTGATGCAGATTTTATCATACAGGGTTATACTTAAGAATAACAAACGAATAATAAACATTACAAAACACGACAATAATTTTTATGTGAGATTTTATGATATTTTAAAAGAATCACTTAATTTTAATATTCTATCTTTTAACGGTGATAATCCATCTGCCGGTGAAATACAGACGACAGTCTTATATCCATATTCACATAAATTCATAAGCAAAGCATTGCGTGAGGCAGGTTTCAAAAAACTTTTTCTATTTTCCGATTTGGAAATTAACAGGTACAACTTCAGAAAATCAAAAGATTTAATAATTAAAGCGATAAAATGAAAAATAAAAAAGACTTACTCGAAACATTTGAAAATTCCTATCCCAAAAGAGATTATTTAATAATTCATCAGGCAGATGAATTCACTTCGCTGTGTCCGAAGACCGGTCAGCCGGATTTCGGTAAAATTACCATTTCTTACATTGCAGGCAGGAAGTGTGTAGAGCTGAAATCTTTAAAGTTCTATCTTCAGTCATACCGCAATGACGGAATATTTTATGAGAAGGTTACGAATCAGATTCTTGATGATTTGGTTTCGGTTTTAAAACCTAAATGGATGGAAATAAAAGGAGTATTTACAGTAAGAGGAGGAATATTTTCTACGATTATTGCAACACACGGAAAGAAATAAATTATTAATTTAAAAAAATTATATTATGGACTTCAGAATCGAACATGACACAATGGGCGAAGTAAAGGTTCCCGCAGATAAGTACTGGGGGGCGCAGACAGAACGCTCAAGACAAAATTTTACCATTGGTGCTCAGCTTATGCCGATGGAAGTGATTTACGCTTTTGCAATTTTAAAGAAAGCAGCTGCAATGGCAAATTTTGATTGCGGTGTATTGCCAAAAGAAAAAATGGATTTAATCAGCAAGGTTTGCGATGAAATTCTTGAAGGAAAACTTGATGACCAGTTTCCTCTTGTCGTATGGCAAACAGGTTCAGGCACACAGTCAAATATGAATGTTAATGAGGTGATTGCAAACAGGGCTCACGTATTAAGCGGCGGAAAACTTACAGATGCAAAAAAAGTTTTACATCCGAATGATGATGTGAATAAATCACAGTCATCAAATGATACATTCCCGACTGCAATGCACATTGCAGGTTATAAAAAAATTGTTGATGTCACTCTCCCGGGTGCGGAATTACTGATGAAAACATTAAAAGAAAAATCCGGGAAGTTTATGGAAATTGTAAAAATCGGAAGAACTCATCTGATGGATGCAACTCCTTTAACACTCGGTCAGGAATTTTCAGGTTACGTTTCGCAAATTGAACACGGCATCAGAGCGATAAAGAATACTCTTGCACATCTCAGCGAGCTTGCTCTCGGCGGCTCAGCAGTAGGTACAGGCTTGAATGTTCCGAAAAATTACGATGTGATAGTTGCAAAGCACATAGCCGAACTTTCGGGACTTCCTTTTAAGACTGCAGAAAATAAATTCGAATCACTTGCCGCACATGATGCTATGGTCGAATCTTCTGGTGCACTGAAAACTCTTGCGGTTAGTTTGATAAAAATTGCAAACGATATCAGACTTCTTGCATCCGGACCGAGGAGCGGTATTGGTGAACTTATATTGCCTGAAAACGAACCGGGTTCTTCAATTATGCCGGGCAAGGTTAATCCGACTCAGGCTGAAGCTATGACAATGGTTTGTGCTCAGGTATTAGGAAATGATGTTGCAATTTCTACGGGCGGAATATACGGACATTTTGAGCTTAATGTTTTCAAGCCTGTTATGATTACAAATTTATTACACAGTGCAAGATTACTCGGTGATGCATGCGTTTCGTTTAATGACCACTGTGCAGTCGGGATTGAGCCGAATTATGATGTGATTAAAAGACACGTGGAAAATTCACTGATGCTTGTAACTGCATTAAATACTCATATAGGTTATGAGAATGCGGCAAAGATTGCAAAGAAGGCACATAAAGAAGGTAAGACCTTGCGGGAAGCGGCAATTGAACTTGGACTTGTTACCAATGAACAATTTGACCAATGGGTAGTACCGTCGAAGATGGTAGGAAATTTATAAATTAAAAAAGGGCTGTCTCAGACAGCCCTTTTTACTTTTACCAGATGGAAACTCTTTTATCTTTTGGGATAAACTTTGAAGCCGATTCACCTATTCCAAATGCATCGTAGAACTCCTGAACATTATAAACAATTCCGTTTACTCTTGCTTCAGCAGGGGAGTGCTCATCGTCTTTCAATCTTCTTAATAATTCTTTTTCCCTCATTTTACTTCTCCATATTTGTCCGTAAGAAAGAAAGAATCTTTGCTGAGGGGTGAATCCTTCAACGACTCCTGAAGGAGGATTTTTATCCCATGCCTTTCTTAATGCAGAGTACGAAATCATTACTCCGCCGAGGTCTGCAATATTTTCTCCGAGTGTAAGTTCTCCGTCAACATGATTATCTCCTAACAGGTAAATGTTGTTAAACCTGTCAACTAAAACCTGTGTTCTCTTTTTAAAATTTTCCGAATCCTCTTCTTTCCACCAATCCTTAAGGTTTCCATCTCCGTCATATTGTCTTCCCGTGTTATCGAATCCGTGAGACATTTCGTGTCCTATTACAACTCCTATAGCTCCGTAGTTAACCGCATCATCACCGTTCCCAAAGAAGAAGGGCGGCTGTAGAATTCCAGCCGGAAAACATATTTCATTGCTTGGCGGATTGTAAAATGCGTTTACTATCTGAGGTGATAATCCCCATTTCATTTTATCATAAGGTTTTCCTATTTCTTTCATATCGTCTTTAAAATCAAGTATTCTCGCATTTGTTAAATTGTTATAATAAGAATCTCTGCTTATTTCAAGTTCCGAATAATCTTTCCATTTATCCGGATAACCTACTTTGACTATCATTTTTTCAAGTTTTTTTACCGCTTCTTTTTTTGTGGCATCGCTCATCCATTCGAGATTCATAATTCTTTCTTTCATTGCACCTTGCAGATTACTTACAAGTTCTGTAATCCTTTGCTTATATTCAGGCGGAAAATATTTTCCCACATATAATTCTCCGAGTGCTTCACCAAGGTATATATTAATGAAATCCAGAACTCTTTTCCATCGCGGTTTCATTTCGGTAACACCGGTTAAAAATTTTGTGTAAAACTCAAAATTATTATTAACAAAATCAGAACTTAAAGCCGAAGCATTATTTCTGATTAATGCAAGTTCCATATAAGATTTTATTACATCTAAATCCGTGTTACTGATGATTTTTCCCAGGCTCTCGAAATAAGGCTTTTGTGATACATTAATATCTCCGGGAGTTTTGAGACCAATTCCGTCGAAATAAGAATCCCAGTTAAGCTCAGGGCAGATTTCCTTTACGGAGGATAATGACATTTTATTGTAGTTCTTCTGAGGGTCTGTCCGTTCTAATTTGTTAAATGATTTTTCTGCAAGTGATTTTTCAAATTCGAATACACTTTCCATCTTTTTAACGGCAGTTTCTTCGCTATAACCAAGTAATTTGAACACATTGATAATGTACTTTTTATATTCAGCTCTGATTGAATTCATTCTTTCGTTATCTTTCAAATAGTAATCTTTATCTGCGAGTCCGAGTCCTGCCTGATTAATACCGGCTATGACATAAGAAACATCCTTTGCATCCGGCTCCGGAGCGATTCTGAAAAATAAAAACATTTTCTGTTTATGGAAATGTGCAATTAATAACATTAACTCGTTTTTATCAGTGATTTTTTGAATAATATCTAAATCACTTTTCAGAGGTGTGTATCCTAATGAGTTAATCCTTTCTTCATCCATTCCGCTAATGAAAAAATCTCCGATTTTTTGTTTGTTTGTACCTTTTTCAAAATTTCCTGAACCGGAAAGTTCGGTTAGCAAGTCATACAACTGTTTGCTGTTGTTTTCTCTGAGTTCATCGAAGGAGCCGAATCTGCTCATATGAGCCGGGATTTCGGTATTGTTAAGCCACGTTCCGTTAACGTATCTGAAAAAATCATTACCGGGATTTACAGATAAGTCCATCGCGGACTTATTAATAATCTCCTGTGAAAATGCGGTTACGCCTGTGAAAAGTATTAACAGCGTAATAAAAAATAGTTTAAATTTATTCATATTGGTTTAATAATTTTATGGTAATTCTAATCCGTATTTATCTATTAAATAAACTAAAGATGCTATTGCGGCTGAGCCGAGCTGAAGTTCTCTCCTGTTCACTTTTTCAAATGTATCATTTGGCGAGTGATGATAATCGAAATACCTTTGCGAATCTGTAATCAACCCAATACCCGGTATTCCAAGTCTATGCAGGAATGATATATCAACTCCGGAATAGCCTTTCTCAAAGTAGTTTAGTCCGTAATTAACAAGTAAATTTTTAAAAGAATTTATTTTAGCAATTACTGTGTCGTTTCCATAAATAGAAAAACCCATAGGAGTACTACCTCCGACATCCGACTCTATTGCGATAATATGTTCTTCTCCGGTTTTTTCAACAATATCCGCATATTTCCTGCCTCCACGCTGGGCAACTTCCTCGTCCATAAAAGCCACAAACCTGATAGTGTTATTGGGAATAATATTGAGTGCTTTGAATATTCTTAAAACTTCAATGCTGTGCATAATTCCGGCTCCGTCATCATGAGCTCCTTCTCCGTTATCCCATGCGTCAAGGTGTCCGGAGACAACAATAATTTTTTCCGGATTTACGGCACCCTTGATTTCTGCAATAACATTGTGAGAAATTTTTTCAGGATGCTCTTCGCAAGTACTTCTCAGGAAAACCTCGCAATCGGGATTCAGTCTGATTTCTTTTGAAAGAAAATCTGCTCCGTTTGTGCTTATGGAGAATGCAGGTATTTTTTTTACAGAGTCAACATATCTCATTATACCTGTGTGGGGATAGTCATCATTGGATAATGTAACTGAGCGGACTATAACCGCTATTGCTCCGTAATTTGCGGCTTCAATTGCTCCAACCACACGGGGTGCAACAGCATCTCCGTACATTTCGAATGTGTTGAAGAAAGTGTTATTTGCTATTCTGTTGTAAAAAACAATTTTCCCTTTAATGCTTTCCTTGTCAAGTTTTTCAAGTTCTCCCATGTTATTAACTTCAATTACTTTTCCTTTCATACCGTTTATACCTGTTCCGATTGATGTCCCGATGGCACATACTCTTAAATCTGATGATGAGCCGTTGCCGGAATTAAGCTTAGCGATTTCTTCTTCACCTCTTTCCCAGTTTCTTACCATAATTTCCATTAAACGAATGTTATCAAAAGCATAATTCTCCAGAACTGACTTTACCCATTCTACCGCAAGTTCTGCCTGTTTTGAGCCGCAGATTCTTCCTCCTATATTTTTACTAAGATACTTTAAATTATTATAAGATTCGTAACTGTTTAATGCATTTGAATAAATGCTTTGTATTACAACGGAATCATTATTTTGAGAAAAAGTGTTTGAACTTAGTAACAGGATGAAAATTAACAGTATAGATTTTTTCATTATTTCATTTGTGTTTTTGTTATGTATATCTTACGCAGGATTGAGAAAAATGTTCGAGATTTATTGGTTGACAATGGTATTTTATATTCATAAATTACTTTAATTCCTCAATTAAAAAAATGAATAAATAAACCATATTTAATTAAATAAATAAAAAGGGAGACATATTATGAGAAATATTTATTTATTACTGTCGGTATTATTGTTTAGTATATTTCTTATTCCAAATAAAAGCAATTCTCAGGTTTTCTGGGAAGAAAGGATTTCCGGCTTAACTGTTTCATTAAACTGCGTTTCAAATATTGACGGTTTAACAGCCTGGATTTGCGGTGACAGCTCTACAGTTCTCAAAACCACAAACTATGGTTACAACTGGATTAATTTATCGTTAAACGGAATTCCTGCTAACACAAAGCTTATTTCGATTTACGGAATAAATTCAAGCATCGCTTTAACTGCAGGTTTCAGAAACGATACGGCTTATCTTTACAGGACATCAAACGGAGGATATAATTGGGTAAAAGTATTTTCCGAAAAAAACGGATACTTTAACTCAATTCAGATGAATGATTCTCTGAAAGGATTTTTATTCGGAAATCCTGTAGCAGGGAGATGGTCAATCAGAAAAACTACCAATGGCGGAATAAACTGGGACTCTACGGGTTTATTCCTGAGTCAGTATTACAATGAGAAGGGATATAAAAGGAGTGCAGAATTAAAAGATTCTCTGCTGATTTTTTCTTCCGACAGTTCCAGACTCTATCTATCTTCCAACGGCGGGCTTGCATGGCAATTTTTCAGTACACTGCCTGAAACAACCGTTACTTCTGTTTCAATTTTTCGAATTGCAAATAATAATCAATTGTATATTGCAGGACGCAACCTGAAATATACAACTAATATGGGAGTAAACTGGATTCCATTTGTTTTACCGGGAAGCGGATTTGTCAGTGTCTATAAAACACCATTCAGTTTTTTGTTTGGAAGTTATTTCTCATACTGCAAAGGTTCGAATATATACGGTGGAAGCGGTACTTATTATACCGTGAGTTATACCGCACCATCCGGTAATTATAATCATATGGAATATTTTCGCAATTTCGGATCATGGGGACCGGGCGCAATTTATGCAGTTAGAGATAACGGCGGCGTAAGCAGAGGTAACCTGGTTATAGATGCAATCATAATTATCTCATCAAAAATTCCCGACAGCTATAGTGTTGAGCAAAATTATCCGAATCCATTTAATTCAACTACAAAAATCAGATTTGATACGAGGGTGTTGCCAAATTCTCTCAAAGGAGAGATGCGCGGCGGATTTGTAAGTCTTAAAATTTATAATCTTCTCGGACAGGAAATAACAGAGCTTGTCGGTAAAGTTATTCAGCCCGGTCAGTATGAAGCAATATGGGATGCCGGAAATCTCCCATCCGGAGTATATTTTTACAGGTATTATATAACGAACCCGAATACGAATGAAGTTGTTTACAATGTAGTCAGGAAAATGGTATTAACTAAATAAGAATTAATGGGAAAAAAAATAGATTCGAAAGCGGAGAAACTTGGAATTGGAGATATTAAGCATCACATATTTCTGTGTGCGGAGCCGTCAAGTGATAAATGCTGTAAAAGGGAAGAAGGTCTGGAATCGTGGATGCATTTGAAAAAGAAAGTTGCTCAGAATAAATTATCAGGCAAAGGAGGAGTGTTTATTACTAAGGCAAACTGTCTGAAATTATGTGACAAAGGTCCTATAGCTGTTGTTTATCCGGAGGGAATATGGTATCACAGCGTTACACCAAAAGTCATTGATAAAATAATTGAAAAGCATATATTTGAAGGAAAACCATTAAAGAAAAATCAAATAAAAAAATAATATGGCATTAGATGATTTACTCGATAAGGCGAAAGAAGCCGCAGCTGCGGTTGGCGACAAAGTAACCGAGATTAAAACGAACATAATGGGTGAGGAGCAGCAGGAAATCGAAGAGGAGTTCAAAGAAAATTCCGGCGGAAAACTAAAGGAAGTTGTTGAACAGATTCAGGGTTCTCTTTCCTTGATAACACGTTCCGGATATGAGTTTAAAGGTATTGGAGCGAATATAGGTCTGTCTTTATCAATTACACTTTCTTTCCATTATAAAAAAGAAATAACGGAAGATGAGCGTTCCGCTTTGCTTGAAGAAGCATCTGAAAAAAAACTTATTAAGCTGATTTTGAAATTACTTTTCAAAGCAGGTGATTTTTATAAATCAATTCAACTTGGTAATTATGTACTTGATGTTGTAAATATATCTCTTGGTCTTTCCCCCGGAATGAGTGTAGCTTTTAAGAAATCGAGTTAATTTTGTACTCCCGAGAGGATTCGAACCTCTAATATCTGATCCGTAGTCAGAGGGTTTATCCGTTAGCCTACGGGAGCGGATTGATTTTTACAATTTATTAAAATATTAAGATTCTTTAAAGGGAAAAAAACTTATATTTACCTCCTTCCTAAGTTCGAGCTTAGGAAGGAGGTGGTAAAGAAATTGAAAATTTCTTTAAAAATTATTTTACAAGCATCATTTTCTTAACTTCGGAGAAGCCGTTAACTTCCATTTTGTAGAAATAAACACCGGAGCTTAATTTTGAAGCGTTGTAATCGAATGAATAAGAGCCGGGAGTCATTTCTTTTGAAACGAGAGTTGCAACTTCTTTTCCGAGCATATTATAAACTTTAATTGATACAAATCCTTGTTTCGGAATTGCGAAGTTTATTTTTGTTGTCGGGTTGAAAGGATTCGGATAATTTTGTGAAAGTGAATATTTATCTGCAATCTGTGTTTCTGTTCCTCTGAAGTTTGTTACCAAATCGCCGTCATAATATAATTTTCTTGCAGTTCCGTCAAGACCAACCCAGAACACACCGTAATGATTGCCTATAAATCCTTCAACAGTTTCCGGTTTATAACCTCTTTCAGACCATACAGGCGGATGACTGCTGATTCCCGTAACAGTAAAAATATTTTCAGGACTTGAACTTATTGCATATTTATTTACAATTTTATCTGTATTATTTGTTGGAGGTCCTGATTGTAAACTATCTGAATAGAAATTAACATCAAGTCCGCTCTGGTAATATTTGGCGCTGAACCAATATTCATCAACATTTGGATTTGCGGCGAAATTTATTGCTGCATTTTAATTTGCACCTGAGTTTGTACTAACACGGCATTTTATGTCTATATTGCCTGTTGTTCCGGTGGTATATAGGAACCAAACAACACCGTTTTTAAATACAGAAGCAAATTCGGTTTTTACAGTATTATCAGTTACAACATCCTGAAATCCTGAAGATGATAATGTGCCCGGAGCAGTTTCCCTGTATCTTGCGGCC
>CALKAJ010000296.1 GCA_937983305.1 uncultured Ignavibacteriota bacterium | reverse complement strand
CACCGAGATCTACACTCTTTCCCTACACGACGCTCTTCCGATCTAATCCAAGATTTACCGTCTGAGAACCGCTTGCAGATGAAGTTGTTCTCGCAACTACGAGCAGTGTTCTTGCACTGTCAAGGAATTTAAACTTCAATGAATCAAAAGTAATAGGTCCTGCAGCAAAAGGAACACTTCTTAATTTTATATCGCCTGTACTTACAATGTTATCTTTATTTTTATCCCAGTATAAGTCAAATGAGTTTATATGAGTTGATGTTGCATTTGTTGTCATTCCGAGTTTCAGCATTTTTAAAGAGCCGACTTGCGGATTAACTGTTGTTGAAATTTTTAAACCTACAAGTTCCTTCGCAGTATCGGAAGGTGCGAGTGTATTGCTCATCATCCAGTTACTTCCGCCGTTTATGCCCGCCATAGTAAATTTCGGAGAAGATGTTGCGGCAAATACATCAATTCTGCCGGCTCCGTATCTCGGATCTTTACCGGGAGTTCCTTTTTCAACTGCTGTTAATTCAAGAATTTTTGAAATATCTCTCGGAAGAAGTTCGGGATTTATTGAAAGCATTAAAGCTACCGCTCCGCCTGTATGCGGTGTGGCGGATGATGTTCCTCCAAATGTACTTCCGTATCCGGTGCCACTGCTAACGTATGTTGAAATTGAACCTTCTCCGGGAGCCGATACGTCAGGCTTTAAAAGTCCCATTGAATCAGGCTCAACAGGAGCTACTCTGCTGTATGGATAATCTTTATGCATGCTGTCTATCGGGTATGTATATGCACCCCACAGTGCCCAGTTTCCCCATGTTGCAGGTCCGTATGGAGATGAACTTACTACTACGTCAGTATTTACGTTTACATTTCCAACTCCGATTACACCGCTGAGATTTCCAATCTTTGTCTGTTGGGGATTCAGCCATGGCGGAGGACAATTTCCGGCTGTTGAAATATTTAACGGAATTGGGGCACTTGTCTGATTATTACCGTCATTGCTGGTAGAATTTGTGTGAATCATTCCGCCTACCATTGACATATCTGTTATTAATCTCATTGCTGAGTAATCGGGCTTTGGATTCATATACCATTTATAACTCAAAGAGCTTGTTACTACATCTGCACCCATCTGGAAAGCATATTGAAACGCAGACCATTGCAAAGACTGTCCGCCTGTATTTCTTAAAAGAATACATTTCGATTCGGGAGCTACTCCGGTTTGAGTTCCCATTGTTCCGTCTCCAACTATATGCCCAAGTGTTGCAGAACCGTGAGATGCAGTTGTGATATTGTAATTTGATGTTGAAAAGTCCCAGCCGATTAAATCATCTACCTTTCCGTTTCCATCATCGTCAATGCCGTTTACATCTCCCGCGTCAAATACAGATGTAGTACCAGAACCCCAGATAACAGTTTTGCCGTTACTGTTGGCATCTTCGCCAAGATTTTGATATACTCCCTTTACAAGGTCAGGATGTTTCCACCAGAATCCGTCATCTGCATTTCCTACAAGTACATCTTTTCCTTTATTTCCCTGATTCCAGCAAAGGTGTGCATTCATAAGAGTAATTCCCGGCTCGATTGCCTGAGGAGAATTGATGCCAAGTCCGCTTCCTACAAAAGGAGGCATAAGCATATCATTATCATATAACTCTTCAACGGGATATTCGGCATCATAAGCAATCATCAAAACATTGCTATAATCTTTTGCAAGATTATTCAAAACATTTACGGTTGTCTTAACAGCAATTGTGTTATTCATCCATATTATATTGTAATCCGCTGCAAGACCTGACGAAATCTGAGTTTCAATATAACTTCTTACTTCGGATTGAATGTTTCTTGAGAACTCCATCAATCTGTTTACGACAATCTGCCTTCTTTCCTTCTTAGGGGTATCATAACCGATGTCATTGAAATCATTCACCGTAAGATGTTTATTAAATACTATATAAACAGGTATTTTCTCCATTGGAGAGGATGAAAGCATTTTAACTTTCAAATCCTGATGGATCTTTGGGCTTTCCTGGGAAGTTGCCGTATTCAACCCGAAAAGCACTAAAAGCAACAAAAATAATAAATTTTTCATATTGGTTTTGGTTTAAATTTTTTATCAGTTTTCTTATATTAAAAACTGAATCAATATAATAAAAATTTCATTTTTTTGTAAGAACTTTACAATAAATTAAAACAAAAAGAAGCATTTTTGACTATAAAATCAAAAACAAAATAAGTATTTTCGTATGATATATCAATTTTTATTAATCAAATTATATTATTTAAGTTATGGCTAAAAAATATGTTTATTACTTCGGCGGTAAAAAAGCCGATGGTAAAGCAAATATGAAAGAACTGCTCGGAGGAAAGGGCGCAAATCTGGCAGAAATGGTTAATATCGGACTCCCTGTACCTGCAGGTTTTACAATTACAACAGAAGTATGTACCGCATATTACGAAAACAAAAAGAAATATCCCAAAGAATTAAAAGAACAGGTGTTAAAAGCTCTTGAAAAAACAGAAAAACAAATGGGTGCAAAGTTTGGCGACAAGAAAAACCCATTACTCGTTTCGGTTCGCTCAGGTGCAAGAAGCTCAATGCCGGGAATGATGGAAACTGTATTAAATGTTGGACTCAACGATATCACACGCGAAGGATTAATAGAAAAAACAGGTAATGCAAGATTCGTTTACGACTCACAACGCAGACTTATACAGATGTATTCAGATGTTGTTATGGAAAAAGCCGCGGGTATAGAGCCTGCCGAAGGTCAGGGCGTTCGCCAGCATCTTGAAAAAGAATTACACAAAATGAAGGCGGAAAAAGGTTACAAATTAGACACCGACTTAACCGCAGATGATTTGAAAGAACTCGTTGATATTTATAAAGCAAAAGTTTTTGAAGTTCTCGGAAAACCTTTCCCTGAAGATGCAATGGAACAGTTGTGGGGAGCAGTTGGTGCAGTATTTCAGAGCTGGATGGGAAAAAGAGCAATATCATACAGAAGAATCGAAGGAATTCCCGATGAATGGGGAACAGCGGTTAACGTTCAGTCAATGGTATTTGGAAATATGGGCGAATCATCTGCCACAGGTGTTGCTTTCACACGTAATCCTGCCACAGGCGAAAATTACTTCTACGGTGAATGGCTTGTTAATGCACAGGGTGAAGACGTAGTTGCAGGTATCAGAACACCAAACCCCATTAATGAAGTTGGAAAAAATGAACATACAGCACATCTCGATTCCCTTGAGACAGCAATGCCGGAAGTTTATAAAAAACTCCATAAAATAGAATTAAATCTCGAAAAACATTATCACGATATGCTTGACCTCGAATTTACCATTCAGGAAGGTAAGCTGTATATGTTACAGTGCAGAGTTGGTAAAAGAAACGGTGCCGCAGCTGTTAAAATGGCATCGGATATGTATAAAGATAAACTTATCAGTGCAGAAGAAGCTGTTATGAGAGTTAAACCCGAACAGCTTGATGAACTTTTACACCCCGTTTTATTACCGGCAGCGGAAAAAGCAGCTCAACTTTTAACCAAAGGTTTACCGGCAGGACCGGGCGGAGCCGCAGGTCAGGTTGTATTCACGGCTAATGATGCAGTTGAATGGAAAAAAGCAGGTAAGAATGTTATTCTTGTCAGAGAAGAAACAAATCCTGAAGATATTGAAGGTATGAGAGCGGCAGAAGCAATTCTTACTGCACGCGGCGGAATGACTTCACACGCGGCACTTGTAGCACGCGGCTGGGGTAAATGCTGTATAGTAGGAGCCGGTGACATTGAAGTGAAACTTGATGAAAAATATTTTAAAGTTGGAGATACAGTAATTCGCGAAGGTGAATACGTTTCATTAAATGGCACTAAAGGTAATGTATATGTCGGTAATCTTGAAATGATGGATGTTGATACTGATAACGAAGATTTGAATACTTTCTTAAAAATCTGCGATAAAATACGCGACCTTAAAGTTCGTACAAACGCAGATACACCTTCGGATGCGGCAACTGCGAGAAGATTCGGAGCTGAAGGAATTGGACTTTTCAGAACAGAACATATGTTCTATGGAGAGAATACTGAAGAACCGCTGTTCTTACTCAGAAAAATGATTATGTCAGGAACAGAAGAGGAAAGAAGATTAGCTCTAAATGAACTTTTCCCATTCATTAAGAAAGATATGAAAGGTACTCTTGAGGCAATGGACGGATACCCAGTTACAATAAGAACTCTTGACCCGCCTTTACACGAATTCGTTCCCCACAATCCGGAAGAAAGAGCTAAACTTTCAGAAAGTCTTGGTATCTCACTCGAGCAATTCAACAACAGAGCTGATTCCTTACACGAAAATAACCCGATGCTTGGACATCGCGGAGTAAGACTTGGAATTACATATCCTGAAATTACTGAAGTTCAAATCCGCGCCATCTTTGAAGCTGCAGCAGAACTCTTACAGGAAGGAAAGAAACCTTTCCCTGAAATTATGATTCCCGTAACTTGTACTTCAAGGGAATTGAAACATCAATACGTAATTATAGATAAAGTTTATAAAGAAGTTTGTGAAAAATTCGGATTAAAGAAAATCGGACACTTAGTAGGAACTATGATTGAAATCCCGAGAGCAGCTCTCGTTGCTGATTACATTGCAAAATACGCGCAGTTCTTCTCCTTCGGAACAAATGATTTAACTCAAATGGGATTCGGTTTCTCTCGTGATGATATTGGCGGATTCTTACCTGATTACATCGAACAGCGAATTCTTCCTAACGACCCGTTCCAGGTTATAGATAGATACGGCATTGGTGAACTCATGAAAATTGCAGTTGAGAAAGGTAAAGCAACCAGACCTGACATAAAACTCGGAATCTGCGGTGAACACGGCGGAGAACCAAATTCGATCGAATTCTGCCATTTACTCGGACTTGCTTATGTCAGTTGTTCCCCGTTTAGAGTACCTATCGCAAGACTTGCTGCGGCAAGAGCTTCGGTAGAATACAAGCACGGTGAAATCTTTGGCGGCAAAAAGGAACAAAAGAAAATTGCAAAAAAGGCAAAGAAGTCATCTGCAAAAGTTCAAAAGAAATCAGATAAAAAGAAGAAAAAATAATCATAACTCATAACTCCCTCCCCAATATAAGCAGGCTATTTCATAGCCTGCTTTTTTTATATTTAGAAGTGTTTTGGTATATGGAAGATTCCCTCTTGCTACAAACGTTCAACTCCTACGGAGTTGAAAATAGAAAACATTTTCCTACAAACATTAAACCCCTAACGGGGTTTTTTAGCACCCCTTCGGGGTGCAACGTTTGTAGCATATGAAAATTTCGAAAGACCGACCCCATAGGGGTTGTACGTTTGTAGAAAAAATTATTGTAGAAATGGATTCCGGCATACGCCGGAATTACAGAGATAGCCGACCCCGTATGGGTCGTACGTTTGTAGCAAGATGGTTTAAACCCAGTCGCCGTTTTCCTTAATGAGGTTGATAAGCTCGGCTAATGCGTTTTCCGACGGAATATTTCTTTTTACGACTTCCTTGCTTTTATAAAGAGTAATCTTTCCGGGACCACTCCCCACATAGCCGTAATCCGCATCTGCCATCTCTCCCGGACCATTAACAATACAGCCCATAATTGCAATTTTCACACCTTTAAGATGATTAGTTGCATTTCTTATCATAGCTGTTGTTTCCTGCAAATCAAACAAAGTTCTCCCGCAGGAAGGACAGGAAATATATTCTGTTTTCGAAATACGTCTGCGCGATGCCTGTAAAATACCAAAACTAACAGTATTCGCTTTTTTAATATCGGAATATTCAAGCCAGATACCTGAGCCTTTGTTTTCAATAAAAACTCCGCCTGCATCAGTTGCGGAATAAACCGAAAATTCTTCTCCGCTCATTCCTGAATAATTATATTTCAACACAACAGGACAAAGTAATCCTACTTTTCTAAATTCACCATAAATCTTTTTTAAATCAGGCAGAGTAATATTTATCCCAATCTTCAGAACTAAAATAATTTTTTCCGTTACTTTGATTTTATTTTTCAGCTGCTCCGTAAAATCCAAAAATTCACATTCAACAAAATTTCCCTTGCTTGAAAATTCACTCGTATTTAAAAACTGATTTACATTCAGAAACGACATTGATTCGGCTTTGTCTTCAGTATTTAATTTCTGCCAGTATTCATAATCAAATATTTTCACAAGTGTACCGGGCAATTTATAATCAATATTTTTTGAACCAAGATAAATATAATCGGGAGCAACATCTCCTATTGTCCACTTATCAAGTGTCTTGCTGTAGAGATATCCGATTTCTTTAAAATTTTCAACTGAAGAAAGAAATTCCTCCGATGGAGAAAGTATTACCACAGGCACATTTTTACCACCGGCTTTATCCACTTCTTTAGTCAATACCGGAATTTGCGAAGTTATGTTGATTACACCTGCTGTATAAGGATTTGAGATTTCATCGCAATCGGAATATAAATATCTTTTGGTTAAAATTTTACACACAGGAATTTCATATTCCGGCTCTTCGGTTAAAGAGACCCTTATTGTATCACCGATTCCTTCCTCAAGCAGCACTCCAATTCCGAGAGCTGATTTAATTCTTCCGTCTTCTCCGTCACCTGCTTCCGTCACACCAAGGTGAAGTGGATAATTCATATTTTCTAAAATCATCTTTTCAACGAGCAATCTATAAGCTTCAATCATTACTCCCGGATTACTTGCCTTCATTGAAAGAACAATATCATAATAATTATTATCTTCACAGATTCTCAGAAATTCGAGAGCCGACTCAACCATTCCAAGCGGAGAATCGCCGTACCTGCTCATAATTCTATCGGAGAGCGAGCCATGGTTTGTCCCTATGCGCATCGCAGTCCCGTATTCCTTACAAATCTTAACAAGCGGAGTGAACCTCTCCCTGATTCTTTCGAGCTCCTCATTGTACTGAGCATCAGTATATTCTATAATATCGAATTTTTTCTTGTCTGCATAATTACCGGGATTTACTCTCACTTTCTCAACTATTCTTGCCGCAAGCTCTGCCGCATTTGGTGTGAAATGTATATCTGCTATCAGAGGTGTATTAAATCCGCATTTTCGAATTTCATTCTTTATTACTTCAAGATTTTTTGCTTCTTTTATGCTTGGTGCTGTTATTCTTACATAATCAGAGCCGGATTCAATAATTCTGATTGATTGCTCAACCGTTGCTTTTGTATCCATAGTGTCGGTTGTCGTCATTGATTGCAGCCTGACCGGATAATCTCCTCCGAGCGGAACTTCACCAATATTTACAACTCTTGTTTTAAACCGCCTGATTTTTTTTGTATAATTCAATTATCTGATTTTTTTACTCTCTTCAAATAAAACTTTCTTCTCTTCTTCTGTCAAACTCTGGTAACCCTTTTCGGCAAGTTTGTCAAGTATCGTATCTATCTTGCTTTGTGAAATCCTTTGCTTCTCTTCCTCTTCTTTTTTAATATCGGCTTTATCGGTATTTATTTCCATAAATTCCGCATTTACAACATTGGTCTTATTTTGCTTGAAAGGCGGCCTGCCGGTTTGACTTTTTTGTCCGAAATTAAAAAAACCTGAACTTCCGGATGATTTATCTTTAAAATTCACAAAGTTAAATCCCAATTTGTTTTTCATTGACAGTATATAAATAAAGCCGACTACTGCACCTCCAAGGTGAGCAATATGTGCTATTCCTGAATCTGCCTGTGAGCCGACATAAAAGACTTCAATTACCATATAAAGTATAACAAGATACTTTGCTTTAATAGGTATGAGGAAGTAGATATAAATATTTCTGTTTGGAAATAACATCCCAAATGCAACTAATATTCCGTAAACTGCTCCCGAAGCTCCAACTGTTGGAGCAACATCCGCAAAAAGAGGAGAAATTAATATATTGGCAAGTCCTGCACCTATTCCGGTTATGAAATAATATATCAGAAACTTCTTCGAACCCCAGATATTCTCGAGCTCAACGCCAAACATCCACAAAGCAAACATATTAAAAAACAGGTGACCAAAACTCCCGTGCATAAACATATATGTAATAAGCTGCCACGGAAAAAACGGTCCGGAAATCGGAGTTTGTATTGCATTCAAATCAAGGAGCGGCTGAAGTGCAAAAAGCTGGAAAAAAACTTTATAGACACTTACGCTTCCGACTTTCAATGCGGGTAGGAAAAAATGTTGTAATAAATATACGGCTCCGTTTGATATTAGCAGAAATTTAATAACGGGTGGAAATAAGCTAAAACCAAAGAAACCGGGTTTGTAATTTTGATTTGCCATCAGATTTTCAAATTTAATTTTGCGTTTTCATAATCTCCAACTGTATCTATCTCTATGCAACTGAATTCTGAAATATCTACACCATACATCGAAACATTGTCGTTTATAACTTCCTGAAACGAAACTTCGTAAAATTCGTTCACGTTATTCTCGCGGGCTATTTTTCTATCCAGAACATTATATAACTCTTTTAAAAATTTTCCGGAAATAATTTCAATACCTATTGATTCCCCCTGAGCTTTATGTAAATCAACTTCTTTACCTATTTCAATTACCTTTAAATCTTCATCCATCAGAACTTTTATCTGCTCCTCATCGAGTTTATGCTTTTTAAGAGCAAGACAAGTTCCTTTTCCGGAATCAATTAGTTTCCTGATTATTTCTTTTTCGAATAAAATATCACTGTCAAGAAGAAGAATTTCGTCTCCTGCAATATCCTTTGTCATCCAAAGCGAATATGAGTTGTTGTTATTCGAATAATCTTTATTGGAAAGAAACTCGAAACTCAGATGACTAAAATTTCCATTAATATAATCAATAATCATATTCTCTCTGTATCCGGTAACAACTATAAAATCTTTTATACCGTTTGCCTCAATATTTTCAATTGCCCTGTGCAATAAATTTTTCCCGTTTATATCAAGCAAACATTTCGGTGTTGAGTCGGTTAAAGGTCTCAATCTTTTTGCAAGACCTGCCGCAAGCAGTACTGCTTTCATTTACATATTTCCTTTCGGTATAGTAGAAATAATTCTCTTCTGTATTAAAAACAAAACAATTAATATAAAATTTCCAAGTGTTATCGTCAGATATAAATATATATCCACCCTGTCAAACAAAGTAAATATAATTGCAAGAGTCAAATGCGTTGTTGAGCCAATCCAGCTCCAGAGTCTGAGCATAAATTGGTTTTTATTTTTGTATTCCTCGGGAGAAATTTTCAAGGCAGGTACTTTGTTAACATTTTTCTGCATCTTTGAATATTTTATGTATATGTTAACAAGAAATTTTTCAAATCCGCTTCCATTTTCTTTTTTCAGTCTCTCCTTCTCTTCCTCAAATTCCTTTATCTCTTCGTCAATCCCGGATACTTTGTAATAGACATATCTCAGATACATATTTCTGTAAAAATCGAATGACATATTCTGGAATGCTCTTGACAAAGCCGCAACTATAGTAAGAATCCATGGGAATTCAAGTGTGCCGGATAATTTTAAAGCTAACCCAATCCCGATGAATGTTGATATTGCCGTTATATAGTCAATAAAGCCGTCAATTATTCTTCCTACTTTTGTTCCGTTGTGCTTCAATCTTGCAAGCTGACCGTCTGCACAGTCAAGAGTATTGCAAATAAAAAACGATGTTGCGGCAAGAGTAAAAGGTAAACCTACTCCGTATGCATAGAAAAATCCTGCAAGAACTCCAAAAAATAACGCAACATAAGAAATTTGATTTGGAGTGATATTTGTTTTTATGATTGATTTTACAAACAGAAATGATAAAGGGCGATATATCAATAAATCAAGTATCTCTTCTGAGTCTGTACTTTTTAATGACGCTTTATATTCAAGTTTAAGTCCCAATATTATATTTTTTGTTTTTTCATTTTTTTAAATTAGATCGGAAGAGCGTCGTGTAGGGAAAGAGTGTAGATCTCGGTGG
>CALKAJ010000295.1 GCA_937983305.1 uncultured Ignavibacteriota bacterium | reverse complement strand
CAAGGCCTGGCGGGAAAAACCCAATACCAATTCTGCCGACCCACATTGCACACATTGCCAAAGCCCCACGAGCTAACGCTACAACCAAAGCTTTGTCAAAGAGTGCAATCTTTCCGACCCGCAAACTAACAACCATATAGTACTTCGTATGTTATTTGAAAAATATCAATATAATTCAAGGGATATAGTAAAAAGAGGATACTCGCAGAATTGCATAGCCAGTGATGAAAATGGACAGCAATTTTGGGTTAAATGGATTCTTGGTATTGAAAAGAACGAAACAAAAGCAAAAATTTTATCTGACAAACTCAGGCATTTACAAAAAGCCAGACATAGCGCTTTGCCTCCAATAATTGAATATGGTTTTGATAATGAAATATCAGCTTATGCAATTGTTTATGAATTTTTAGAAGATGCAAGACCTTTTGAAACTTCATTCTGGGAATTCAATACCCAAACCGCACTAAGTGGATTAATTGATTTAGCAGACTGCCTACAAGAATTACATACAAAATTCAAGATTAATCATGGTGATGTTCATCCCGGAAATATTTTAATTGATAAAAACGGACAATTTTATCTTATAGATTTCGGTCTTGCTGATATCACAAAAACACTTAGTCAGGAGAAAAACCTTGAAATTTTTGCAAGTAGTTTTGCTGCTCCTGAAAAATTGAACAAGTTACATGCAGGTGGCTTTCCATATCAATCTGACATTTATTCATTGGGGAAAGTTCTTGAATGGTTCTTTAATGAAAAACAAGAAACTATTCCGGAAGAGTATAATTTGATTCTTCAAAAATTACTTTCAAACACTCCGGCAGACAGACCTCAATGGCAAGATGTTTTATCGTTTTTGAGAAAACTTGCAAATGCTTCACAAACTGAATCAGTTTGGGTTTCATTTAGAGCAGGTCATGAAAATGAAATAATTGAATTGTTGCAAAACAATACACCTATTTTTGATCTTGCACCTAAACCAGGTTTAAACTTTTAGCAGATGTAATACTTGGCAGTTTTATTTGTGAAGGTGTTTTATGGATTAAAGATGAAAAAAAGTTACTATTCAATGGCATCAATTATTTATCATCTATTGATTCTAAAATCGCAGAACGGAAAATCAGAGAAGGGAAAAAACTACCTTTCAAATTCAATTACACTTATGAATATCCACAAAATAAAGCTGATTTAACTTCATATTTTCAGAAATGGTCTGAACTTAAAGCAAAAGACATTTCACTTCGTGAAAACAGAAGAGCAGTAAGAGACGAACTGGGGTTCTATTCTGAATTGTTGAAAGAGGAATTAAAAGTAATAGAAAATAAATCTCTACGGCTGCAATATTCCAGTTTTAAAGTCAATGGTGATGAAATTGTTTTTCAGATTAAAGAAAATGAAAAATGTAGCAGTGTAGGTTTTTTACAAAAACACATTGAAGAAGGTAACGATGTTAACTCAGATGGTTTTGAATATGTGATAGCTGCAACCGGAGACAGAAAACAAAATAAAGAAACGGTAGAATTTGCTGGAAAACCTTATGAGTACTTTTCAAAGGATAAACTTTTTAAAATAAAGGATTGTGAAAGACTAAAAAAAGAGAACATCCCTGTTACAGGATATATTTTTGAAAATACTGCGAAAAAGGAAGAAGAAAAAAATCGGCAACTCGAAGCAATTAAAAAGGTTGAAAAGAACGAAGTACAAAACCCTGATTTGATTTATTATCTTTTTAAGCCTAATGAACTACCAGCATCATTATCAGATTATACACCACTTGAAAATGTGTGGCAGAAAGATGAAAAAAACATTGCTTTTCAATATTCAGACAATCAAACAAAAGCGATTAGAAATGCACTGAACAAAACTCCTCTTTCAATAATACAGGGACCTCCCGGAACAGGAAAAACCACCGTAATTACTGAAATTGTATTTCAAATACTATCCGCAAAACCTGAAGCAAAAATTCTGATTACCTCACAGACAAATAATGCTGTTGATCAGGTTCTTGAAAATTTGCTTAAAAACGACATTCCTATTTTACGATTAAGTGGCATTACTGTTCCAAGAGTTCCTGTTATTAGAAAACATACTTTAGACCGTAAACTGGAAGGATGGAAACAGCAAGTGAGAGAAACTGCTGAAAGAAACTTCAAAAATTATATAAATAGTTTCAAGCAAAATCTTCAAAAAAGCAATCCATTTGCATCATCGATTTTTGAAATATTAAATGAAGTAAAAGACTGGAATAAAGCAAAAGAAAAAATCGAACAAATTGTTAGCCGAATTCAAAATTTGAAAGAGCTGCATAATTTGCCAAAAACAAAAAGCGAAGCAATTCAATTCATTGACAATGTACTTAAAACAAATATCGGTGAATTTGTTAAACGTCAGGAATTGCACAGAGATTGGATTGTAACCATTAATTCACTTGATGAAAAAAGTGCATTAAATCAAAAGCTTGTTGATAGTATCAGGGTTATTGGAGCTACCTGTAATCACATAGCAGCAAAGAAATACAACAAATACCATTTCGAATTTGACTATGTTATAATGGATGAATCGGGCAAAGCAACTACAGCCGAAGCTTTGGTTCCTATTATAGCTGGTAAGAATTTGATTTTCGTTGGTGATCACAGGCAATTACGACCCATGCTCACAGCGACAAGAGAAGTGGAAGGTTGGTTAAGAGAGAAGTTTAAAAAAGAATCCGATGAACTGGAAAACTGGGACGATTATTTTAACAGATCAAGTTTATTTGAACAGGTTATAACACAAATAGAACCCGATTACAAAGCACAGCTTACTGAGTGCAGGCGT
>CALKAJ010000294.1 GCA_937983305.1 uncultured Ignavibacteriota bacterium | reverse complement strand
TTTTAGCAGTGAAAGAAGGATTTAATTCCGGCGGACAAAAAGTATTATGGATAATTGAACCAAAGAGATTCGGATACTATTTTGAAGGCAAATATTTTAAGGCCGGATCGGAAATTTCTGTCCCTGTTTATCAAAACAAAGGTTTATTTGTAATTGAGGCCGGAGCAAAGAATAAAATCTATTTTGGCGGCGGATATACGAAGTACTCTTATGACTATGTTAACAAAGAATTAATTTTTTTAAACAGAGCGAAGGGATTTTCTTCGGACGGGTGTATGACAATATTTTCCGATTTTGAAGGAAATGTTTGGTTTGCGGATACAAGAGGTGTTGATAAAATTTCTTCTTTTTCAATAGAAAATTTTTATGACATTTCGGGATTATTGGAATCAGAAGTGTCAAGCATTGTAGAATATGCAAGAGGGAAATATGTATTTGGACATAATGTTGGCTTGACATTGTATGACGGGAAATCATTTAAAACAATTCAATTATCAAGTTCAATCAATCGTCATACAGGGATTGACAGGGTAACTGATTTGGTATATGACGGAAAGAACAGGATTTGGTTTGCTGCAAATAATAAAGGAATAGGATACGTAACAAACGAGGGAGAAGTATTTAAAATAGACGATAATGATGATGACAGAATAGCAGGAGTATGTTTATTCAAAGGCGAGATTTATTATGTAGGTGCGTATGGTTTGTATAAGATTGTAAACGATAAATTAGTTAATTTATTTTCAATTGAAAAGATATATGGAAATGCAAGGAAATTGACAGTAATTGAAGATGCAATATACATAATGGGGATGAATGGAGTAACTAAATACGAAGACGGAAAACTTCAAAAAATAAAATATAATGAAAGCAGAGGAAATCCACCTAACGTATTTGCAATTTACGGGACAAAAGATAAATCAATATTGGCAGGAACGACTTCCGGATTATATGAAATTATAAACGATTCAATAGTTAAGAGTAACAAAGTTGATTTAAAAATCGCTGTATATGCGATTTTAGAAGATAACTTGGGAAATCTTTGGATAGGAACAATTGATGGAATTAAAAAAGTCAGAGGTAATAAGATCGTAGAGGAGTATGGCGTGAAAAACGGATTAGCAGGGGATGAAGTAAACCGGTCAGCTTTAATAATTGACGACAAGAAAAAGATGTGGGTTGGTACCAATACAGGCTTATCGTGTATTAGTCTCACAGATTCATATACCGAGAAACGATATCCAAGATTAATATTTATATCGCTTGTTGACAGTAAAGGTATGGAATACGATATGAAAGAAAATGCAATAATTGATAATATTGCAAACACGATTCATCTCAATTTCAGAGGACTATCTTTTGTAAACGAAAAATTAATTAAATATAGAATCAAATTAGAAGGCTTTGACAAAGATTGGATAGAAATTAAACAAAATGAATTAGGGAAAATCAGATATACTAATTTATCTCCCGGAGAATATGAATTTCACGTTCAAGCTAAAAATGAAAATGGAGAATGGTCACCGACTTTCAAAACCAACAAAATAATAATCAGTGCTCCATTTTTCTTAAAATGGTGGTTTATTCTGATATCAGTAGTACTTCTAATAATTATATTTGGATTCATCTCGAAATATTTGTTCTTGCGAAATTATACATACAAATTAAATCAGGAAATTGATATACGTAAGGAGTCGGAAAAAGCCTTATTGCTTAGTGAATCTAAATACAGAACCGTAATAGAGCAAAGCATAGACGGAATC
Source organism: uncultured Ignavibacteriota bacterium (assembly GCA_937983305.1). Taxonomy (GTDB): domain Bacteria; phylum Bacteroidota; class Ignavibacteria; order Tepidaquicellales; family Tepidaquicellaceae; genus DSSM01. Next base: position 2,109 of record CALKAJ010000294.1, on the reverse strand, counting down.
GGGATATTTGATTTTAGTACATTGGAAATTCTTGAAGTAAATAATTCTTTGTTAGAAATTACGGGATATAGCAGCAATGAGTTGAAAAGTATGCAGATTGATGAGTTGGTAAAAACAATACTTCCTTCAGCTGATGTTTCAGGAAATAATATAAAAAACAATCTTGATAAACTTGCGGGAGAAAAGGTTCTTATAAAAAAAGACGGCTCTGAAATATTTATTGACATAGGATTGAGGCTATTAGAATATTCAGGGAAAAAGATTATTTATGTTGTAATAAGGGATATTACGGAACGAAAAAATAACGAGAAATTGATGGAGAAATATAATGAAGAGCTAAAGGTTTTAGTAAACGAGAAAGATAAACTATTCTCAATAATTGCTCATGATTTGCGAAGCCCATTTACAGGTTTAATAGGATATTCGGAATTATTAGCAGATAACAGCGACAGCTTAAGCGAAGTTGAAAAAAAAGAATTTGCCGGAAATCTTTATAAACTTTCAACAAACCTTTACGACTTAGTTTCAAAGCTTTTACATTGGGCACAATTCCAGTCTGGAAAAATGAAATATATACCGGAGAAGATAAAATTGAAAGAACTGATTGAAGAGCTGATAAAGAACTTTGAAGGTAATCTTAAAATGAAAAGAATTGACGTTTCAATATTAATTGACGGTGAACATAATGTTTATGCAGATAAAAATATGATGGTGATTTTATTTAATAATTTGATTTCTAATGCTATAAAGTTTTCAAATATTAAGGGGGTTGTAATAATTACATCAAAATATTTGTTAGAAAATAAAAGAGTGATTATTTCGCTGCAAGACAATGGTATAGGTATTCCATCTTCGCAATTATCATCTATGTTTCAAACAAAAAGAACAACCCTTACTTATGGAACTAATAAAGAAAGCGGAACAGGAATAGGGCTAATATTATGTAAGGATATAGTCGAAAAGAATTTTGGAAGTATATCTGTAGAAAGCAGAGAGGGTTATGGCAGTACTTTTGTAGTAGAATTACCGACAGAATAAAGTTTTCTAATTATAAATATTGGATTGTTTCAGAAAATGTGTATTTTTATATTACAGGTTAATTTAAGAAAAATATGAAGATATCAGAATTATTTATCCCTACATTAAAAGAAGAACCTGCCGACGCCGTTGTAGCTTCTCATAAGTTAATGATAAGAAGCGGTATGATTCGCCAATTGACATCAGGAGTTTACAGCTATTTACCGCTTGGATTGATTGTGTTTAAGAAAATTGAAAATATAGTAAGGAAGGAGATGAATGCAATAGGGGGAAACGAATTTTTATTGCCGGCTTTATCACCAAACGAGCTATGGGAACAGACCGGTAGGCTTGAAGATTATGGAGATACAATTTTCAGGATTAAAAACAGAGAATTAGTACTTGCTCCAACTCACGAAGAAGTGTTCACATCAATTGCAAAAGCAAATTTAATTTCATATAAAGACTTGCCGCAGATGTGGTATCAAATTCAGGTAAAATTCAGAAATGAAGCAAGACCACGCTCCGGAGTCCTGAGAGGAAGACAATTTACGATGAAGGATGCATATTCTTTTGATTCATCATGGGAAGGTTTAGATAAATCCTATGATAATCAGGATAGAGCATATAAAAATATTTTTTCAAGATGCGGATTAAAGTTTTTTTCAGTTAAAGCACATAGTGGGGCAATGGGAGGGAGTGAATCTGAAGAATTTATGATTGAGTCGGATGCCGGAGAAGACATAGTTGCAATTAGCGAAGATGGAAGCTATGCTTCAAATATTGAAGTTGCAGTTTCTTATGTTGAGCCTGTTGGAAGAATTGATTCACAATTAGAAGTTGAAGAAATATATACGCCAAATGTAAAATCCATAGATGAGCTTGCCGAATTTTTAAAGATAACAGATAAATCGAGGTTGGCAAAGTCAAGGGTATTTGTAATTCCGGCAAAAACGGAAGAGGAAAATGATGAATATATATTGACATTTGTATGTGGAGACGATGAAGTAAATGAATCTAAACTTCAGAGCATATTCGGGCAGAATATAAGACCGGGACATCCTGAAGAACTGATAGAAATAACCGGAGCCG
>CALKAJ010000293.1 GCA_937983305.1 uncultured Ignavibacteriota bacterium | reverse complement strand
CCGATTATATGTAAAACTATATATATTAAAAATATTACTTTCGAAAAAATATTATTATTTCTTAAGAATATAATAGCCATTAATAAGCATAATGCAAACGAATTATAATAAACAAATCTTTCACTCGTATGGTACAATGGAACGTATATAATCAAGCCGCTTATAAACAATATTAACGGGAAATATATTTTCTTTCCAACTTTTTTGTAGAAATAATAAATCACTGAAAATGAAATGATAATTACCGCAGAAATCAAAGTAATGAACATAAAAGCATTTTTCTGAGGAGTCACAAATGATTTTTTTAAAAAGGCAAATACATCATCACCTAACATTGACAATAAAAATTTTACCGGTATTAATGTATTAATAATATAATGCGGGATTGTGTAAAATAACTTTAGAATACTAAAATGTTCAAAAAAGGCATCCGTTCTTTCATAGACAATAGGATCTTCCAGTTTTATTTCCCAAATAAATCTGAAAACGAGAAAAATCAATATAGGAAATAACGAATATATTAAAAGCTTTTTAAAATCTCTTTTTTCAAGTTTATTGGAAATAACCATAAGCATTGGCAATATCAGTAGATTACTCTCTCTGATAAAAAGAGAAATAAATATTAATATGGAAAGGGTAGAATAACCCGAATTATTTCTTATACGAATATAAAATAATATAATCAATGACAAGTATATTGATGAGAATAAAATATTAAAACAACTAATACTTGCTATAACTTCTGAATGGACTGCCAATGCAGCAAAAAGCAACGAGGAATACAATGCCGTTTTTCTGTCATATTTCAAATCACTTATAATTTTGTATATCAATATTGAATTAAAGAAATGCAGCAATATAATAAGTATCCTGTAAAGTATAAAACTATTTTTAGCAAAAAAATAAATAATTGTGAATAATAATGAAGAAAGTGGGCGGAAATAGCTGTATGGAGAGGGTTCTACTAATGTTACAAAAATATTTCCTTCTAAAAGTGCTTCTTTAGATTGAAAAATCCAACAGTAATCATCACCAATGAACCCTGTATTAATAAAAAATACAGAAGGTATAAAAGATACTACAAAAATTAAGAAAATATCTGAAAATAATTTTCCCGAATTATTATTTTTGAACATATCTTATAGAGGTATATTGCCGTGTTTCCTTCTCGGATTAAAATCTACCTTATTCTTTATTAAATCGAAATAATAAATTAATTTCTTCCTTGTGTCTTTTGGTTCAATGATATCATCAATATATCCCCTTTCTGCAGCTAAATAAGGGTTTAAAAATTTCGTATTAAACTCATCAACTTTTTCATTTAATACATTAATTTTTTCTTCTTCCGGTACAGATTCAATGTCTTTTCTGAAAATAATTTCTGCTGCTCCTTTTGCTCCCATTACTGCAATCTCAGCTGTTGGCCAAGCCAAATTGATGTCGCCGCGTACATGCTTTGAATTCATCACATCATATGCTCCGCCATAAGCTTTGCGAATAATCACAGTAATTCTCGGCACCGTTGCTTCACAGAATGAATACAACAACTTAGCACCATGCCTTATTACTCCACGCCACTCCTGGTCTGTTCCGGGAAGAAATCCCGGTACATCTTCTAAAACCAAAATAGGTATATTAAAAGCATCGCAGAATCTTACAAACCTTGCCCCTTTGATTGAAGAATTCAAACACAATACTCCTGCCAATACCAAAGGTTGATTAGCTACTATTCCGATTGCTCTTCCGCCGAGCTTTGCAAATCCTACAATAATATTTTCCGCATATTCCTTGTGTACTTCAAAAAAAGTATTTTCATCCACGATATTATTTATAACATCTTTCATATCGTATGGTTTATTTGGATTCTCCGGTACGATATTATTTAATTCTTCTTTTTCCTTATCAAGACTGAAATCATATTCATATACAGGACCTGTTTCCATATTGTTCTGAGGTAAATAAGTCATCAATTGCCTTATGCTGTTGAAACACTCCACTTCGTTTTCACTTGTAAAATGGCTGACTCCGCTCTTTGAAGCATGTGTTAAAGCACCCCCCAATTCATCAAAAGTTACATCTTCATTAGTTACTGCTTTTATAACGTTTGGTCCGGTTATAAACATATGTGAAATTTTATCAACCATAAATATAAAATCAGTTATTGCAGGAGAATAAACCGCACCACCTGCACATGGACCGACTATTGCGGAAATCTGAGGAATAACTCCACTTGACAATGTATTCCTTAAAAAGATATCTGCATATCCTCCTAAAGATACAACCCCTTCCTGTATTCTTGCTCCTCCGCTGTCATTTATCCCGATTACCGGCATTCCATTCTTTAAAGCTAAGTCCATAATCTTGCAAATCTTTTTGGCATGATATTCTGCAAGTGAACCACCAAGTATTGTAAAATCCTGAGAAAATACACATACGGACCTTCCGAATATTTTCCCTGTTCCTGTCACCACACCATCTGTATAATATCTTTGCTTATCTAATCCGAAATCAGAGGATTGGTGCCGAACAAAAATATCTATTTCCTCAAAAGTTCCCTTATCAAGTAACAAATCAATCCGTTCTCTTGCAGTGAATTTTCCCCTTTTGTGCTGTGATTCAATTCGTTTTTCCCCTCCTCCAAGTAATGCTTTATTTCTCTTAGCTTTAAGCTCTTCGATTTTGGATTTTTTATTTTCCATAATTTTATAATCTTTTAATGTTACAACCTATTTTTTTTAGCTTTTTATCAATATCCTCATAACCCCAGTCAATATAAACTGCCCCATTAACCATCGTCTCACCTTCAGCTATTGCACCTGCAATTAGATATGAAAAACCTGCTCTTAAATCAGGAATATTAATCTCCGTTGAATATAATTTTGTTGGACCTTTAATTACAGCACTATGGAAATATTCCCGGTTTGCAAATCTACATGGCAAACCGCCTAAACAAGTGTTGTATAATTCAATTTCAGCGCCCATCTTTTTAAGTTCACTAACGTATCCAAATCTCTTTTCATATACAGTTTCATGGATAATTGTGATTCCGTTGGCTTGAGTCATCATAATTACAAAAGGTTGCTGCCAATCTGTCATGAATCCCGGATGCACATTTGTTTCTATGGCAATTGAATGTAATTCACCCTTATAGAAAAACCTTATACCGTTTTCAAGAACTTCAAAACCACCGCCAACTTTACGTATTGTGTTAAGAAAAGTCAATAAATCATCCTGACTTGCACCCTCAATTGTTACATCACCTTTCGAAGCTATTGCAGCACAAGCATAAGAAGTGGCTTCATTTCTGTCACATATAACTTTATGATTTGCACCATATAATTTTTTTACACCTTCAATTACTATTCTTCTGTCTGTATTAATTTCTATTATTGCTCCCATTTTCTGGAGAAACTTAATTAAATCAATAATTTCGGGTTCAATTGCCGCATTAGATATTACGGTTCGTCCTTTTGCTAATGCAGATGCCAAAAGAATATTTTCCGTTGCTCCAACACTGGGATAATCAAGATGTATATTTGCCCCTTTCAATCCATCTGCAAAAAGAACATAATAATTGTCTTTTGTTTCAACACTGCATCCGAGTTTTTTTAAAGCTTCAAGGTGATAATTAACGGGTCTGGAACCTATTTGGCAACCTCCGGGTATGGGAATTTCAGCTTTTCCGGACCTGTGTAAAAGCGGACCTGCCATTAGTATTGCTATCCTTGTTAAATTTCCTAAGTACTGGTCAACTGTAGTATTCTTAATTTCTCCGTTTCTTACTATGAGTTTATCCTGAATAACTTCTGTCTCGCTGCCGAAAGATTTTATAATATCAAGTGTTACAGTTAAATCCCTGATTTTATTTGGCGAATTAATAAAAATACATTCTTCATCCGTAAGCAATGATGCTACAAGAAGCTTTGTTGCGGAATTTTTAGCTCCTGATATCTTGATACTTCCGACTAAAGGCGAACCACCCTTTATTAAAAATTTTGTATCTTTTTCTGCTGTCAATTCTTTCGATAATTTAATCTTTCCAAAATCCCATCTTTTGGAATTTTTGTATACGGTTTTCCAGAAGTTTGTCTTTCTTCACTTTAGACATTGATTCAATCTCTTCAATTAATGCTGACTTCAAATTATTTGCTGCTTCATTATGATTTCTATGTGCGCCTCCCATTGGCTCTTCAATAATTCTGTCAATTATTCCAATCTTTAATAAATCATTCGCTGTCAATTTTAAATTTTCTGCAGCTTGTTCTTTAAAATCCCAGCTTCTCCACAAAATTGAGGAGCATGATTCAGGAGAAATAACCGAATACCAACAGTACTTTAACATTAATATCCTGTCGCCAACTCCAATTCCTAATGCTCCACCTGAAGCACCTTCTCCAATAATTGCTACAATAACAGGAACTTTAAGTCTTGACATTTCAAGAATATTTTTTGCAATTGCCTCTGCCTGTCCTCTCTGTTCTGCTTCTATGCCGGGGAATGCTCCGGGAGTATCCAGCAAAGTGATAACAGGTTTGTTGAATTTTTCAGCTAATTTCATTAGTCTTAACGCTTTCCTGTACCCTTCCGGGTTCATCATTCCAAAATTTCTATATAAGTTGGATTTGGTGTCTCTGCCTTTTTGCTGGCCAATTATCATTACTGATCTGTCGCCTAATTTTGCAAATCCGCCAACTACTGCTTTATCGTCTCCATATGCCCTGTCTCCGTGAAGTTCAACAAAGTTTTCTGTCATTAAATAAATATAATCTAAAGAATATGGTCTTTGAGGATGCCTTGCGAGTTGAACTATTTGCCATGGTGTTAGATTCTCAAAAATCTGTTTTCGCAATTCATTTACTTTAAGTTCAAGTTTATTGATTTCTGTTGAAATATCAAGGCTGTCAGCCATTTTCCGCATCTCCTCGATTTTTGTTTCCAGCTCGATTAAAGGTTTTTCAAATTCTAATATCATAACTTATAATTTAATTTTTTAATTTAATTTCTGAAAAAAGAAAAAACTGTTTTCATAAGTATCTCAATATCTAACAATATACTTTGGTTCTTTGCATAATAAATATTATAGTTCTCCATCTCATCTTTTGTTATACCTTCATTATAATACAACTGTATTAATCCGGTTAATCCGGGCTTCCCTAAATTTTTGGATAATTCATAACCATACCAAATAGGAATCCCGACAAAACTGTATTTCCCTGTTAAAACATATGGTATTTCCAGAATTTTACTTATTCCTTTCTTGATTCCGGAATTACTAAATTTACATATTATTAAAACAAATGGATATACAGTAATTAGTAATAGGAATGATAATATAATATCAAAAACTCTCTTTAAAAACGCATTAATTTTATTATTTATGTTATATTCAATATCAATTAATGATAAATTATCAATACCTGAATATAATTTTGAAAGAATTAAATCCTTACCCGTTGGAATAATTTTAAATCCGATATTTTTTCCCTTTAATGTTGTCATAAGACCCAATATTTGTTCATTGGAAAAATACTCATCGGAAAAAACTACCTCTTTAATATTATTGATTTTAATAACCTCTTCCAGATTTTCAACTGTTTGTTCTTGGGTTAAGTCTTTAAAATAAAGTATGTTATATCGTGAAATCAATTTATCTTCGATATTTTGATTTAATATCTTATCACCAACGACCAATAGATTAATTTTATTTAACAGAATATTCTTGCTTTTAAAAAAGAGGATTGTAGAAAAAAGTAATCTCCAGCCTGTAATTGAAATCAACGATATGATAGTTGATACAAGAATTACTTCTCTCGAATATCCATATTCTTTGAAAAAATATGTTACCGAGGAATTAATAAAGAAACCTGCGAGGATAGCATTAAATGCCTTTTTAAATGAGAGACTGTGTTTTCGAGAATATAATCCGAATATTCCCAAAAGTAGTAGCCAGATAATAACATACACGGTCATTATAAAAAAGTAACCTCTATTGGGAAATATATTAAAACGAATTTTTATTGCTGCAATAAGTGCAATATAAAGTAAGTTTGTGTCAATTAATGGGAAGAATAAATTGATTATTATTCTCTTTGAATATGAAATTGCCGAACGGAGTAAAATCCCCGCCTGTAGTAAAAAGAGTAAAATAAAACCGGAACTTCGAAAATTCTTCCTGACAAAGATAGACATAGCTCCATAGAAATTATTAACATACGAAATATTGGTTTTTCTCGTGCTCTCACCCTTTAAATGAACGGTTGATATTTCGGAATAGTAATAATTTTTAAAACCTTGTTTTTTAATTCTGTAGCAATAATCAAGGTCTTCACCGTACATAAAATAATCTTCATCAAATAATCCGGTTTTTTTTACAACTTCTGCTCGCATAAACATAAACGCTCCACAAACTGCATCTACTTCGTATGTTTCATCTTCGCTTAAATAAGTTAAATTATATTTTCCAAACAATTTCACTTTTGGAAAAAATTTCGAAAGACCGATTATTCTTGGTAGAGTAACAGATAGCGTCGGGAAACTTCTTCTACATGCTAAATCAAGTTCTCCGTTTGCTCTTATTAATTTAGTTGTAACTGCACCAATATCAGGTTTGTTTTCAATAAACTTTATTAATCTATCAAACGTTCCTTCAGAAATTATTGTATCCGGATTGAGTAATAATACATATTCACCTGTTACTTTTTTTAAGGCTATATTATTTGCTTTTGAAAACCCAAGATTTTTTTCGTTTCTGATTACTATTACATCCTGATATTTACTTTCGATATAATCTGCACTTCCGTCTATTGAATGGTTATCAACAAAAAATATTTCAAGTTCTAAACCGGATACATTTGACTTATATATTGAATCAATACAACCGTCAACGACATCCTTAATATTATAATTTACTATTATTATCGAAAGTTTTGCCATAATTTTACAACCTGTTAAATAATGCTTTAATCTTTAAGAACCAAACCATAAAAGTCGCTTCATATACAACTTTCTTAGACATTTTTGATACTCCCGCCCTTCTCTCAATAAATAAAATGGGAATTTCAGAAATTTTCAATCCTTTCTTAAATATTTTATATTTCATCTCAATCTGAAACGAATATCCGTTTGATTTGATATTATCAAGATTTATTTTTTGTAATGCATCTACTCTATAACACATAAAACCGGCTGTAGCGTCCATTACTTTAAGCCCGGTTACTATTCTGGTGTATATATTGGCAAAATAGCTAAGAAATAACCGGCTTATAGGCCAATTAACTACTGAAACCCCATCAATATATCTTGAACCTACCACAAGATCATACCCTTTATCAATTTCTCTTACAAAATTTCTCAAATACTTTGGGTCATGCGAAAAATCGGCATCCATTTCAAAAACTAAATCAAACTTATTTTCTATGGCATATTTGAAACCGGCAACATATGCAGTTCCTAAACCTAACTTTCCTCTCCTCTCCAAAATAAAAACTGACGGATGATTAAATTCCTTAACCATATTTGCTGTCCCATCCGGAGAATTATCATCAACTACCAAGACATTAAAAACATTGTTATCATCTGAATTTTGAATTACTTCAGGAATAATTTTTAAAATATTATCGGATTCGTTATATGTTGGTATGATTACTAATATTCTTCTCTGCATTATTTTCCTTTAAATAATAGTACTGTAAAAAATGTATTAATTAATATTTTTAAATCTAAAGTAATACTTATATTTTCAATATAATAAAAGTCATACTTTAATTTATTTTTCACATCCTCATAATTAGTATCTGAAGCAAGATGAATCTGTGCCCATCCTGTAATTCCGGGTTTGATTCTAAAACGCCTGTTATAATATAATATTTCTTTTCTTAGCTCATTTACAAAATACGGACGTTCAGGCCTCGGTCCTACTACGCTCATATCATTCTTTAGAACATTGAAAAATTGAGGAATTTCATCTAATCTGGTTCTCCTTAAGAACTTTCCAAATCCGGTTACCCTTTCGTCATTATCAGTTGTCCATACCGGTCCAGATTCTTCGGCATTTGCATACATTGTCCTGAATTTATAAAGTGTAAAATCTTTTCCGTCTTTCCCAATTCTTTTTTGCTTGTAGATAATCTTTCCTTCAGAAGTTAATTTAATTATAATTGTAATTATTATTGAAAATGGTAAAAATACTATTAACACAAATAAAGAAAATGCAATATCAAATCCTCTTTTTAAAATCTGGAATCTGTAAGTCATAACCTCCGGCATCAAATCTACAAGCGGTATTCCATACAGCTGATAAGTCCTTGCCATTCCTCCGACGATTTCGTGTAAATCAGGCATGATTTTTAGTCTTAAATTAATTTCTGAACATTTATTAATCATCACTTGTATAACATCTTTGTGCTCAGGTTCAGTAGCGATTATTATATCGGATATTTTGTATAATGATATAATTTCCAAAATTTTATTTAATTTTCCTATTTCATTTTCGACAGATTCATTTTCGTCTATACCTACAAAACCAATAACCTTATATCCGTGATGTGGATTGTTATCAAGTGAATCTTTCAATTCAAGTGCTTTTTTACCGGTTCCCACAATAAGAGTATTTCTTAATCCAAATCCTTTCTTAAGCAGTCTAATCTGAAATCCTCTGATAATGACCCTTCCAAATGCCATCGAAAATACAAGGAATCCCCAATAAATTAAAATCAGAAACCTTGATATTGCCTTCGCATCTTTTAAGGAGTCATCTATGAAAATTAAAAAGAACAGTAAAACACATCCTAAAGAAACGGATTTTAATATTTTTATAAATTCTTCAAATCTTGACCTTAGAAACCATTGTTGATATAATCCTGAAAACATAAAAATCATTATCCAAAAAATATAAATCGCAATCATGGGTGTTAAAAATGCCGGATTATTTGCATATATTATCCAACCTGTATCAATTCTGATATAATAATACGCAAACCAGGCAATATTAACAGCAAATAAATCAGAAAGCAGTAATAATATTAATTCTTTCTTTCTTGACAATTCACTTTTTTATAAAATTTTATAGCCTACAGAAACTGCATCATTGTAAAACATTTTTACAGTATCAAGTGATAACTCGTCTAAATCTTTTCCAACCATTCTGAGTTTTTTCAACAAATCATTTGTAACAGTGATAATATGACATCCGCACTCTTCAGCTTGGAATATATTTAATAACTCTCTTGAACTTGCCCATAAAAGTTCGGCATTTGGAGAGCTCCTAATGATATTTAATGATTCTTCGATTATAGGTATCGGGTTTCTACCTGTATCGGCAGCTCTTCCTGCAAATACAGAAATTATTGTTTTAGATTTTCCAGATATGCTCTGTACCACTTTCTTAACCTGCTCCGTTGTTAAAATTGCAGTTACATTTAAATTTATTCCGTCATTTGATAATTTCCTTACAAGATTTCCTGATGATTCACCTTTTGTGTTAGTTATAGGAATTTTTACAAACACATTTCTTCCCCATGAATTTATCTCACGTGCTTCTTTTTCCATTGTGTCAAAGTCATCCGAAAAGACTTCAAAAGATATAGGCAAGTCCGGTATTCTTTTTAATACCTCTATCGCAAATTCTTTATAATTGTTTACTCCATCTTTCTTCATTAAGGTCGGATTCGTTGTAAATCCTTTAACTATTCCTCCCTTGTATAATCCTTCCATTTCATCAACATTTGCCCCATCTGCAAATATTTTTATCTTAAGGTTCTGAATTTTATCATTCATTGTGTATTTTTAATAATTATTTTCACTGCTTCAAAAAATGAATCCGATTCGTAATCAGGTTTATTGCCGTCTTCTTTATAATCCGAATCAGGGTTTTTTATCAAAATAGTTTTTAGTCCTGCTCTTTTTCCACACAGGATATCTGAATTCCTGTCACCAATAAAAAAAGAAATATTTCTATCAATGATATATTTTTTTATTGCCTCTTCCACAAATTTCGTTCCCGGTTTTCTGCATTCACATTTAACTCTTAAATCATTAATTGTTGCTTCCGGATGATGGAAACAATAATAATACTCTCTGATTTTTATTCCCTTTTCTTCAATCACATTTTTAAATTTTTCAGCAACAGAAATAATCTTGTTATATCCGGTT
>CALKAJ010000292.1 GCA_937983305.1 uncultured Ignavibacteriota bacterium | reverse complement strand
TTTTATCCGATTTTTTGCTCTTGTTCTTTGATATAAAAAAAAATCCGTGTTCATCTGTCTAATCCGCGTAATCTGTGTTCCAAAGTTCTTGCTCTTAAATCGTTCCAAAGCTCTTACTTGATAAACTTGACAAACTGTATTAAATGAACACTAAACTCTTCATTCGCCGCAACATACTCCTGAACCGCTGCCCGGGCTGCAACTCCATCGCAACCCTCCGCCGCAGCCGTTCCCGTAACACCTTTGAGCGCGTCCTCAAACTAATCAAACTAAAGCCCTTTGTCTGCCGCGAATGTGGATGGCGCGGGAAAATCTTCCCATTCAAACCCGCAAAAAACATATTAACTCTCCTCCTCCTTTATGTTATGGTAGTCATCGTATCCGTTTATATTGTCAAACGCTTCCTCGCCAGCTACTTCAACTAATGCAAAACGACTTAATATATTCGATTCTAAAAGATCTGACAAAAACAGATATAAAATATGTAGTTTGCGGAGGAATTGCCTGTGTTATACATGGAGTAGAGCGAGCCACTTATGACCTGGATATCTACGCTGATTTATACGAAGAAAATTTAAAAAAAATTATTGAGATTAGTAAGAAATATGATTTGATACCAAGAATACCCGAGCCGATTGAAAACCTGATAAATGAAGAAAAAAGAAAAGAATGGATAGAAAAAAAAGGAGCACTTGTATTTACACTTGTATCAAAAACATCACCATTGCAAATAGATTTATTTTTAAAATACCCGATTCAATTTTCTGAGCTGTACAAAAATTCCGAAAAAGTAAAAATTGATGACTTCGAATTTTTAATATCATCACCCGAAGATTTGCTAAAAGCTAAAAATGAAATAGAAGAAAAAAGAGACAAAGATTTATTGGACATTAAAGAGCTGAAAAAAATAATTGAAACAAGAAGGAAAAAATAAAAAAACTCCCAAACCGCATCCGGATTTTGACGGCCACATCGAAAAACCGCTCTCAAAAATGACACCTAAAGAAAAATTGCATTATATCTGGCTTCAGATTCTATTCAAACACAACGTCTCCCGTATGGAAATTATTCCCAAAAAAAAATAATTCATTTTTTAATCCGCTTTTATCGGATTTTTTGCTCTTGTTCTTTGATATAAAAAAAAATCTGTGAAAATCCGTCTAATCCGCGTCATCTGTGTTCCAAAGCTCTTACTGTGTTCCAAAGTTCTTTATCCGCTTTTATCCGATTTTTTGCTCTTGTTCTTTGATATAAAAAAAAATCCGTGAAAATCCGTTAAATCCGCGTCATCCGTGTTCCAAGGCTCTTACCGTGTTCCCGAGCTCTTTTCTTTACAAACTTCTCTCTGTGTTCCAATGCTCTTACCGTGTTCCCGAGCTCTTTTCTTTACAAACTTTCTACTTTCTAACTGCCCTTGCCCTGGTACTGCCTCAAAGTAAAACCACGTAACGAACTAAAAGTAAACTCCTTTATCCAAAAGAAGAAAATCGAAACATTTCTTCCTCTGGTCACCACTATAAAATATTACTCCGACAGAAAAAAGAAAATCCTTGTCCCCCTCATCCCCGGATACGTATTCGTATTCGGCGATGAACAGGAACGCAGACTCGCAATCAAAATGACGCCCGGAGCAATCCACTACCTGAAGTTCAAAACCCGTTACGCACTCGTCAAACCCGAAGAAATCGAAAACATCAAAATAATGCTCCGCGAACCAGAGAAAGTAAAAATCGAAAAAGATGCCATCCAAAAAGGAGACCCTGTCAAAATCAAAAGCGGAGTATTCAGCGGACTAAGCGGCGAGATTCAGGAAGTCCGCGGCAACTTCAAACTCCTCATCCGCATAGAAGAAATCGGCATCGCTATGAGCGTAGAATTAAACCCCTCAGACATCCAACTCCAATAAAAATAATCTGTGCAAAGGAGTTTATCCCGACCTGTCGGGACGTTCCAAGGCTCTTACTTGATAAACTTACTCTCCGCTTTCATCCGATTTTTTGCTCTTGTTCTTTGATATAAAAAAAAATCTGTGCAAATCCGTCAAATCTGTGTCATCTGTGTTCCAAGGCTCTTACCGTGTTCCAAAGCTCTTTATCCGCTTTTATCCGATTTTTTGCTCTTGCTCTTTGATATAAAAAAAAATCTGTGAAAATCCGTTAAATCTGTGTAATCTGTGTTCCAAGGCTCTTACCGTGTTCCAAAGTTCTTTTCATCTAACAAATGATCAGCATAAAAAAAATACAGCTCACCCCCGAAGACCTCACCTCCGCAGTCGAAGTACTCAAAAGCGGCTGGCTAATGCAAGGCAGTAAAGTAAAAACCCTCGAAGAAAACTTCGCCCAATACACTCAAAGCCGCTTCGCATCAGCCTGCTCAAACGGAACCTCAGCCCTGCACCTTGCACTCGAAGCCCTCCGGCTCAAACCCGGAAGCAAGGTCATCGTCCCCGCATTCAGCTGGCTCAGCACGGCAAACGCTGTATTATACGCAAACCTCGAACCCGTATTCTGCGACATATCTCTCGAAACTTTTAACATATCAATAACCGAGCTCGAAAAACTTATCTCTCCCGAAATCAAAGCAATCATACCCGTCCACCAGTTCGGCAATCCCGCAGAAATGCAAAGCATAACCGCACTCGCAAAAAAGCACGACATAAAAATAATTGAAGACGCCGCCTGTGCAATGGATGCCAAAATCGGAAACACATTCGCAGGAACAATAGGGGACTCAGGAACATTCAGCTTCCATCCCCGCAAAGCAATCACATCAGGCGAAGGCGGAATGGTGCTCAGCCAAAACGAAGCTCTCGACAAAATACTGAAATCTCTGCGCAATCACGGCTTCAGCGATGAAAATGGCGAAAACGAATTTGACATCTCTTCAAAATTTTCACAACTCGGCTATAACTACAGAATGACGGACATACAGGCATCACTGCTGATTTCCCAGCTCAAACGCGCCCCCGCAATGCACATCGAAAGACAAAAAGTTGCAAAAGAATTTTCGGAAAAACTCAAAAATATAAAAGCTCTCAGACTCCCAACACAGCAGGAAAACACAACTCACGGCTGGCAAAGCTACGTCTGCCTTGTATCTCCCGAAGAACCAACGCTTCAAAACATCTCAAAAAATAAACACCATCGTGACTCCCTGATAAAATCTCTCGAAACCGCCGGCATACAAACCCGATTCGGCTCCATCGCAATTCCCGAAACCAATTTCTACTCCGGAAAATACTCAATCGCACACGGCTCATATCCCAACGCTCTCATTGCCCAGCAAACAAGCATCGCACTCCCAATCTACGACACCCTCACCCCCTCCGAAATTGACTACATAACAAGTAAGCTCACAGAATATTTCAATGACTAAAGACTTAAAAAAATATTTTTGGGACTACAACATAGATTTTAAAAATCTCGAAAGATATTTAGAAAACAAATCAAACTACGACTTAGAAACAGAATTAATCCTGAAAAGATTATTTGAAAGAATGTACTGGTATGACTTAATAGACCTTTTCGGCATTGAAAGAATAAAAGAAATACTCACAAAAGAATTTATCTCCAAAATCCACAATAAAGAAAGAAAACAAAGGCTTGAATTTGCAAGAAGAATATTACATAAAGAGCCTATACCCCCTACAGGATGGAATCCTGAAGCTGTTAAAAGAAACAAAAATACCATTCTATCTAACAGGTGGTAC
The DNA here is from genome assembly GCA_937983305.1 of uncultured Ignavibacteriota bacterium. GTDB lineage: Bacteria > Bacteroidota > Ignavibacteria > Tepidaquicellales > Tepidaquicellaceae > DSSM01. The sequence goes on along the minus strand of CALKAJ010000292.1, from coordinate 19,872 downwards.
AGCACTAAGCAGACACTACTTTAATCACCGCTATTCTGACGACCTTGACCTTTTTGTCAATGATGACTCCCATTATGGGGAATACGTAAATATTTTCAATAGAAGTTTAATAGAACTGAAAGAAGATGAGAAAATTCTGATGGACACAAAAGATATTATAAGAAACGAAGATTATTCTCAGTTCTTAATAAAAGAGCCGGTCGAAGAAATAAATTTAAAAATCGACTTAATAAATGATGTAGCAGTGCATTATGGAGATTTTGAATTTTCTGATGTTTTGGGAAAAGTTGACAGTTGGAGAAATATTCTATCAAATAAATTAAGTGCGTTATATCGAAACGAGGTGAAAGATGTTGCCGACATAGTTGAAATTGCAGCTCATAAAGAATTTGATTGGAAAGAATTAATCTTCGAAGCTAAAGAAAAAGACAGTTCAATAGAGCCGATTAATATCAGTAATATTTTAAATTCTTTTCCTGTTTCATTATTAGATAAGATTAAATGGGTAAAAAAAATTAACCCTGACTTATTTATGGAAAAACTACAAATTATCACTAACGATATAACCTTAGGAAAAGAAAATTCCTTATTCAACAAAACACTATAATATCACAGATAAAAAATCCGTGTTCCGAGGCTCTAAATCCGTTTTTTTGCTCTTTGATATAAAAAAAAATCTGTGATTATCCGTTAAATCTGTGTCATCTGTGTTCCGAGGCTCTAAATCCGATTTTTTGCTCTTGCTCTTTGATATAAAAAAAAATCCGTGTTAATCTGTCTAATCTGTGTCCTCCGTGTTCCAAAGCTCTAAATCCGATTTTTTGCTCTTGTTCTTTGATATAAAAAAAAATCCGTGTTTATCCGTCTAATCTGTGTCCTCCGTGTTCCAAAGTTCTTAATCTGTGTTCCAAAGTTCTTAATCTCTTACTTGATAAACTTTAAAACTTTCTAACTCTATCTATATTGCTTCAAATAATTTCCCATAACTATTTTAAAAATTAATGAAAAATATTTTAATCACAGGCGCCGGAGGTTTTATAGGCTCTCACCTTGTCGAAATGTGTGTTGAAAAGGGATACAAGGTCAGGGCATTTGTTCGTTATAATTCAAGAAACAGCTGGGGGTGGCTTGAAAATTCAGATTTCAAAAATGATATCGAAGTAATCACAGGAGATATAAGAGATTATGATTCGGTTTACTCCGCACTAAAAAGCAGTGATACTGTGTTTCACCTTGCGGCATTAATAGGAATTCCATACTCATACATATCTCCAAAGGCTTACATAGAAACAAATATAAACGGAACATATAATATTCTACAGTCTTCAAAGGAACTTGGACTTGAAAATATTATAATAACTTCTACAAGCGAAACATACGGCTCTGCACAATATGTCCCGATTGACGAAAAACATCCCTCTGTCGGGCAGTCTCCATATTCAGCCACAAAAATATCTGCAGATCAGATATCCTATAGTTATTACTTATCTTTCGGATTACCGGTAAAAATTGTAAGGCCATTCAATACATACGGTCCGCGTCAGTCCGCAAGGGCAATTATACCAACAATAATATCTCAGATATTAAAAGGAAAAGATACAATTAAAGTCGGCAGCACATTCCCGACAAGAGATTTAACATTCGTTAAAGATACGGCATTAGGTTTTTTAGAAATTGCAAAAACAGAAAATTTGTTCGGTGAAGTAACAAATATTGGAATGGGAGAAGAAATCTCAGTTGCCGGATTAATAGAAAAAATATCTCAACTAATGAAACGTGAAGTAAAAATAGAAACGGATGATATCAGAGTCAGACCTGAAAACAGTGAAGTTGTTCGATTACTTTGTGGAAACAAGAAAATACTTGAAAATACTGACTGGAAGCCCCGATACAACCTGGATAAAGGACTAAAAGAAACTATAGACTGGATAAGTGCAAATGAACATTATTATAAACCGGAGATATACAACGTATGAATAATTTACAAGCGGTCATTCTTGCAGGCGGAAAAGGCACAAGGTTAAAGCCATATACTACAAATTTCCCAAAACCGTTAATGCCAATAGGTGATAAACCAATATTGGAAATTATAATTGAAAAGTTACGAAAAAGCGGAATAAATGAAATTATTTTATCAACCGGCCATCTGGAAGAATTAATACGGGCATACTTCGGAGACGGGAAGAAATTTGGAGTAAGTCTAAAGTATTATAAGGAGGAAAAACCTCTTGGGACAGCAGGTTCATTAAGATTATTTAAAGAAGAGATAAAAGAGGATTTTATTTTAATGAACGGAGATGTAATATCTGATATAAAGTTTGAGGATTTGCACAATGTTCACAGGTCATCCGGAAATATGATTACCGTAACATTATCAGAACGTAAAAACGAAATAGATTATGGCGTTGTAGAAACCGATGACAATAACAGAATATTAAATTGGTTGGAAAAACCCATAACTAAATATCTTGTGAGCACCGGAATATATTTGATATCACGGGAAGCACTGGATTATTTACCCGGAATGGAAACAGAATATTATACATTTCCCGAATGGGTAATGGCTATAGTTCAGTCCGGAAAAAAAGCGAGCGGGTATATTCATAAAGGATACTGGCTGGATATTGGCAGACCGGAAGATTACGAAAAAGCATGCATAGACTCCGAAAATTATAACTTTTTTATATGAATTTAACAGGTAAAAAAATCGCAGTTACCGGCTCTTCCGGATTTGTAGGAAAGTCTCTTTGCAAAAGAATAAAAGAATTAAACGGCGAAGTAATTGAAATAGACATAACTCTTGGAAAAGATATTACTGAATATAAATCTATTGAAAAAATTGATAAATTTGATTGTATGATACACCTTGCCGCAAGAATATTTGTCCCCGAGTCCTACAAAGATCCCTATGGATATTACAAAGTAAATTTACAGGGTACATTAAACGTATGTGAAATCTGCAGACAGCGAAACGCAAAATTAATAATGTCAAGTTCTTATTTTTACGGAATACCCCAATATCTGCCAATAGATGAAAATCATCCTGTAATGCCTCATAATCCTTATTCACATTCCAAATTTTTAGGTGAAGAAGTCTGCAAGGCATACTCAAAAGATTTTTCACTCAATGTTGCAGTTCTCAGGTTTTTCAATATTTACGGACCCGGTCAGGACAAACGTTTCCTAATTCCTTCTATATTTCAACAGGCAGAATCGGGAGAAGTTAATCTTGGCAGTTCAACCCCCAAACGGGATTTTATATACATAGACGATGTAATAGAAAGCTATATAAAGGCAATCGAATTTGAGCCGGAAGGGTTTGAAATATTCAATATTGGTTCCGGTGAGAGTTATTCTGTAAAGGAAACAGTTGAACTAATCTCAAAATATTTTCTAAAACCTTTCAGTGTTCACTTTTCTGAAGAAAAAAGAGAAAATGAAATTCCTGATACTAAGGCAGATATAACCAAAGCGATAAACAAACTTAAATGGAGACCTGCAGTAGAATTTGAAGAAGGCATCAGAAAAATAATATCGCAGTAATTAATAATTTATTTATAAAATCTGTGATAATCTGTTTAATCTGTGTAATCAGTGTTCCGAGGCTCTTTCTTTCAACTTTCCAAACTTGACAAACTTTCAACTTTATAAACTTACTTTCCGCTTTTTTGCTCTTGTTCTTTATATAAAAAAAAATCTGTGTTCATCTGTCTAATCCGTGTCATCTGTGTTCCGAGGCTCTAAATCCGATTTTTTGCTCTTGCTCTTTGATATAAAAAAAAATCTGTGATTATCCGTTAAATCTGTGTCATCCGTGTTCCAAAGTTCTTAATCTCTTTCTTTCCAAACTTGATAAACTTTAAAAACTTTTGACTTACTTACTCACCGGCGGAGCCGGCTTCATCGGCTCAAACATAGCAGAAGAACTCATAACCCGCGGCGAATCTGTCCGCATCCTCGACAACTTCTCCACAGGCAAACGTGAAAATCTCCGAAACATAGAAAACCAAATCGAACTAATCGAAGGCGACATCCGAAACTACGACACAGTCCAAAAAGCAATCCGCGGCATTGACATCGTAATCCATCAGGCAGCACTCCCGTCCGTACCGCGCTCCATTGACGACCCCATAACCTCAAACGACGTCAACATAAACGGCACGCTCAATATGCTCAACGCCTCAAAAGAAGCAAAAGTAAAACGATTCGTATTCGCATCATCATCCGCAATCTATGGCGACAACCCCGTGCTTCCCAAACGCGAAGAAATGCTTCCCGAGCCGCTCTCGCCCTATGCCGTAAATAAACTCACAGGCGAAAGCTACTGCAAAGTCTATTCTAAAGTTTACGGACTCCACACCGTTTCCCTCCGTTACTTCAACGTATTCGGACCAAGACAGGACCCGAACTCGCAATACTCAGCAGTAATACCCAAATTTCTCAAACTAATGAAGGAAGGCAAACAGCCCGTAATCAACGGCGACGGCACTCAGACCCGCGATTTCATTCACGTATCAAATGTAGTCGAAGCAAATATCATAGCCGCAACCGCCGACTGCGAACCCGGGCTTGTACTAAACTGTGCCTGCGGCGAAATAATAGACTTAATAACCCTCGTAAAAGAAATCAACCGGCTCTTAAATAAAAACATCGAACCCATTTTCGGCTCATCCGTTCCCGGTGACATAAAACACTCATACGCCGACATTTCAAAAATCACAGAAAAGCTCGGCTGGACACCCATGCTCACTTTCCGTCAAGGTCTCCAAAACCTCATCCTCTCCACCTAACAAACTTTCTCTCCGCTCTTATCCGGTCTTTTGTTCTTGCTCTTTGATATAAAAAAAATCTGTGTTCATCCGTCTAATCTGCGTAATCTGTGTTCCCAAGTTCTTAATCCGCTTTCATCCGATTTTTTGCTCTTGCTCTTTGCCATAAAAAAAAATCCGTGTTAATCTGTTAAATCCGTGTCCTCCGTGTTCCAAAGTTCTAAATCCGTTTTTTTGCACTTGTTCTTTGCCATAAAAAAAAATCTGTGAAAATCTGTCTAATCTGCGTCCTCCGTGTTCCCAAGTTCTTCACAAGTGTTCCCAAGTTCTTAATCTCTTTCTTTACAAACTTTCCTCTATTCTCCCATGACCAAAAAAGAATTTGAAATAATACTCATAATAAAAGTACAAACTCTGATAGACCAAATAATCAAAAAAAGAAAAATCAAATTCAAAACTGCAATGCAATACTTATACAACTCAAAACTCTACGAAGCATTATCAAACGAAAAACTAAAAGTATGGCATTTCAGCACCTGGAAATTATTTGAAATATTAGAAACCGAAAAAAAAACCGGAAAACTGATTTACCCCGACTATGTCTAAAAAGCAGGAAAACATAGAAAAATTTCTTATCTATTGTACCGAGATATATAAAAACAAAAAAGGCATAACCGGAAAGCAAGTAATTGAAAAATTCCAAACGAACAAGGTCTATCAATACCTCGAAAAATCTTACGAAGTACTGCACACACAAGGAAACTCGTACATACTCTCCGAAATTGAAGAATACATAAAAAACAAGAAATGAAGATTTACCACGGCGGAACAGAACCGATAAGCAATCCCAAAATAATTTTATCTCAGCGGATGTTAGACTTTGGCAGGGGATTTTACACAACTACCAAAAAGGAGCAGGCAGAAAGTTGGGCAAAAACAAAAAGCCTCCGTTTTGGAACTGCAAAAAGCGGAATCATCTCAGAGTATAGTATAAAAAAAGAAGTATTCACCGAAGGCAAATACTGCATTAAAATTTTTCCCGAAGCAAGCGAGGAATGGCTGAAATTTATAATAAAAAACAGAAGAGAAATAGTAAATCACAAATACGATATAGTAAAAGGACCTATAGCAAACGATAAATTATATACAACGATATCATTATTTGAATCCGGAATACTATCAATGGAAGAGACAATCAAAAGATTAAAAGTGCACAAGCTATTCGACCAGATATCCTTCCACACCGAAAAATCACTCTCAGAATTAATATACCTCAACTCCTACAAAGTAAAATAGCAATTCTCTCTCTACGGGAAAAAAATCTGTGCAAATCTGTAAGTATCCGTGGCGATAGCCCATAAAAAAAATCCGTGTTCATCAGTCTAATCCGTGTAATCAGTGTTCCAATGTTCTTTCTTTACAAACTTTATAAACTTTCAACTTTATAAACTTACTCTCCGGTTTTTAGCTCTTGCTCTTTACCATAAAAAAAAATCTGTGCAAATCCGTGTCAGGCGTTTATCCCGATTCATCGGGATGTTCCAAAGTTCTTAATCAGCGTTCCAAAGTTCTTTCTTTTCAAACTTACCCTTAACTCAAAATGGAAGACAACTTCACAGAATTCTTAAAAATAATTGAAGAAATGGAAAACGAGGGAGTAGAATACTTCATAATAGGCGGATTTGCATTAGTTTTGCATGGAATACCAAGATTTACTGAAGATGTTGATATAGTAATAAAAAACGACGAAGACAACCTAAGCAGATTAAGAAAAGTCCTTTTCAAAATTTTTAATGATAAAGAAATAGAAGAAATAACCTTTTCTGAAATTGAAAAATATCCTGTAATAAGATATGGAAGTCCAAACGGTGTTTATATAGACATAATGACAAAACTTGGTGAAAAAGTATTATTTGATGAACTGGAATTCAAGGAATTTCAAATAGAAGGAAGGCGTATAAAAATTGCAACTCTGAAATCATTATACGAAACAAAGAAAAATTCTTTAAGGGAGAAAGATAAGATGGATGTAATTTATATTTTAGAACGAATTAAAGGAGAAGAAAATGCCGGTATATAAATTCAAAACACTTGAAGAAGCAGAATTATCACTAATATGCTATAAACCGGATGATGAATATTTCAAGAGAGTACGTAATTTTTACAAATTTGCAAAAAAACTAAATCCACCGAAAAATTTTAAAAAAGGCATCCAAAAAAGAATAATAGACCCAACCCAGAATAAAAAAAATCTGTGATAATCTGTCTAATCCGTGTCATCTGTGTTCCCAGGCTCTTAATCCGCTTTCATCCGATTTTTTGCTCTTGCTCTTTGCCATAAAAAAAAATCTGTGTTCATCTGTCTAATCCGTGTCCTCTGTGTTCCAAAGTTCTAAATCCGATTTTTTGCTCTTGTTCTTTGCCATAAAAAAAAATCTGTGAAAATCCGTTAAATCCGCGTCATCCGTGTTCCAAGGCTCTAAATCCGCGTTCCAAAGTTCTTAATCAGCGTTCCAAATATCTCTTACCCCAAAATGAAAACCCGAATAGAAAAAATACTAAATAACAAAGAATCCCAAAACCTCGAATTCAAAGAAAAATTCACAAAAGAAGTAATTGAAACAGTCACCTCGTTCTCAAATACTTCCGGAGGAATAATTGCAATCGGCGTAAGCAATGAAGGCAAACCCAAAGGCATAAAAGCCGACGAAGAAACCATCAAAGAATGGACAAACCAGATAAAACAAACAACACAGCCTCAGCTCCTGCCGGAAATAAATCTCATAGAAGTAGAAAATAAAACCCTTGCAATAATAAACGTACAGGAATATCCCCTCAAACCTGTCAGCTTCAAAGGCAAATACTACAAACGAATTGGAGCATCGAACCACATCATATCCCTGAACGAAATAGTGGAGCTGCAGCTCTACAGCATAAATAGCTCTTTCGATTCATTCACTACCGAAACGACATTTGAAGAACTCGACGAAAATCTGCTCACGGAATATTTCACCCAAATAAAAGAAACCGGCAGACTCAAACTTGAGAAAGACAACAAAACGAAACTGCAAAAAATCGGACTTCTCAAAGGAGATAAAGCCACCCTTGCGGCATTACTGCTTTTTGGTGAACATCGAACAAATATTCACATAGGAAGATTCAAGACACGCGATATAATAATTGACGAAATAAAAATCAGCGAACCACTGGTCAAGGCAATAGATGAATCAATGAATTTCATCAAAAAAAATATTGCCATAAGATTTGAAATTGAAGGCGAACTTCGCAGAAAGGAAATCTGGCAATACCCAATTACCGCACTTCGAGAATTGTTGTTGAACTCGGTAATTCATAAAGATTACAGAAACCCAACTGATATCATCATCAAAATTTACGACGAAAGCATTGAGTTTACAAATCCGGGAACAATAATGTTTGAGCTGAAAATTGAAGACATCAGAAATGGTGATTATGTTGCGTATCACAGGAATAAATTGCTTGCAGAGTCATTTTATTTGAGAGGGGATGTTGAAAAGTTCGGCACAGGTTTTCAGCGGGTTTTCCGTGATTTGGAAAGTTATAATAATGTAGATTTCCGTTTGGAATCCATTTCCGGATTCACAAAAGCTATATTGAGTTATAAAAATGAAGTTCAGTATCGTGATAGTGTCCGTGATGGTAAAAAGGGTATGCTTCTTTATGGTGACATTGATGTCACAAATGTCACAGATAATGTCACAAATAACCGAAGGGATTTCCTAATCAGACTAATGGAAGAAAACTCAACTATCACAACGGAAGAAGCAGCAAAACGCCTTAAAGTCACAAGGCGCACCATCGCCCGTGACATAGACTTCCTCAAGAAAAAAGGCAAGCTCCGCCGCATCGGCACTCCCAAATCCGGTAAATGGAAAATCTCAAAATAGTAAATCTTTTAACTTTTCTAATTATTTAATCCGCTTTCATCCGATTTTTTTCTCTTGTTCTTTGATATAAAAAAAAATCTGTGCAAATCCGTCTAATCCGCGTCATCTGTGTTCCCAAGTTCTTATCCGGTCTTTTGCTCTTGCTCTTTGCCATAAAAAAAAATCTGTGACAATCTGTCTAATCCGTGTCCTCCGTGTTCCAAAGTTCTTCACCAGTGTTCCCAAGTTCTTAATCCGCTTTCATCCGATTTTTTGCTCTTGCTCTTTGCCATAAAAAAAAATCTGTGAAAATCTGTCTAATCCGTGTCCTCCGTGTTCCAGAGTTCTTATCAGGTCTTTTGCTCTTGTTCTTTGATATAAAAAAAAATCCGTGTTTATCTGTCTAATCCGTGTCCTCTGTGTTCCCAGGCTCTTAATCTCTTACTTGATAAACTTTCCAAACTTGATAAACTTTCAACTGCTCTTCCTTTTCCCTTGACAAAAAAAACAAATTCGAGTAAATTACATACTCAAAGACGAATGTACCCGAAACAGGGGTTGATGGAACAGAATCTGACACTACTAACGCACCACAGCCAAGCGAATGGAACTAAAATGGCGGAGCTATGCCAATAAAGGGACAATAAAAAAATCCAATGTTTTTCAAGAAAAAAAATAAAAATCCGGCACCAAAACGACACGTCGAAGAGCTCACAACTGAACTCAAACACGACCTCGTTCAATACTATAATGGCGTAACCGAACTCGACTTCGCAATATACTATCAAAAAGAAATCTATCTCCACACCACTCCCAAAATAAACCTTGTCTCGCTCGGATACCACTCTGCAAGAATCGAAGACCTCACTGAAAAATACATCGAACTGACTGAAATCACAAATCTCCCTGAAACAAACAAACCCCTCGCAACCGAATTAATAGAAAATGGAACGCTCCTTCTCATAAAAAACGAAGAAAAATTCACTCTCATCCGCCAAAGCATTCTCCCTCTAAAACTTGTAAAATAGCTCCATAGACATCCTGAACTTGAACAAAAATCCACAAAAATTAAATGAATTGAAAAGCAAACTCCCTGCTCAGCTTTTTTGGGATATGGATTTTGAGAAACTTGATGTTCTGAAAAACAAAAGGCTCATAATCGAAAGAGTATTTTCTTATGGCAACCTGGAGCAATTCAAAGCAGTTTATCAAGCATATACAAGGGATGAAATAATTCAGGAACTCAAGCAAATCGGGTATTTAGACCCAAAGACATATCAGTTTGTAATCAGCTTTTTTTCCATACCGGAAAATGAAATGAAATGTTACATAAAGAAACAGTCACACCTGCAACACTGGAATTAATAAAAGCACTTCAATCCGAAAAAATCTTTAAAGATTTTTATCTGGTTGGAGGCACTGCATTATCCCTGCAAATCGGGCATCGAATATCGGTGGACATTGACCTTTTTTCTCAAAATGAATTTGACACAAGTTTTTTTATTGAATATCTTGAAAAAAAATACGACTTCAAATTGCAATATGTTTATGAAAACACGCTGAAAGGGTTTATAAATGAAATCTTTATTGATATTTTGAGACACAACCATCCAAATATTTACGAACCTATAATCCAAGAAAACATTCGTCTTCTGTCAAAAGCGGATATTGCCGCAATGAAAGTAAATGCGATTACAGGAAATGGGACGAGATTAAAAGATTTTGTAGATATATATTTTCTATTTAAAGAATTCACTTATGGAGAGATAATTGAATTTTATTCTGCCAAATACGGAAAGCGAAATGAATTTCATGCCGTTAAAAGCCTCACATACTTTGAAGATATTGTACTCGATGACAAACTCAATATGTTATTAGAAAAAAATATTTCAATTGAAGACATAACAGCCGAAATCAAGAAAAAAAGAGATGCTTATATTAAAAAATGATTGACAGCCTAATCACATCACGCACGCGAATAAAACTTCTCCTGAAGTTCTTTCTAAACCCAAACTCCACCTCATACCTTCGCGGCTTAGAAACAGAATTCGGCGAATCAACCAATGCAATCCGGCTTGAACTAAATCGTTTCGAAAAAGCAAAACTCCTCAAATCCAAATTCGAGCGGAACAAAAAGTTCTTCATTGCAAACACAAAGCATCCCCTCTATCCTGATATCAACAGCATCATCCTGAAACACACAGGCCTCGATCAGGTCATAGAGCGAGTAGCCAAAAAAGTCGGCGACATAAAAGAAGTTTACATCACAGGCGACATAGCCAAAGGCAGAAACGCCAAAATCCTTGACATAATCTTCATCGGCGACGACATAGACAGAGTATATCTCCTCAATCTCGTCGAAAAAGCCGAAAAAATCATTAAACGCAAAATCCGTTTCATCATCTACACCATATCCGAATTCTCAGAAATCAAATCCACCCTCAAACCCAACGAAACCCTCCTTCTCTGGAGCACCTAAAAATAACTTAACAAACTTTATTCACTAAGCAATCCGCCTTAAAGAAATGAACGTACAAAATTTTGGAGATCTTCGTAAGAAAAAATTTTTGTTTGAGACGAAGTCGAGTTTAAATTTTTTTAGAAGATTGAACAAAATTTTAGTGAATTTCTTTTAGCGGAAGATTTTTCTTTGTTACTTTCCTTTTGATCTTTCAAAAGAAAGTAAATAATAAAATTATGATTATGAAAAAAATTCTCTTAATATTAACCTTGTTAATCCCGCTTAGCGGTATTACCCAAGACGACTCCCTAAAGTTCAAAGACTACCAGCTAAAAAAAGTCGGCGCCAACTACTACAACTACTCCGACGTCGAAAAATTCAACTTCGAAGTAGTCGTTTGGGGCGGTGTCAGAAACCCCGGTGTCTATCTCATCCCCGAAGGAACAACCCTCATCACCCTGATTTCTCTCACAGGCAGTGCCACCGACGAATCCATCTACGAAGACTTCAAACTCATTCGCACAACACAGAAGTCCGGCACTCTTAAATCCGACTCCGCCTATGTCATCAACTATAAAGATCTCTTCGATAAAGATGTCAAAGGCAAAATCAACAAACCGAACCCCATTCTCCAGCCCGGTGACATCCTCGTATTCTCCATAAAACCCGAAAAAGACTTCTGGGAAATTGCCCAAAGAGTAGCCGGAATATTTATTGTTCCACTATTAACATTAGCATCACTAACATTACAAATTATCAACCTCTCAAAATAAACTCAATCTCTCACTACTTTCCAAACTTGATAAACTTTTTTTTTCTGTGATAATCTGTTTAATCTGTGTTATCTGTGTTCCAAAGTTCTTAATCTCTTTCTTTACAAACTTTAAAAACATTATAAACTTTTGACTTATTTAGTAACCGGCGGTGCCGGCTTCATAGGTTCCAATCTCGTCGAAGAACTTCTCAAACGCGGCGAATCTGTTCGCGTTCTTGACAATTTCTCAACCGGCAAGCGCGAAAACCTCAAAGACTTCATAAACGACATCGAACTAATCGAAGGTGATATCCGCAGTTACCATATTGTTAAGCAAGCGGTAAAAGGTATAGATGTAGTTTTCCATCAGGCAGCACTTCCCTCAGTTCCCCGCTCAATAAACGACCCAATAACATCTAACGAAGTAAACGTAGGCGGCACGTTAAATATGCTTGACGCCTCAAAAGAAGCAGGAGTAAAAAGATTTGTGTTCGCCTCTTCGTCATCCATATACGGCGACACCCCCGAACTTCCCAAACATGAAGGAATGACACCAAATCCCTTATCCCCTTATGCAGTCAGTAAACTCGCAAGTGAAAAATATTGCAGTGTATTTGCAAAAGTTTACGGACTCCATACCGTAGCCCTTAGATATTTCAACGTATTCGGACCACGTCAAGACCCAAATTCCCAATATTCTGCCGTCATACCGAAATTCATAAAACTAATATCAAATAACGAGCAGCCGACAATATACGGAGACGGAACTCAAACAAGAGACTTTACTTATGTAGCAAACGTAGTAGAGGCAAACATCCTTGCCGCCACAAAAGACTGCGAACCCGGACTTTTAATGAACGCCGCCTGTAATGACCAAATAGAACTTAACTATCTTGTAAAAGAAATAAACAGATTACTCAATAAAAACATAGAACCGATTTATGCCGAACACAGAAAAGGGGATATACTTCATAGTTTTGCAGATATACAATTAATTAAAGAAAAATTAAATTTTAATCCTAAATTTGGTTTTAATGAAGGTATAAAAAAAATAATTAAATAATTAATTTGATAAATCGAAAATAATTTTTGGATAATGAAAACTATTATTCTATGCGGCGGTCAGGGTACTCGACTTAGAGAAGAAACCGAATATAAACCTAAACCAATGATTGAAATCGGCGGTAAACCAATATTATGGCATATAATGAAAATTTATTCTCATTATGGGTACAACGAATTTATTCTTGCTCTTGGCTATAAGGGAAATGTAATCAGAGATTATTTTCTGAATTATTTCTATTATAATAATGACTGCACAATTGACCTTGGCAATAAGGATAATATTGTAGCAAATGGAAATCATAGTGAGAAAGCCTGGAAAGTTACAATTTTTGCAAACGTTCAGAATTAAATGACGGACTACAGAGTGAAAATATGCGGAAAATATATTAATGAAGACAGATTTATGCTCACTTATGGAGATGCTGTTGCCGATATTGAAATTGATAAACTTGTGGAATTTCATTCGAATCAAAATTCAATTGGTACAGTAACAGGAGTATTTCCCCCCTCAAGATTTGGCGATTTGCAGATTGATGGTAATATAGTTCAAAGATTTAAAGAAAAGCATGATGATACAACTGATAAAGCTCCAATAAATGGAGGTTTTTTTGTTTTTAAAAAAGAATTTCTGGATTTAATTCCTGATGATAAAAATACTGATTTAGAGAGGATTCCAATGGATAGGTTAGTTGAGAAAAACCAGCTTACCGTTTATAAACACAAAGGGTTCTGGCAATGTATGGATACATACAGGGACAATCAACTATTAAATGAAATATGGATTAAAAACCCGTTATGGAAAAAATGGAGTGATTAAAATTGTTTAAAAATTTTTATAAAAATAAAAAAGTACTAATAACCGGTCATACTGGTTTTAAGGGTTCCTGGCTCTCAATATGGTTAAATCTGCTTGGTGCTGATGTATATGGCTATTCATTATTGCCTGAATTTAAGCCAAATAATTATATATTAAGTAATATTTCAGGATTTACTAAGGAGAAAATTGCAGATATCAGAGATGAAAAAGAACTGAAAAGTTTTCTCGAGAAAATTAAACCGGAAATTATTTTCCATCTCGCGGCACAGCCAATTGTAAGGGAATCTTATTTAAAGCCAAAGGAGACTTATGAAGTTAATACTATCGGACTTATTAATCTGTTTCAGGCTGCAAGAAATATTGATTCCGTTAAAAAAATAATTGTAATTACAAGTGATAAGTGTTATGAGAATATTGAAACCGAAAAAGGGTATAAAGAGAATGACAGATTAGGCGGAAGTGACCCTTATAGCTCAAGTAAGGCAGCCGCTGAAATCATAACATCATCATATTACCGTTCTTTTTTTAAGGACAAAGGAGTTTCTGTAGCAACTGTAAGAGCAGGAAATGTTATTGGCGGCGGAGACTGGTCTAAATATAGATTAATTCCGGATTGTGTTAGGAGTATTACAAGAAAGAAAGACATTATTTTAAGAAATCCAAACTCAACGCGTCCCTGGCAATATGTTCTTGAGCCTTTATCAGGATACTTATGGCTGGGAGTTTTATTGGGAGATAATAAATTCGCAACAAACGGAAGTTGGAATTTTGGACCTGAAATTAATTCAAAAGCGACTGTAAAAGAAGTTGTAAGTTCATTTATAAAATATTCAGGAAGCAATATAAAAATTAAAACTGAATCCGAGATTGATAATTTTTATGAGTCAAAACTTTTGCACCTATGTATTACTAAGGCAAAAAAAGAATTAAATTGGAAACCTGTTTGGAATACAGATACTACTATTAAAAAGACTGCCGGATGGTACGAATATTACTTCAGAAATAAAAATAATATGCGGAGTTTTTGTCTTGAGCAAATTAATCAGTATTACATTGATGCAAAGAAAAAGAAATTAAAATGGTGCGAATAAATTGAAGATAGTAAAAGGTAATATTGAAGGTATTTTTGTTATAGAATTCAATCCTCACATAGACGAAAGAGGATTTTTTATGAGAGTTTTTGACGAAAAGATATTATCGGATTTCGGAATTAATAAAAATTGGGTTCAGGAAAATCATTCCAGGACAATTAAAAAGGGAACAATCAGAGGAATGCATTTTCAATTGCCGCCATTTTCCGAAACAAAGTTTGTCAGATGCGTAAAAGGAAAAATTCAGGATGCTTTTGTTGATTTAAGAAAAAATTCAAATACTTTTGGCAAATGGGGATCTGTAATAATTTCAGAGGAAAATTTCAAATGCTTGATTATACCAAAAGGTTTTGCACACGGCTTTTGCACGTTGACTGATAATTGCGAGGTTTTATATAAAGTTGATAATTTTTATTCTCCCGAGCATGAAAGAGGTCTAATCTGGAATGATTCCGATATTGGTATTAAATGGGAAGTTGAAAACCCGATTTTATCGGAAAAAGATAAAAATAATATGACATTAAAAGAATTCATTAATAAAAACGGAAGCATTGAATTATGAATATAAGATTATTTAAACCATCATTAGGTGAGGAAGAATTAAATGCAGTAAAAGATGCATTTGAACGTTCATGGGTTGGACTTGGTCTAAAAGTGAGTGAGTTCGAGGAAAAATGGGCAGAATTTATCGGATGTAAAGTTGCAATCGGATTAAACTCTGCAACAGCGGCTTTGCATCTTGCTTTGCGTGTTTTCGGATTTCCGGAAGGTAAAAAAGTTCTTCTTCCATCTCTCACTTTTTCAGCAACGGCATCTGCGGTTTTATACAATAGGCTAATTCCCGTTTTTGTTGATTCGGATCCTTTAACACTCGGTATGAGTCTTGAAGATTTAGAAAGAAAATATGATAAAGACTGTGTTGCTGTTATTCCTGTTCATTACAGTGGTCATCCTGTCCCGATGGAAAAATTAGTACCCTGGGCAAAAGAACGGAATTTAAAAATAATTGAAGATTGCGCCCATACAGCCGGAGGCGAATATAAAGGAAAAAAACTCGGTACATGGGGAGATATCGGATGTTTTAGTTTTGAAGAAAAAAAATGTATGACTACCGGAGATGGGGGTATGATTTGCTCGGATGACCCGGAATTATTAAAAGATGTCAAAGCAATGAGATGGGTAGGGATAGACAAAGACAACTGGAAAACCGCAAAGGCATATACTACTGCCAACAAAGATGCTATGCACTGGTTTTACGAAATTAATGTACTCGGTTATAAATATAATATGAATGACTTAGCCGCTTCAATTGGGATAGAACAATTGAAAAAACTTCCGTCATTTAATAAAAAGCGGTCGGAAATAATCAGATTTTATTTAGATGGTCTGAAAGATATAAATTATGTTAAGCCGCTTTTACCATACGAACCGGAAAATTACGTTTATCAAATGTTCGGAATAAGGGCGGAAAAAAGAGATGAGTTAATGATTCTTCTTAAACAAAAAGGAATTGCAACGGGATGTCATTACACTCCGCTTTCAATTCAACCTTTGTTCAAGGAATGGGGAAATAATTGTACTTTTATAGAAAATGAATATAAGAAGTTGATAACCTTACCTTTACATGTAGAATTGAATCAATATGATATTGAAGTAATTAAAAACAATATATGTTTATTTAAAAATGAAAAAGGTATTTAGAAAGTTTTTTTATCTATTCTTATATTATAAGCTAATTTTTAACTGTGAACTAAATTATTTTCTATTTGGCAGCGAAGGGTTAGGTTATATTTTAGAGAAAACTCCTAGAATGTTCCTAATTCCTTTATTGAAGAGGTACGGGATGGAAATTGGAAACAATTGTACTATTTTAACTGGAATTTCATTTCATAGACTAAAAGGAAAAAAGCCTCTCTCTAAATTGAAAATTGGTGATAATGTCTATATTGGCAGAAATGTTTTTTTTGATTTAGCGTCCGATATTGAATTAAAAAATGATACTTCATTAGGAGAAGGTTGTCAAATTTGGACTCATGTAGGTGATTATTCATTTAGTTTTGCAGATTATAAAGAAAAAATAAATCCTGTAATAATTGGCACGGGTTGTTTACTATGGGCAAGAGTAATTGTAAATCAGGGAGTCATCATTGGAGATTTTACAAGGGTTGCTGCAGGGTCGGTTGTTGTACGCAGTTTAGAATCTAAGTCGTTCTATGCAGGCGTTCCTGCCAAATTTATTAGAAAAAGAGAAATATAATTATATTTTTATGCAAAATAAAAATTTAAGTTCTGTCAACTTAATTTCACTTCCGAAGATAAAAGATTATCGTGGGAATCTGACATTTTTGGAAAGTAAAAAACACATACCCTTTGAAATTAAAAGGGTTTACTGGATATACGATGTCCCGGGCGGTCAAAAACGCGGCGGCCATGCCTATAGAACTCTAAATGAATTTATTATTGCCATTTCCGGAAGTTTCGATGTTATACTAAATGACGGTAAAGAAAAACAAAAAATTTCATTAAACAGGTCTTATTACGGTTTGTATATACCGAAAATGGTATGGAGACACCTTGAGAATTTTTCAACAAATTCTCTTTGCCTTATTCTTGCAAGTGACTTATACGATAAAAACGATTACATAAGAAATTTTAAAAATTTTAAAAAGGAAATTGAACAAAAGCAATAGTAAGGTTTATGACTGTTCCGTAATTGAAATGCCCAAAATTCATAATAGGGCAGGGAACATATCACCCATTCAAAATCTGATAAACATACCCTTTGATATTAAAAGAGTGTATTATTTATATGATATTCCCGGCGGAGTAGAGCGCGGCGGTCACGCTCATAAAAATCTTAAACAGCTTGTGGTCGCGGCAAGCGGAAGTTTCGATGTTCTTCTGGATGACGGAATATCAAGGAGAGTTATACATCTTAACAGACCTTATGTTGGCTTGTTAATTATTCCCGGAATTTGGAGGGAATTAATGAACTTCTCTTCCGGTTCGATTTGTCTTGTTCTTGCTTCACTGAAATATGATGAAAAAGATTATATCAGGAAATATAATGAATTTAAAATTTTTAAAGGTTTATGATTCATCATTTATCGGATGTTAAGTCTAATAAAATAGGAATAAATACAAATATTTGGCAATTTTGTGTTATTCTTGAAAATGCCGTTATCGGTGAGAATTGTAATATTAATTCAAATGTATTTATTGAAAACGATGTTATTATCGGGGATAATGTTACTATAAAGTCTGGTGTTCAAATCTGGGACGGGATAACAATCGAAGATAATGTTTTTATTGGTCCGAATGTAACTTTTACAAACGATTTACTTCCTCGCTCCAAAGTCTATCCTGACAAATTTGAAAAAACATATCTAAGAAAATATGCATCAATAGGGGCAAACTCAACAATTATTGCAGGTATATCTATTGGAGAGTATTCAATGATTGGTGCCGGGAGTGTTTTAACAAAAACTGTACCTCCATTTACTTTGTGGTATGGTAATCCTGCAAAACACAAAGGATACATTACAAAAAATAATATAATTATCAGTCTTGATTTGAAAGATAAAGAGGGAAACCTTTATTATTTAAAAAGTTTTGAGCCCATTCGGTCTTCATGATTAAATTTCTCGACTTAAAAAAAATAAATCAAAGTTACGAGCCTGAATTATCTGAAGCGATTAGGAGAGTAATTGATACAGGTTGGTATTTGCTTGGAAAAGAACTGGTGGCATTTGAAAAAGAATTTGCGGAATATTGCGGAACAAAATATTGCGTTGGAGTAAGTAACGGACTCGATGCATTGCATCTTGTCTTAAAAGCATTGGGAATTGGCAATGGGGATGAAGTTATTGTTCCTTCAAATACATATATTGCTACCTGGCTTGCCGTTTCGATGGTCGGGGCGAAAATTGTTCCCGTTGAACCTGATATTAATACTTATAACATCAATCCTGATTTAATCGAAAGAGCAATTACAAAAAATACGAAATGCATTATTCCCGTTCACCTTTACGGCAAAGTTTGTGAAATGGATGATATCAGTTTTATTGCCAAAAAATATAGACTTAAAGTCCTCGAAGATAATGCTCAGGCACAGGGTGCGATATATCAAGGAAGAAGAACAGGAAACCTTGGAAATGCCGCCGCAACAAGTTTTTATCCGGGGAAAAATCTTGGTGCTCTGGGCGATGCCGGAGCTGTAACTACGAATGATAGAATTTTGTTTGAAAAAATTAAAATTCTTAGAAATTACGGCTCGGAAAAGAAATATCATAATCTTGAAAAAGGTTATAACAACAGAATGGATGAAATTCAGGCGGCAGTATTAAGAGTTAAGCTAAAACGGCTTGACAAAGACAATGAAAAAAGAAGGAAAATTGCAAAATATTATATAGATAATATAACTAATAATAAACTGATATTGCCAAAATTAGATATATGCGAAAGCAATGTTTTTCATCAGTTCGTAATTCGAAGTAAAAGAAGAAATAAATTGCAGGAATATCTTCTTGAAAATGGAATAGAAACTATGATTCACTATCCAATTCCCCCTCACAAGCAGCAAGCATACGAGGAAATGAATAAAATATCTTTCCCGGTTTCTGAAAATATTCATAAAGAAATCATTAGCCTTCCGATTGATATTACTCTTAATAATTTTTTTATAAATAAAATATGTAATTTGATTAATGAATTCTAAGAAGATAAAACTATATATTGGAATTCTGTTGAGTATAATCATTCTGTTTACAATTTTTTATGTTATTGATTTAAAAGTATTTGTAAAAATACTATTATCTTATAATTATTTCTTTGTGATTATGCTTTGCCTTCCTTATCCAATATTGATGTATATTCGAACTATTAGATGGAATATAATTATTAATAACTCTTATCAGGTAAAAACCAAATCACTTTATTTTGCAAATTCTATTGGTTTTATAGATCGGAAGAGCACACGTCTGAACTCCAGTCACGAATCACCATCTCGTA
>CALKAJ010000291.1 GCA_937983305.1 uncultured Ignavibacteriota bacterium | reverse complement strand
CATACGAGATGTTGATTCGTGACTGGAGTTCAGACGTGTGCTCTTCCGATCTTCCGGCTTCATCCATTATATAAGCTATCTTTCTTTCCGTTTCTTCATCATCTGCAATGATAACATTGATTTTATGCTTTTGCAGTAAGACCTTAGAGATATCTTTTCCGAATATATCTTCAGGTTTATAATTTACCGAACCGGGTAAATTCATTTCTTTAAATGCTTCGGGACTTCTGAAATCGAACAGTTGTATATTTTTTTCTTTGTCAATAATCCTGAAAGCAAGTTCATCCGAAGTCATTAAAGCCGGATTAAGTTTTCCTGTTTTTTCTTTGTTCTCAGAATCTTTTAATATTGATGTTTGTCTGTCCGGCATTGCAAATGCGGAAATACCGATTATTATTGCAATCATTGCAAGTCCTGCATATAATTTGCCGGGTTGCAAATCCGGATTTGGTTTACCGTTCACTTTTGCTTCGATTTTTGTAACAACAACAAATGCAAATATTGCAACGAAGGTTAAAAGGAATGCAAAGAGCGATTGCGACATACCAAGCAATTCATACAAGCGAGGACTGCCCCAGTTTCCGCCTTTGTATAGCCCTTCAAAAAGCGGGTAGCCTTCTGCGAATATATACACTCCGAGAAATGAACCTGCAACAAATATCATCGCATCAATTTTTCCAATTGCCGCCGCACATACACTTGTGCCCGGGCAAAAACCTCCTACTATAAAGCCGAGACCCATTATGAATCCGCCTACGAGGGCAGAGCCGATAAATGTCGGGTTTATATAAATGAGGTTTAAATCAAGAATACCAAAATATCCGAATGCAACAACTCCAATCATTGCGGTTATTCCTGCAGTGAAAAATACTCTTAGAACGGTAAAGTCGTATCCATAAAATAATCCAACGAGCTTTTTGGATGTTGAAAATCCTGCCTGCTCAAGAATATATCCAAAACCTATTCCTATTAATATTGCTACTATGAAATTTAATTCATTTCCAATTATGTCGGGAACTAATGGTGCCATTTTAAATTCTCCTTTCCTATAACCAAAGTTTTCTGAAAAAATATGCGAAAAGATACGCACCGCCAAATATTGCAAGCATTGTTATTATACCGCCGGCAGACATTACAGCCATTCCGCTTAATGCCGAGCCGCTCGTACATCCTCTTCCGAGTTGGGCTCCGAAGCCGAATAATGCTCCGCCTGCCAAAGCCGCAAATATCCTGACTTTACTTGTGATTTTAGGAGAGTGTTCAATTTTAAAACTTAGTCTGTTTGAAATTAACCCGGAAATAAATGCACCTATAACAACTCCTATAACTTCAAATACTAACCAGTTTTTTAATGCTCCATCCTTATGCTCTTCAAAATACTCCTGATAGTAATGAGTATTTCCTGTGTGAGAAGGAGCAATGAAATTCACTACGGCAATAACTCCGCTTTTTACTGCTCCGCTTGCTCCGAGGCCTCTGCCTGTTATAAATATTGTAGCCAACAGTAACAATCCAAGAAGAAAGCCTGCGAGATACGGGTTCATATATTTTTTTGCTTCCATATAATTTTTATTCTGTAGTTATTAACTTTTGTTATTTTCTGTTTTTAAGGTGTGTTCGTCTTCTTTCTTTTCTTCTGCATTATCAATTTCTGTCTTTTCTTCTATCTTATCCTCTGTCTCTTCTTTTATCTCTGATTCTTCATATTCATCGCTTACTTCATCTTTTTCTTCATCGTGTCCATCAAGGTCTTCATATCCCGTTATCATTGCCTTGAGGTTCGAAGTTATTGTTTCACCGGTAGTCATTAAATATAAATGACTGATTACAAATGCAACAAGGAAATATGCTCCTAAAGTATGAATAATTGCTATCGGAGCCAAAGAGTCAATGCTTAAAGCTTCAACACCTGTTTGGTGAGGGTAACGATAATAGATATAAAGTAATCCTGAAATAACCATAACCGGAATTACTAAAATCTTTAACCCGAGATAAACAAGTTTCTGGAGCGGATTAAGTTTACTTAGAACGGTTTTCTTCGTTGGATGCGGCGCATTTTTGAAAATACCAAGTATATAATAATTCGCCTGTGCTATTAAGTTCTCTTTGGTCGGGAGATATTGTTTCCATTCTCCGGTTGAAAAATGCCAGAAAATTGCAAAGATTATAAGAATAATTAATGCATATGCCGCATAATTGTGATATTCCACTGCGTTCTCATATCCAAAAAATTTAAATGAACCGTGAATTTCAAATCCGGTTGCCGCAAGAAAAAATATCAGGAGTGCCTGCATCCAATGCCAGAATCTCTCAAATGCCTTGTAGATATATACTACTCTTGCCATATTATTTTTTCCCTTTCTTTCTTGAAATTACTATTCTTATTAAACCGTGTGCGGAAACTCCAACAAAAGTCAGAATTATAGATGCCATTCCGAGAAATTCAACAAAAGGACTGCTGTCTCTGCCGGGCATATAAA
>CALKAJ010000290.1 GCA_937983305.1 uncultured Ignavibacteriota bacterium | reverse complement strand
GACCACCGAGATCTACACTCTTTCCCTACACGACGCTCTTCCGATCTCGCAGATATTACCGGAGTGTTTGGAATTTCTGCGTGGAGCCTGTATATCAGTGTTTTCCTTTGTCTGCTTTTTATCTCTGCCCGGAAAGAACAAGGTTTTAATTTCCGGAATATTTCTTATGCATTAATAATAATTATCCTTTATATATCTCCGGATTTCTATACGACATTTTCACGCAGTGAATCCAAATATACCGCAGATTATAACAGGGATACAGTTAAAATCGGAATTCTTCAACCAAATATTAATCCGTGGAAAAAATGGGGCGCTAAACAGGGAGACCTCGTTAAGGATTATCTTAATTCTCTCAATGAACTTTCTTTCCGAAATCCGAAGCCCGATTTAATTGTAATGCCGGAAACTGCAATGCCTTTCTATTTTCTTCATCCCTCCTATGACGAACGTTTTCAGATGTTTAAGAAACTTATTGACAGCTCCGGAGTTCCCGTTCTGATTGGCTCTCCTGATCTTGAAACTTATACCAATCCCGAAGATGTACGTATTGATTCAAAAGTATTTTCAGACGGAAAACGTTACGATGTTTTTAATTCTTCATTTCTTTTGCAAAGAAATTCAACCCGTGAAAATATTCAGAAATATGATAAAATTAAGCTTGTTATAGGCAGTGAAAGAATGCCTTATCAGGAAAAACTTAAATTTCTTCAAAATCTGATTAAATGGAGTGTTGGAATTAGTTCATATCAGATTGGCAACGATACACTGATTTTTAAAACAGATTCCGGCTTGAATTTTAACGGTGTGATTTGTTATGAATCTATCTATCCGGAATTTTTTGCTAAGTTTATAGAAAAAGGTGCTCAGTTTTGTGTAGTTATTACAAATGACGGATGGTGGGGAAAACTTCAGGGTACTTATCAGCATAACCAATTCGCCGTACTAAGAGCAATTGAAAATCGCAGATGGATTGCAAGATGTGCAAATACGGGCATTTCCGGAGTTTTTGACCCCTTTGGAAATAAATATGACCAAACAGAAATTAATGAAAAGGCTTTGTTTGTAAGTAAAATAGGACAAAGAACCGAACTCACATTCTATACTTTACACGGTGATTATATCGGCAAATTTTCTTTTGGGATATGGCTCGGCTTTTTACTTGTCGGAGTTGTTATAAAATTTCTGAAAAAGAAAAAACAATCTTAAGGATTCTGCTGTTCCTCAATTGGCGGGTTAACATTGGTTACAACCTTTTCCACAAATGATTTATACATAAATATTCCGCCGATAATAATTGTTAAAATTATTATAGCTGATATTATTGCATACAGGGGTAAACCTAAAAATTTCTTTTCGTCTTTTTGTTCTTCTTCGTGAAATAAAGTTACCTTGTCAGGAGCAGTCGCATTGAACACCTTATTTCTTTCTTCTTCTCTTGCTTTCTCAACTTCTTTCACTCCCGGGTCGAACGGTTCGAATGTCGGGGGAGTAGTCGTTTCAAGGTAATCATCGAGACTCTTTGGCATTTCAGTACTTACGGGAGGTTCAATTTTCGGCAGCTGCGGCTCTGAAGATGTTGTAGGTATTGGCTCAGTGTTCAGCGTGTTAAAGAAATGCTTAAACTCTTCTTCAAATTTTTCGCTTGCTCCCGGAGGCGGCATTATTTTCGTTTCGGATAGCTCATTCATTACCGGGGGCTTTTCTGATTCTATTTCAAACCCGGCATCTTCAGTTTTTGATTCTATTGTATTCTCTTCTTCTCTTTCTTCAGAGTTGATTTCATATGATATCGTGTCTTTTGCCTTCTTTTCTGTTTCTTCAATTATCTCGTCTAATTGTGAACTTTCCGGCTCCGGGTTTTCTTCATTTTTTGGAGCTTTGATTGCATCACCATTGCTAAAACTGTCTCTTAACTTCTCATACATATCACCAATTGAAAGTGTTTCTTCTTCTTCTTTTACAAATTTTATTTTTGCATCAGGTGTTATAAAAGTGTCTTGCTGTGGCTCTTCTACTATGCTTGGTTTGAATTCAGGTATTACACTTTCCGTAGAACCAAAATCCATAATATCAGAATCTAATTTCGGAATTTCAATTTTCTCGTCTGCAAAAAAAGGCGGTATTACTAATTCACTTAAAGTTGAAGGTGGTTCATTGCTTTCCGTCTCAAACGGATTTTTCATTATTCCGGTATCATTTAATATTGAAGGTCTCTCGATCCCCTCAATCTCCGGCTTACTTTCTTCTTTTATTTCCGAGTACGATTTTACAAAATCTGTTTTTGATATTTCACTTTCAAACTTCTTTACTTTTTGCTCAAAGTCATCGGCAATTTCTTCAGGTGTTTTTAAATGCTCTTCCTGTGCAATCTTGTCAACTATCGGCTCCGGAACTTTATGAGTTTCAAATATCTGTGGTGTTAAATCAGGTACAGACTGTATTGTATCTTCGAAATGTATGGAATCAAATTTTCTTTCTGCCTCTTTGAATAATTCCGTTCTCCTTCTTATCTCTTCGTTAATATCTGTTATATCTCCTGCAGATTGTATTTCTTCTACAGCTTCGTCAACTATTTTATCTACTATTGTTGAAGCATCTTCTTTCACTTCTTCAACAACTTCCTCTTTTACTTCTTCAACAACTTCCTCTTTTACTTCTTCAACAACTTCCTCTTTTACCTCTTCAACAACAGGAGGCACTTCTTCAACAACTTCTTCAAGCTCCTCAAATACTATTTCCTCGGGCTCCGGAATAATTTCAGGCTCCGGTTTTCTCTCAATAACAGGTGCAACAAACTCTTCCGGTTCCGGAATATGCTTAACTTCAAATCGTTCCTGACTCTTAATTTCAACTTTATCTTCCTCTTCTCTTATGAAAGATTTCGGAGTTGATACAGGTAAAGGTTTTGAATCAAATTTCGATTTAAATTCCGATACTGATAATGCTCTTACTGTTACGGTCTTTAAATCACTGAAATAATAATTAACATCTTCCGCAAATTTCTTCACGGG
This sequence comes from uncultured Ignavibacteriota bacterium, assembly GCA_937983305.1. GTDB lineage: Bacteria > Bacteroidota > Ignavibacteria > Tepidaquicellales > Tepidaquicellaceae > DSSM01. The sequence continues at coordinate 22,533 of CALKAJ010000290.1, read as the reverse complement.
TGAAAAATTTAACTTACCGTCTTTCGGTTTGAATTTTCCGAATTCAGATATATTAATATTCTTATCTTTTTGGAAATTTATTTTTAATGTGTTAAAAATCTCAATGAAATAGTTATAAACTTTGATTTCGTCGAGATTAAGTTCTGAGGATATTTCTTTTATCAGATCTGAACTTTCTTTGGACATCGGATTAGCAGTTCCCTCTGAAGGATTATAATCGAATACAATCTTCTCCTTCGGTGGTAAGAGTACAACAGCTTTCTTGTTGTAATCAACCATCGTTTGCATCTTTCGTCTTTCAACTTTAAAGTCTCCGAATCCGTCAACATTAAAGTATCTGTTTTCTTTGATGCTTTCCTTTATCCGTTCAAATACGGAATTGAAAACTTTTTCGCTCTGAGTCTTGCTTAACTTTACCTCAGATTGCAGTTTATTTACTAAACTTTTTTTGTTCATTGAGAGAAAATAGTAAATTGTATTAAAAAATTACATACCTAATTTATTCACCATTAATTTTACGTCCTCGAGTGATTCGTACATTCCTAATCGTACTCTATAGAATAACCCTTTACCGGGTATTTCAGTTTCAAATATTTCCGGTTCAAAACCGGCTTCTTCCAGTTCTTCAATCTTTGTTAATGCTGTCTCTTCGCTTTTATATGAGCCTGCCTGCAGATAATAGCCGCTGTCCGCTATTATTAATATCATATTTTTTTGTTTCACCATATCTTCAATTTCCTTTGGAATATCTGTTCTTATAGAGTCAGCTCTCTCAAAGATTAAATTGTTTGAAGTTTTTTTAATCGTATCAATTTTATTTTCTGTGCTTGCTGTCCCTGTTGGTTTATTAATATTTAAAAAATAAAAAATTAAGAAAGCAGCAATAACCACAAAGAAAAACGATGACAATCCTATTATAGCGTAAAAAGATTTACTTCTCTCCGGCTTCTGCTCTTCTCTGAAATATCTGCTTGAAAATTGTATTTGTCTGTTCGATTCCGGTTCCTGTTTCGGCTCTGTTGTTTCGGTTTGGTGACCTGCAGTAAAATTATCTTCGCTTGCTCTGTAAGGCTCATTCACTATTTCCTTATGCAATTGCAGTAAACTCTCAGGCAGTTTTACTTCAACATCCTGCCCTTCTTCATCTTGTGAGTTTTCAAAAACATCTTCAATCTGTGAGCCCGGTCTTAAATGTGCAAGTTCATCGGGAAGCGATGCTGTTGACAATTCGGGAAATTGTTCGTTTACATTTGTCGTAAACATCTTATCAAAATCCGGCGCGTTTGGAATATCTTCTTCTGCCTTTATAAGTCTGTCAAGTTCAATAAATTTTTCTTTCAGCTCTTCAGAGTATGACGGGTCAAGTTTTATCGCCTCTTCCCAGTCCCGCTTGGCTTCAATATAATTTTTCTTTAATATAAAATGTGAACTGCCTCTGTTATAATATGCATTGGCATAAGTCGGGTTCATCAAAATTGCAGAGTTATAATCGCTTATTGATTCATCTGCACTTCCGAGCAAATAGAATGCATTTCCTCTGTTATTATATGCAGCCGGGTATTTATAGTTGATTTCAAGTGCCTGCGAACAGTCGTCTATACATTGTTTGTATTCTCCTCTTGCCCTGTGAGCCTTCCCTTTGTTGTTATACGCTTCAAAATTATTCGGATTTAGCTTAACGGCTTTCTTAAAATCTTCAAGCGCCTCTTCTACATTATTTATATTTAAACTGCAGCTGCCTTTTTTATTGTATAATGCCGAAAGGTTTTCTTTCCCTTTGTCGCTCTTTATGTCAATCAATTCTATTGATTCTGCATAGTTCAGCATTGCAGATTCATATTTCCTTAAATTGAAATAACAATCGCCTCTTAGTTCATAAAGCATAGGATTCAATGGCTGTCCCGAAATAAGAACCGTACAGTTCTTTATCGCTTCCTCGTAATCCCCGGCGTCTATACCTGCAAATAGTTGTTGTAAAATATTATCCATTTAGTTGACCGGTAACTCAAAACGATAATTTAAAAATAAATAAATCAAATATAAAGGTTTATTCGGGTAACTTATTTTATTACTCTTCATTCAATATTCCGGCTGTTGCGTTAAATGTTTTTATAAGATAATCATCATAATAATCCGCCTTCTCAAATAATGTCCTGAAAATTTCTTTGCCTGTTTCGAATTCAAGGTAATAATCGTAAATCATTGCCGTAAGAACAACTTTCTGATTATTTACCGAAAAATATATTTGATCCAGTTTATTGTTCTCTCTTAATAAATATTCGTAAATCGCCGCTATATTTGTTTTTGGAATTCTGCATACTATTGCATCTGATACTATAAATCCATTCTCTCCGTACTTGATAAATATTTTTATGCTGCCTTGTTCAACTTCCCAGTCGTAAGAACCTCTTCTCATAAGTTTCACATCTTTGCCTAATGCAGTTAATATATCTTCAATTACTGCCGCTTTTCCCTGCGGTTTATATTCTTGCTTATTGTCTTCGAGTATTGTTATCTTAGTTCCACATTCCGGACAGTATCCGTCTTCTACACTTTCTTCGGCAATTATGTTCATACACGAGTTGCATCTCAATGCCGGCTTGCCGAATATCTTTCCGTATTCTTCGAGAGATTCTTTGAGATAACTTACAGGCAATGCAAATCCTAAATTGTCTCCGCCCGAAATAATAAAAGTATTAACCCCGATAATCTCACCGTTTAGATTTAAAAGTGGTCCGCCGCTGTTTCCGGGATTTATAGCCGCATCAATCTGAATATAATTTATATTGTTGTGTAACCTCTTTGCCTTTGATACAATACCCTCTGTAGCAGTGTAATTTAATCCGTACGGATGTCCTATTGCCAGTACCGTATCGCCGTCGTGAACACTGTCTGTTTCCGCAATTATCTTCTCCTGAAATTCTATACCTTCCGGAATACGTATAAATGCGAGGTCATAAATAGGGTCATTAAAATAAACAGGAGCTAAAACTTTACCGAAATTCTTTCCGCTTATGACCGCTTCGTTAACTCCGCTGACAACGTGATTATTCGTAACAATTATATTATGTTTCTTAAGACAAAATCCGGTTCCCGTTCCGTATGGGGTTGAAATCTGTATTACAGATGATTGATAATTATTTATTATTTCCTGTATATCCATATTATTCTTTATTATAATTCAGTTGATTTATTTCGTTAATGTATGATTTTAAAAATGCTATTAAAGTGTTAAACTTCAGATTTTCCAATTTAATATCTGCTAACGGGAAATCTTCTTTTGCTTCTTCAATTATTTTACTGATTCTTTCTTTAAGTAATTTTTCATCGAAGGTTTTTGCAGAGCCGGAATAATATAATTCCTTAACACCGGCTTCACGGAAAAAGTCTTCGTTCAATATTACAAATACTATATGCAATAAATCGCGTGTTGGTTTTGGTAAACCGTAGCTATACAGGCAATACCCCGCTAAGTATTCAAATATCAATAAAGCATATTCTTCTTTCTTTTCATTAATATAGTAATCCACATTTTGCAGGTTATTTTTAAAAGTATCCTGAACAGCCGCATGTTGTGTTGGATTTGTTATCCCAAATGTTGAAATAACATCGTAAAAGCCTTCAGAAATTTTATTCTTTTCAAGCGATAAGATTTCCTCAAATCCTTTTTTCATTATCTCAATTTTCTCAAGTAAACTCTTGTTGTCTTTTGCAAAATAATTTGAGCTGATTTTTTCAAGTCTGTTTAACAAAGCACCTTCCGGGTGTAAAATATAGTCAATTCTGTAAATCATATTTAAAAACATATAAGAAACCGCACCGGAGTATTTATCTATAATTTGCTTGTCGTTTGCTTTTGCAATTACTTCGTTAATCCATTTGGTAAAGTATTTATATTTTAAATCCAAAACATCTGCGGGCAAAGGAATTTTATGCTCGTTTAACGGTTTTAATGCCGAAAAATCCGATATCAATAAATCATCTGACTTGTCGCCTCTCAATGCAAGTTCTCTTAAAGCATAATATAATTTTTCCGGTTGGCAAGCCTTGTTTGCCGAATCAAACTTAAGTATTGCCCTATCGTTGTCAAGAGCAAACTTTGAATAAAAAAGCGTATAATTATGTTCAAGCAATTTCCTCATTACAGGTACCGAGAGTTTTTCCATCAGGGCAATTTCCGATATAGCGGTTATCTTGGTTGCATCTATACTGCCTGTGATATGCTTTGAACCCTGCTTTACGATAAACTTTATTTCTTCTCCTGTCCTTTCATATTCCACATTATTTACCTCTTCATCTTTTAAATATTCGAAAAACTTCATATAGGAGTCAATATACTTTATTTCATCAAAATAAAGAGCTTCACTCTCTTTCCAGAGGTCATTTTTTATTCCGCCTCTGAACGCATTTGTGTATCGTCCAAACTTTATATCCATTTATATCGCCTGATTAAATTAAAAGCGTAATTTACTATTTTTAAAACGTTTTTAAAAGTTATTCTCCTATGGAAATATGTTCATTTTCTCTTTCCAGATGTTTCCCGGTTTCTTTAAAAACTGTATTTAAAATTCCGAGCTGATTTCTATATTTATATAAACCTGATTCTTTATTAACGTTGTCAATTACATCTATCGCTTCTCTGACCGGCAGTATTACAAGTGACCCGTTTGCAATATAAGTAGGTTCAAAACTGACTTGTAAAATCTCTGTCTCGTTTGTGAAATGGTTTTTTATTAATTTTATATATAGTATTACTCCGCTTCTTGTATGAGCATTGAATTGATTTGCTATAAAATTTCCCATCGAATAAATTATTAATTTCTTTTTTGTTTTACCGTTAATATCTTCGTATTCGGGCATCTCTATTCCCTGAAGTACGTGAGGATGTGAACCCAGTATAATATCCGCTCCCGCTGAAAATATTTTATCTGCGATTGATTTCTGATATTTATTCGGATATCTTTGATACTCTTCACCCCAGTGTATGCTTACAATTATTTTATCCGCATTTCTGCTCCTTGCTTCTTCTATATCCGATTCAATTTTTTCAAAGTCAATCAGATTGACCGAATACTTTTTATCTTTCGGAATGTATAATCCGTTCACTCCGTAAGTATAAGCAAGGATTGCCACTTTTATTCCTTTTGCATTTAGTATTAATATTTCCTTGCTATCCTCTTCTGTTCTGTATGTTCCGGTTTGAAAAACTCCGTTTTGCTCAATTATATCAATTGTCCGTTCTAATCCGTTTATTCCTTTATCTATGCAGTGGTTGTTAGCCGTAGTTAAAACATTAAACCCGCATTTCGCCGCCGCTTCGCAAAATTCATCCGGAGAATTAAACAGCGGAAAACCGGTAAATCCTTTCTCCCTGCCCGCAAGTACAGTTTCAAGGTTTGCTATTGAAATATCTGCCTTTCTGATATATGGCTCTACATATTGGAATAATGGAAAAAAGTCATATCCGCCCTGAACCCTTGAAACCGATGCCTCTTTTAAATGGCACATTATGTCACCAACCGCCGCAATTAGAACTGTATCGGAATTTTCTTCAACAAGTTCTAATGAATCATTGATTATAGTTTGTACATTACTGTTAATGCCTGAGTCAGGACTATTCGCAGAAAAAGTTATTGCTATAAAAAACATCAAAAAAAAAGCACCCTTGAAAATATTCATTAAGATATTTATAGTTTTGAACAATATTTTATTCAAAACCCTTTAATTATTCAATGCAATAAATTTTAACACTGTATTTATATTTCATTATAAATATTTTAGGGGCAATGTCTTCAGATAGAAAAATAATATTATCCCTTGCAATTCCTGCTGTAATGCAAACAGTCGTTCGCTCTCTTTTTGTCATTATTGATGCTTTCTGGGCAGGTAAACTCGGAAGTAATGAACTTGCCGGACTTACAATTGCAACCTTTGTCGTATGGGGAATTCTTGCCTTTGGTGAACTCATTGCAACTGGTACTAATTCTCTTGTAGCCCAGGCAACAGGTGCCGGAGATTTTAAACTTGCTAAGAAAATTTCCCTTGAAAATATTATCAATACTTTTTTATACTCTGTCACGTTTGGCTTATTAATAATTCCTACTCTGCCTTTTCTCTGGTCTCTTGTTTCATTGAACGAACTTCACAGTAAACTTGCAAGCGAATACCTTATTCCTTTTCTCGTCGGCTTACCCTGCATTACCCTGCTGCTTACCGTCAGTGCAATATTTCGCGGCTATGGTGATACACGCACTCCTTTCTATCTTCTTCTTATTGCTGTGATACTCAATTTTTTCCTTGCTCCTCTTTTCATCTTTGGTTATAACGGATTTCTTGAATTTGGTTTAACCGGAGCCGCCGTCTCAACTCTTGTGTCTTACTTTTTCGCCTTTATTGTCGGGATTATTCTTCTCTATAAAAGGAATCTTATTGATAAATTCCGTTCTTTCCGTTTTGATTTTCCGGTTTTGAAAGAAACTTTTAAAATAGGTTTTCCAATCTCGCTGAATGGCGTTGCTTTTTCTTTTATCTATATACTTATTTCCCGTGTAGTAGCCGATTACGGTACACTGGGGTTTGCCGCAATGGGCATTGCTCATCGCTCGGAAGCTATGTCCTATCAGATATCTGTCGGGTTTGCACTTACTGCTTCCATACTTGTCGGACAAAGTGTCGGAGCAGGAGATTATAACAAGGCTGAAAAACACGCTTACAAAATAATGCGATATACATCCTTTGTTTTACTTATCTATTCCTTTCTGCTTTTTATTTTTAGTTATCAGGTCGCATCTGTTTTTACAAGTGACTTAGACGTTCTCGTTGTAGCTTCTGTCTTTAATAAAATTACTGCAACTATAATATTTTTTTCGGGAATTGAGGTTGTTACAAGCGGTGCTTTCTCCGGAGCAGGGGATTCACTCCCTCCGGCTTTAATTGGTACTCCTTTAAATTTTTTAAGAATTCCGCTTGCCGCACTTTTTTCTTCTCTATGGGGACTTAATGGAATTTGGCTCGCAATCGCTCTAACGGTTTTCCTGAAAGGTACCATTATATTCCTTTGGTTTAGAAAAGGCAATTGGAAAAATAAACGCTCTAAACTTTTAACTGATTCTACTTCAGAACAAAAACATCCCTTCGCAATCGAATTAAAACCTTTTACTGATTAAAACTGCATATTTGGATCTATGTCACATTTGACTTTCAAAACTACCTGTTCATTATCGGGGTCATTAGTAAATACTATTATTGACTTCTCCTGTGGTCCCTGTCTTCCCTGAGTATTAAATTCTACCTTTATCTCTCCGCTTTCGTTTTTCTTATAGTCGGTTTTATCACCTACATTTGCCCCTGTGCATCCGCAGGTAGTCTGCACTCTTTCTATCTTCAGTAAACCGCTTCCTTTGTTGGTAAATTTGAAATTATACTGAAGAGATGGACCCTGCGGTACCTTTCCAAAATCGTGTACTGATTCTTTGAACACAATTTTCGGACCTTTAGCGGTTGCCGTAATATTTGAGTTCGCAATTACTAAAAACATTACTACCGAGACTATTGCCAGTCCGGCTATTAAAAACGAGAGTTTTGCTGCTTTTGTTTTAATGAATTCTTTCATAATAGTATAATTTATTAATTTTATTTATTTATTAAACTGCCGGAGATGTTTCCGGTTCCTTCTTAATCTCTTTCTTTCCTCCAAATATCATATATATCAGAACTCCTGCCAGCATCAGAAAATCTTCAACTATCCTTACTAAAATTTCGCTTTTTGAACTCGCATTTTCAAGGGGATTAAAACACCCGCAATCTATATCCAATCCTCTCATATATGCCTGAGTTAATCCTATTATAAAACCAACAAGCATTATTATCATCCAAAAACTTGTCCCTTTTCTCATTTTTCCGGTTATTAATAATATTCCGCATATAAACTCAAGATAAGGTAAAATAATTGCCGGCAAATTAACCAGCTCTATTGGCATCATATCATAATTTCTGATAGATTTTGCAAAGTCAAACGGACTGATAATCTTATAAAAAGATGCATAAATGAATACTATCCCGATTACAATCCTGATTACCCATAATAAATATTTATTTCCTAATACTTTTTCCATCCTTTTATTTTTGATTTGGTATTTCAGTTGGATATCCCGCTTCTACCCAGTCAATCCATCCTCCAAGAAATATATTAACACTTTTAAATCCGAGTTTTCCTAATTCATATGCAAGGTCTATACTTACTTCGCAGGTTCCGCCTCCGCAATATACAACTATTATTCCGTTTTTATTAAACTTCTTTGTTATTGCAACTTTCTGCTCAGGCGATGTCATCTTAAATTCTTCGTAAGGATAGTTTATTGCTCCCTTGATATGTCCGGCAAAATATTCTTCTCTCGTTCTTCCGTCAATAAATAATGCGTTTATATCATAAAACTGCTTTGCCTGTACAATACCAATATTTCCGGGTTTTACAAATCCGAGCTTTGGGTCTATTTGCGGATTTCCAAGCGGCATTGACTTTCCTGTGGTATCATAAGGGTCATTTTTAAAATTCGATAGATCTCCGGCTTTTATCTTTGTGCTGTCAACTTTAAATCTGCTTGCATCTGCTATCAAAGATACGCCTTCCGGATTTATCGCATTAAATATCAATCCTATTCCTGCTGATACCAATAAAATTGTTACTATTTCTTTTAATGTCTTATTCATTAAATAAACTGTTTGTTCCTTTATCTTTCGATTTCGTTAATCCCAAATGCTTATAAGAAAGCTGTGTTGCTTCCCTGCCTTTTGGAGTTCTTTTTATAAAACCTTCTATCATAAGAAATGGTTCATAAACATCTTCTACCGTTCCCGGGTCTTCTCCTATTGATGCCGCAATAGTTGATAGACCTACAGGTCCGCCGCTGTGCTTTAATATTATAGTCTCAAGTATCTTTTTGTCAATTTTATCAAGTCCGTATTCGTCAACTCCAAGGGACTCAAGGGCATATTCGGCAATGTCTTTGTCTATTGTGCCGTCACCTTTTACAATTGCAAAATCTCTCGTTCTTCTTAACAGCCTGTTTGCAATTCGCGGTGTTGCTCTGCTCCTCTTTGCTATCTCTGCTGCTCCTTCGCCTGTTATCTTTATATTCATTATCTTTGCCGAACGTTTTACTATGTCTATCAGATTATTTACGTTATAATATTCCAGATGACAGGTAATTCCAAATCGGTCAAGCATCGGAGATGAAAGCAGTCCCTGCCTTGTAGTAGCTCCTATCAAAGTGAATTTTTCAAGTTTAATCGGAATACTTCTTGCCGCAGGTCCTGAATCTATCATAATATCAAGCTTATATTCTTCCATTGCTGAATATAAAAATTCTTCCACAACTTTTGGAATCCTGTGTATCTCATCAATAAATAAAATCTGTCCTTCTTTCAGCTTAGTCAACATTCCCGCAAGATCTCCGGGCTTCTCTATTATTGGACCTGATGTCGTTATAATTTCAGAGTTCATTTCCTTTGAAATTATTCCCGCAAGTGTTGTCTTTCCTAATCCCGGAGGTCCCGTAAATAATGTATGGTCAAGAGGTTCTTTCAATTTCTTAGAACTCTCAATAAATATTTTTAGATTTTCTTTCACTCTATCCTGTCCCACAAATTCTTCAAACCTTTGAGGGCGAATCAAAGAAACAAAATCTTTTTCGTCTTCCGGCATTTTTTCCGGAGTATTTATTGTTTTTCTTGACTTCATTCTCTTCAAAAATACTATAGTTTATACAAAGTTAAAAGTATAAAGATATTTTCATTAATTAATATATTGATTCATCATTTTTCTTTGTTTAATTTTATTAAAAGTATTTCGCTCTTAGAAAATAGAAAAAATCCGTGTTCCAAAGTTCTTGTGCGACTCTACTGCGCACTATCTCATTCCAAAGCTCCAGCTTTGGAATGTGCAGCTCTACTGCTCTTTGATATAAAAAAAATCCGCGACCATCCGTCAAATCTGCGTAATCCGTGTTCCAAAGTTCTTCTTTCGCTCTTAAGCTCTTTTCAAACTTTACAAACTTACTAATGGACTTTCCCATATTCCATCTCGACTTCTTCGGCGACCGCCTCCTCATCGCAGTCATAGCCGTCATTCACGTCATCATCAACCACGGCCTTGCCGTAGGCTTCCTTCCCCTTATTACCCTTATGGAATACCGCGGCTACAAAGCTTCGAAAAACGGTTTTCCCGAAGGTGAAAAATGGGATAACCTCGCCTATAAATTTATGTTCGTTGCCTTCGTTATAACCACTACTTTCGGAGCTCTTACAGGTGTAGGTATCTGGTTTTCCGCCGCTCTGATAAGTCCTGCTTCCATTGGCAGTTTAATCCGTATTTTCTTTATGGCTTGGTTTATCGAATGGGTTATTTTTATGCTCGAAGTAATCTTTATAATGATTTATTTCCTCACCTGGAAAAAATCAAACAAAGACTTCGCTGCAAAAAAGAAACATATTATAGCGGGTACTGCCCTAAGCATCTTCAGCTGGCTAACTATGGCAATTATAGTCGGTATTCTCGGATTTATGATGAACTCCGGCTCGTGGGTCGAACAGAAATCTCTGCTCACGGGATTCACAAACCCAATGTATTTGCCGCAACTTGCTTTCCGCACACCGATGGCATTTGTTATGGCAGGCTCAATTGCTTTCTTTCTTACGTTTCTTTTTCTTAGAAAAGATTTTGATTTTAAAAAAATCGTTCTGAAAAATATTGCATACTGGATGTTCATCTGGACACCGCATGTCTTCTTTGCAGGTATTTATTACTATTCGCTTATTCCCGATTTGATGCTCGCAAATCTTCCTGTTGCCATAGCAACACAGGCTTTTCAGCAGTGGTATGACTCGCTTCTCTACTATCTCATTGCGGCTATAATTGTTTCTATGCTTTTCACTGTTTGGTTTGCTTTTAAACCAAAGCGGGTTCCCGTCTTTGCCGCAATAATTCCCATACTTGTTATTATAGTTACTATGGGTACTTTCGAAAGATTCCGCGAATTTGTTCGCAAACCATTTGTACTTGAAGATTATATGTACTCAAATCAGTTACTCCTCGATGATTATAAAATATTTCAAAACGACGGAGTTCTGAAACACGCAACATACACTTCAACACCCGAAGTAACTAAAGAAAATATGCTTGAAGCGGGAAAAAATGTTTTTGACATTACCTGCAGCAGATGCCATACACACCATAATGTGAATTCCGTTGTGAGAAAATTTGAGAAACTTTTCTCGCCTAACGGTGAACCGCTCGACAAACAAAAGATGAAAGATTACATCCCCGTTATGCACAAAGGAAGATATTATATGCCGCCGTTCCCCGGAAATTCTCCGGAAACAGATGCCCTTGTTGAATATATTCTCAGCATACAAAAATCAGATATTAATATTCCCGGCGCCCAGGTTAATGGCGTTCAAATTTCACCTTTGCACTTAAAATAAAAGTTTAAAATATGTTTGCACAATTACAACCGATTCCCCGCGATATTCCGCTTCCGCTTCCTCTGCCGGAATGGTTTCTTATATCCGTTCTGATAATATCATTTCTGATTCACATCCTTTTCGTGAATCTAATGGTTGGCGGAACATTCCTTACGCTTCTGCTTGAAATTGTCGGCTTAAAAAATCCCAGATTCAACAAACTCGCAAAAGCAATCGAAGCTACGGTTACAGTAAATAAAAGCCTCGCAATTGTTGCAGGTGTTGCTCCATTGCTGGGTATAAATACAGTTTATACAATTTATTTCTATTCCGCAAATGCTCTTACGGGTTATGCGTGGATTTCGGTGGTGCCGCTCGTAATCATTGCCTTCCTGCTTCTTTATCTGCATAAATACACCTGGGAAAAATACGAAAACAAGAAAGTTTTCCACATCTCTATCTTATCGGTTGCTTTCCTGCTCTTTCTCTTTATACCTCTGATATTTCTCTCAAATGTTAATCTTATGCTTTTCCCGGAAGATTGGGCTTCCGTAAAAGGTTTCTTTTCCACACTCTTTATGGGTAATGTTATATTCCGCTATTTTCATTTTCTTGCAGGAACTCTCGCCGTAAACGGACTCTTTTTCTTCTGGTATTTCGGACGCGAAAAATATTCAGTTGAAGAGCATCTTCCCGGCTTCACGAAAGACGAATTGAAAAAATATGCCTATAAACTCACATTCTATGTAACGCTCTCTCAGCTTGTGTTTGGGACGCTCAACTTCTTCACTCTTCCCTGGAAAGGTGTTAACTGGACTCTTGCCTATGTCTTTATATCGGGAATTATTATTGCCGCAGTCGCAATGTTTTTACTGTGGAAAGAGCTTAAATCCGGAAATCTCGGAAAACGTTTCGTTGTAATTGCAACTCTTATTTCTGTTACGGTACTATTTATGGGAATGGGAAGACATATCTACAGAAAAAATGTTCTCGAGCCTCACCAAAAACTTGTGAATGAGAGAACTATGGAATATCAAAAAATGAAATATGAACTTTTAAAAGATACTCTAATTAAAAAATAAAAATATGAATAAAGAAATTCCTGTCAACATTCAAATAGAGCACAACTTTGCAATGCGGCGCATTAAATTGCTTGGAATCGCAATCACATTAGGACTTTTCGTTATTTTTGTTCTTGGCATTTTCATACCGGAGAGCACCTATGAACCCGAATACTTTTTTCTCAATATTGTATCATTAATTATTTGTATTGCACTTTGTGCCGGCTCGTTATTTTTCAGAAAAATGATGCTTCGCACCAAAGTAAAACAAGCCGGTTTTTTAAACAGTTACTTCAACGCAAATATATTCTCTTTTATGTTTGTTGATTTCGGAGGATTATTCGCAATTACCACAAACCTCTTCATCAATCGTGATTTGGTTTTTGCATCTGTTGGTTTTTTAATTTCTGCCGCTTTTATGGTTATTAATTTCCCGTCTGTAAAAGACTTTGATGAAATAACACTTTAAAAATTTTTTGTTTCTGTCTTTAGTTACTGATGCTTCTTTTGCATATTCGAAACTTTTCCTCTTTCTGTTAGTTAAATCTTATATGACTTTAGAATAAATAATTTTAGATATGTCAAAAAACTATTTTCTTTTTATAACCATAATTCTCTTCTTTTATTCTTCTACTGTATTTTCCCAGCAAAGACCGTCCAATCTTCGGGAGCATCTTAGCTTAATGCAAACAGGAAAAATAGATTCTAATTATCTTAAAAAAGATAACTCGGAGTTTTCGGTTGATTTAAATTGGAATATTATTTCGGATTATTCTGCTTACAAAATTCCGCCTACAGGTATTTCTACAACTTACTCTATGGACCTTATTAAGTTTGATAATTGTGACTGGCTTGTTGAACTCTCACACGAATATCAATATGATTCTAAACGCCTCATTTTGAAATACTATGACGGCTTATCTTATCATAACGTTGAAATTCCGTACGATACTCTTTTCTCTGTTGCAAAAGAAAAAGGTTATGAAAAATATCTCCTGTTCTTTAGTCTGGAAAGTAAACCTTTTTACTATAGTGCTTTTCAACAATCCGGAGAGGTTAAAATTAGAATTTATTATAAATCGAATAAATCGCAGCCGGAGTTAACTATCGGATATATATTTCTTAACAACTGTGATTATACTCTCCAATTCACCGACTAATTCATCGCCATCAGCAGTAACGCAATTGTAAATCCGTCCTTTATTTCACCGTTTGATATCATTTTGCGAATGTCTGTTTTCTTTACCCATTTTGTTTCAAGAACTTCGTTCTTATCCGGAAAATCTCCCGTCTGCCTCACTCCTTTAGCATAGTAACAATGAAACAACTGGTCGCTCGAACCTATCGAAGGATAATAATTTCCCATATAAATCAATTTTTCTTTTTCAAACTCGCATCCCGCCTCTTCTTTCAATTCCTGTATTACACATTCTGCAGGATGTTGTTCAGGCGGCACAGTTCCCGCAGGACATTCCCATCCGTAATAATCATTAATATACCTGTAGCTTTTTATCAGCATTATTTCTCCCGCATCGTTTTCCGCAACCACTCCTGTTCCGTCCCTGTGATAATGTAATGCCTCGTAATGTAAAATTTTTCCGTCAGGCAATTCAACATTATCAACATTCAAATCTATCCAGCTTCCCTCAAATCCTTTTCTTGTATTTTTTATCTTCCAGAATTTTTCCATATATTTTTTATTTTTTCTAAATTATCCGCTTTAATTTTCTTATTCAATCCCTTTTACATTGAATATCCTTTTATTATTTATTATCTATACTTTGAACTTGATAAACTTGATAAACTTATGCCGTTCTTCGCTCTTTATATGAAAAAAATCCGTGATAATCCGTTAAATCAGCGTAATCTGTGTTCCAAATCTCTTTCTTTATAAACTTTACAAACTTACCTATGTCTCAAGAAAATCTCGACCACGAAAAATTCGTAACCGTCTTTAAAACCGGACACCACGGAACAATAGCCCTCATTAAATCACTCCTCGACAGCGCCGATATTAAATACTTCGTCAAAAACGAAAACGCTCAGGACCTCTTCGGAGGAGGAGTATTCGGTGTCGGTTTTAATCCTGTTATCGGTCCCGTTCAGGTGCAGGTTCTCGAAGAAGATGCAGAAGATGCACGCGAATTACTTAAAAACATCACCGAAACACCTGTCTCACTTGATGATGACAATGAAGTTCCGGGCGATGACGAATCAAACGCGAAAGAGGATTGAATATTGCTGTTATAGGAGGCGGTGCGTCAGGGTTCTTTGCCGCTGTTAATATTTCTGAATCTCTTAATCGGTCAAAGCACGAAATTTGCATTTTCGAAGGCTCATCAAAACTTTTGTCAAAAGTTCTGATTTCCGGCGGAGGAAGGTGCAACATAACTAATGCAATGTCATCAACAGATGACTTTCTTAAAAATTATCCCCGCGGTGAAAAAGAGCTCAGGCAAGTATTTAGCAGATTTAACAACACTGATTTAATCAAATGGTTTGAATCACGCGGAATCAAACTAAAAACCGAACCGGATGGACGAGTATTTCCGGAATCAAATTCTTCTGAAACCATTGTAGATTTTTTTAATTCGTGCTGTAATAAATCCGGAGTCAAAATTTTTACAAACCACAAACTAATAAACATTGATATTATCTCTCCGCAAGTACTTCCTTCCGGAGCTTCTGTTACTGTCAATGAAACCAATAATAAATTTTCACTTTCCTTTTCCAACGGAAATCAATACTCAGCCGACTTCGTTCTCATTACTACAGGCGGCAGCTCAAAACCCGAAAATTTTTCTTTCCTCAAAAATACGAAACATACCATAACTCCTCTGCTCCCATCTCTTTTCTCTTTCAACATAAAAAGAAACACCTCGTTCTCAAACTCCGGTTTGGGGAAGCAAGAATCCAATCCCGCAATGACTCCGGAGGAGTCAAACGTTTGTAGCAAAGATTCAACCAAGAGCCCCGACTCCGTAGGAGTCGAACGTTTCCTCTCTCTCGCCGGCATTTCAGTAAAAAACATCCAAATAACTCTATCGAAAAAACAAAACGCAACAGGCGATATCCTTATTACTCACAACGGCATCTCCGGTCCCGCCGTCCTCAAACTCTCTGCCTTCGCTGCAAAAGAACTTCACAAACAAAACTATAACTTCTCTGTTTACATAAACTGGGCATTCTCACACCGCATTACAAATCAGCAAATCGCTCTCGACACTCTGAAAAATTTAAAACAAACCCTGAAAAATAAAACCGTTTCTCATAACCCTCAATTCACAATCCCTCACCGCCTCTGGGAATATCTCGTATCTCTCTCCGGAATCCCTTCCGAAACGAAATGGCTTAACATCTCTTCAAAACAACTCTCAAATCTCGCCGGAAATATTTTTTCCTTCAGTCTAATCATCTCAGGAAAAACCACCAACAAAGAAGAATTTGTAACATGCGGAGGCATCAACCTCAAAGAAGTTGATTTCAAAACTATGCAAAGTAAACTCATCCCAAACATCTTCTTTGCCGGCGAAGTCCTTGATATAGACGGAATAACAGGCGGCTTCAATTTTCAATCTGCCTGGTCAACTGCTTACATTTCCGCAAATTCCATAATCAGAAATATCCTTGATTTACAAACCTGACAAACCTGACAAACCTGAGAAACTTTATAAACTTTATCTGTTTTTTTGCTCTTGTTCTTTGAAATGAAAAAAATCTGTTACAATCTGCAATATCAGCGTCATCAGCGTTCCAAAGCTCTTTCATTACAAAACTTCTTCACTCAAGCGAAAAACTCACACTAACAACTGCCGTAATCGTCTTCTCAAGCGATGACACATCATTCACTCCGTAGTCCGAAACCTCTGTCGAATTTTTTGCATTTATCTGTATAACACCTGTCTTGGACGACCGAACATCACCTACTTTATTATCTGTTGCTTTTGCAATCTGCTCTGCTCTGATTTTTGCATCCTGTGCCGCAAGACCTATCATCTCAACCTTTAAATCACTCAACTTTGTATAAAGAAATCTCGGCGGCTCTGAATTTATCGAAACACCTTGATTTATCAGCTCTGTAACTGTTCTCGAAAGTTTATCAATCTTATCAACTTCAGATGATTCAACTGTTACACCCTGTACCAACCTGTAACCAATAACTTTACCGGATTTTTCTCCTTCGGGCACATAAGAAGCACCTTTAGACTGCGGCTCATAAAGTGTATTTGTGTTTATTGATGAAAATACTATCATATCTTCCGTAAAACCAAATGAGATTAAATAATTTTTAATCTTCGTGTTTGATTCCTGAAGCTTTGCGTATGCATCTGTTACGGAAACTGACTCGCTCGTAAAAGTACCGTCCCAAATCCCAAGATCGGATTTGATGTTTTTTGACGCAGAACCTGTAACCGCGATTGTTACATTACTGCTCGCAACTTTCCGCCACGTCCCGGAAATAATTAAAGCACCAATGACAAAACCGATTGACAGTATTACTGCAAAAATTAAATAATTGTTTTTGCTGCTGTTTTCCATATTTTATGGTTGAATTTTTAAGAATAATATAATTTATGAAATATTTTTAATTATTGATATATTATTTTTTTTCTTCTGCCCCTTGATAATGAAATCCCATAATTCACTATCATCAATTCCGTTTCATAAAAAATAGGACTTCAAAATTAAATAAAAATAATTATCTTAAATTTCAAAAATTAAAACTAAAAATATGAAAAAAAATCTCGCTGAATTTTTAGGCACTTTTTGGTTAGTCCTTGGCGGATGCGGTAGTGCCGTGCTTGCCGCTGCCTTCCCCGAAGTAGGTATTGGTCTCGTCGGCGTTTCGCTTGCCTTCGGTTTGACTGTCTTAACAATTGCCTATTCTTTGGGGCATATTTCCGGAGCTCACCTGAATCCGGCTGTCACCATTGGATTATGGGCCGGAGGCAGAATTGACGGTAAAATTATTTTGCCTTACATTGTTTCTCAAATACTTGGTGCCATTGCTGCTGCGGCTGTTCTTTTTGTTATTGCAACGGGTAACGGTTCCGCTATCGGTAATTTTGCCGCTAACGGTTACGGTGAACATTCACCCGGAAACTATAATATGCTTGCGGCACTTGTCTCTGAGTTTGTAATGACATTTGTGTTTTTAATTGTAATTCTCGGAGCTACAGATGAGAAAGCTCCTAAAGGTTTTGCAGGTCTCGCTATAGGTTTAGCTTTAACTTTAATCCATCTTATTTCCATTCCCGTTACTAATACTTCCGTTAACCCCGCAAGAAGTATAAGTCAGGCAGTGTTTGTTGGCGGATGGGCTTTGTCTCAACTCTGGCTCTTTATTCTTATCCCTATTGCAGGAGCTTTTGCAGCAGGCTTTGTCTATAAATATCTCGGAAAAGAATAACACATTTTTTATTTAAAATTTTTAACCCCTGTCGGATTTTTCCGGCAGGGGTTTTTTTATTGAAATAGATACAATCTTTATTACTATAAAATTAATTCTAATCATTTTATATTTGTTGAAATATAGAAAAATAAACCTTCTTAAACACATTAAAATAAATGGCAACCCTCACACAAATTAATGAATTTCTCGCCCAATCTCCCATAGCATTTGCAGGCGTTTCCCGTGATAAGAAAAAATTTACTTACACTATGTATAAAGACCTTCTGAAAAAAGGTTATCAGATTCTTCCCGTCAACCCCAATACGGATTTGATTGATGATGTAAAATGTTTTCCCACGATAGCTTCTCTTCCTGAAGGTATAAATTCTCTACTCATCGCTGTTCCCAAAGCAGAATCAGCCTCACTTGTAAAGCAGGCAATTGAGAGAAACATAAAAAATATCTTTATTCAACAGCAGGCAGATACTCCCGAAGCAATTAAACTTGCAGAAGAAGCCGGCATTAATATAATTACCGGCTATTGCATCTTAATGGTTACAGAACCGGTTCAGGGTTTTCACGGCATCCACAAATTCTTTACAAAACTTTTTGGCAAATATCCCAAAGACTAAATTTGTTCTCTTTTTTCCAATCCGGCAGGTCCATCAGGCTCGATAATGAACCCGTTTAGCAATGGCGGGGTCGGAAAGTGCATAAGGTTACTGCATAACCACAGTGCTAAAATCAGTCTCATAATGAGAATTTCAGTCTCATAATGAGAAAATAGTTAGAGATATACTTCGAATAGAGGCTATAAATGTACTTTATTTTAGGCACGGAAATTGCAGTGAATAAGTTTAGAAAGGATTAAGATATATGAGAATAAATTTTCAATCGTATAAACGAGTTGCCCTTCATCACAAAAAAGATAAGACTAAATATATATCTTACCACTTTAATTAATAATCGCAATTTTAAAAAATGGAAACCAGAAACCATTTCAAAAAACGGGGCGAAACCGAAAAGCCTTATGAGTAGGAAGAATAAAAAAATATTATGAAAATTTTAAAAAGGATTTTGAGCGCATTTTTTGTGCTTTCGCTTTTATTTTTGCTTTCGTCTTGTGAAAAATCTAATCCGATTAGTCCGACTAATCAGGTAATATATCCGTTTAGCAATGGCGGGGTCGAAAGAAATATGATAGTTATTCTTAGCGATATGCATCTCGGTGCAGATCTCACTTATGCTGAGTGCAAGAATAACCTTCCGGCTCTTGAAAAATTGATTAAACAGATAAAAGTTTCTCCGAATGTTAAAGAACTTGTTATCGGCGGAGATTTAATTGATGAGTGGTTTGTGCCTGCTACAGATAATACTTATCAGGGATTAGGTCAGGCTAATTTTGTAAGCCGGCTTGCATCAGCTAACAGCGGTGTGTTTGCTGCATTAAATAGTATTATTCAGGAAGGACTGATATTAGTTACTTATGTCCCCGGCAATCACGATTTAGCAATTACGGCGGCAAGTATTGAAAGTGTCCTTCCGGGGATAAATCAAGCAAGAGATCCTGTGCTGGGTTTAGGTACTTATTCACCTGTTGGCCATCCTAAAATAGCCATTGAACACGGGCACCGCTATAATTTCTTTTGTGCTCCTGACCCTATCTCCAACCAGAATGTTGCACCGGGCACCATTATGCCTCCGGGATACTTTTTCACAAGAATAGCCGCTCTTGCTTATAAACAAGGAAATCCGCCACCGGGCGATACCACTCCGATTATTACACGGAACACTTCGGGCGGTACCTCACAGGATTATCTTTATCGGTACTGGGAGGATTGGTATATGACAGTGAATTTATTCCCGATATCCAATAGATTTGACGAGAATCTTATTGTAACAAATATTAATGGATTCACTGCAACATATAAAGTAAATGACCTAATTCCATTTCAATTAACTCCGGGCGGATTTATAGATGTGAATCTTTACAATGGTATTCAAGATAATTGGGAACCAAGGCAAACTTATTGTAATGTACCTGTACATATTAATACCGGTATTGCAATCGACTCTGTTAATTCATCTACCTATACAGACTATCAGGCATCTTTGCAGTACTTTATGAATCCAAACTCAAATGTAAGACTTGTTGTATTTGGTCACACTCATGTGCCTAAAATATCTGAGTATCAGAATTATCTTAATGAGAAATGTGTTTATGCGAATTCGGGAACATGGATTGACAATAATCCAAACCTGACATCAAGGCATTTTATAGTCATAACTCCACAGAGCTCTGATGCCTCTTCTCAAACTCTTGTAAAACTTTACAATTTTGAAAATGAAGTTGTAACTAAAATGGCTGAAAGCTCTTTACGCTATTGACTGTTAGTATAAGAATATTCCAAAATTATTAAGGAAATAGAATGATTAGTTAAATTCGTTTATAAATATATCGTAAAGAATAACACTTTCAAAATTACAATTTAATTTTTCCATTAGCCTCTTATCGGTTTTTTCCGGTAAGAGGTTTAATGGCAACCCCTACACAAATTGATGTATTTCTTTCACAATCTCCCATAGCATTTGCTTAGACTTGCAGAAGAAGCCGGCATTAATATAATTACCTGCTATTGCATCTTAATGGTTACAGAACCCGTTCAAGGTTTTCACGGCATCCATAAATATATTTCTTTTGAACACAGATAACGCTGATTTGACGGATTTTCACAGATGAATATTATATTTCATTTTCCGCTCTCATTACTAAGCTCCTGCTTAGTAATGAATAAAGTCGATTACTCTTTCGACTCCGTAGTTGAAAATCCCGATTCATCGGGAGAGTCGTACGTTTGTAGAAAAAGCGAACATTCTCTTCCGACTCCGTTAGGAGTCGTACGTTTTTTGTAGAAAAGATGAACATTATCACCCGACTCCCTCCTATCTCCCCCGGACGGAAAATTGTCTCAGCAAATAAAAATCCATTGCAACAGGAAAATATTTTTTATAGATTTAATCGGAACAAAGTTCTTTAAATAAAAGAAATTTTTCTACTTAGAATATTGATTGGTACGGAAAAAGTTACAAGGCATCAGGTGGCAAGAAAAAGTATAACGGCGGTTTTTGTTAAGTACATATAATAATCAAACCAAAATAAAAGTAGAAACCTATTTATAATATATTGTTTAACAAACAACTAAAACAATATGAAAAAGAAAGTTTTTATCTTTACCGCAGTCCTAATTTTGAATTTAACTTTTACAATTGATAATTGTTATTGCCAGTGGATACAGATGTCCAACGGAATAGGAAATAATAAATCTGTAGCTTCTCTTGCAACAATCGATAATACTATTTATGCAGGGACGTCCGGTACTTATGGCATCTTTCTCTCAACAAATAACGGCATTAATTGGGCTCAAACAACTTTTGAACATTCCGTTTCTGCCCTTGCTGCACTCGGAAATACAATTTTTGCAGGGGCAGGTATTCTTGGTGTCTATCTCTCAACAAATAGCGGTACGAACTGGTCTCAAACTTCTTTAATTCATTATATTTATTCTCTTGCGACAAGCGGAGATAGAATTTTTGCCGGAACAATGCATACTGGCGTCTATCTTTCCACAAATAACGGTCAAAACTGGATGCAAATTGGTTTGAATAATCAAAATATTTGGTCACTTGCCATCAGTGGAAGTAATCCCGAGGACTCAGGACAAGTTATTTTTGCGGGGACATATGTTAATGGTGTCTATCTCTCTACAAATAATGGGCAAAACTGGACACAAGCGGGTTTGAATAATAAAACTGTTTATTCCTTTGCCATAAGCGGTAATAATATTTTTGCCGGCACATTGAGTGGTGTCTATCTCTCTACTAATAATGGAACTAACTGGGCTCAAACTTCTTTGAATAATCAATATGTATATTCTCTTGCGACACTTGGCAATGTTATTTTTGCCGGAACAAGAGATAGTGGTGTTTATATATCTACAAATAACGGAATAGGATGGATTCAAAAGAATCAAGGATTTAGTGTTATTCCTTCTGTTTATGAATTACTAATATCAAACAATTTCATCTTTGCAGGTACTGATGGTCAGGCAGGCTGGCGCCGCCAACTTTCAGATATTATCGGTATCCAAAACATCTCAACAGAAATCCCGTCCGCTTTTTCACTTGAACAGAATTATCCGAATCCGTTTAATCCAAGTACGAAAATCCGATTCTCAATACCGGCAGTGGTTTCCCGTCCCGACAAACCGGGATACACAGAAACGCACTTTCGCGGGAATGACAGAGTGTTTTTGAAAGTATTCGACATCTTAGGCAAAGAAGTCGCAACCCTTGTAAATGAATCGCTCCAACCCGGCACCTATGAAACATCCTTTGATGCAAGCAATCTTGCCGGCGGAATTTATTTCTACAGGTTACAATCTGATAACTATGTTGAGTCAAGAAAAATGTTATTGATAAAATGACAAAAATTGAAACTCGTTACTAAGCTTGAGCTTAGTAACGAGTAATTTAAATGAAACCCTCCGTTGTGAAATCTTAAAACTCATATTTCACGCTGAGCATAGGTATCAAGCCAAGTTCCGATTGCTCATCAATTGT
>CALKAJ010000289.1 GCA_937983305.1 uncultured Ignavibacteriota bacterium | reverse complement strand
GCAAAGTTGAATGGTTCTATTAAAGCTCACAAGATGCTGTTGGCGGAAGGGTTACTGCGGATTTAGAATCTCCATTCTGACATTTTGCTGGTTGTTGAGCGGAGTGGGCTTGGAAATTTAACTTAACCTTCCTTGGTAATGTTTTTTTTAGTTGTCTTTACCACTAACTAAATCTTCTGCAAGCATTTTTGCTTGTGTTATGACTGTTTCTACCGCTTTTTCTTGAAGGTCGGGCGGATAACCGTGTAGTCTTAATATTCTTCTGATGTTTCGTCTTAATGCCGATTGTACGCTTTCTTTAATTGTCCAGTCTATGGTCGTGCTGTTGCGAACGGTTTTTAAAAGCTCTTGTGCAATATGTTTTAAAATATCGTCGCCCAATATAGCTACTGCACTATTATTAACTTCTAATGCTGTATAAAACGCATATTCTCTATAATCTAATCCCAACTTATCGCCACGCTTGTCGGCTTCTTTCATTTGCTCGGCAAAAGGTATCAACACTTTTTCCAAAAACTCAACGGTGTCAATCATTCCGTTGTGATAACGTTTTATGGCATCTTCGAGCATTTCAGAAAACTTCTTGCTTTCTACCAAATTGATTTTAGTCCGTTTTTTGATTTCGTCTTTGAGTAATTTCTTCAACAACTCAACGGCTAAATTCTTTTGAGGCAAGTCTTTTAGTTCTTGCAAAAAGCGTTCGTCTAAAATCTCTATGTTAGGTTTTTTCAAGCCTGCGGCATCAAAAATATCAATCACATTATCGGCTGTAATGGCTTCGGAAATAATTTGCTTGATTGCAGTATCCATTTCGTCATTTGTTTTGCCGCTTTCGTTTCGGTCGGATATTTTTACCAACCTTGATTTGATGGCTTGAAACAGCGCCACATCATCACGGATTGCCATTGCTTTTTCGTGCGGAACTGAAATAGCAAAGGCCTTTAACAGATTTTTGGTATTGTCGGTAAAACTTTGTTCTCCGTTTTCCTGACTGAAAATATAATCAACTATTACAGGAATAAACTTCAACTTTTCAACTGGTGTAAGTGTAAAGAATTTCCGCCAATCAAAATGCCTCAATTGATAGTCGATAGCTTCGTGCAACTCCAACATTTTTGCAACGGCTAATTCCTGGTCGAGCGTTGGTTTGCCTTCTCCACCGCTTGCGGTGTAATCGGCTAATGCAGTTTTCAGTTCTTGTGCAATACCCAAATAGTCAACCACCAAACCGCCTTCTTTGCCTTCGGTAAATACACGGTTTACCCGTGCAATGGCTTGCATTAAACTGTGACCACGCATGGGTTTATCAACATACAAAGTATGTAAACACGGAGCATCGAAGCCGGTAAGCCACATATCACGAACTATAACCAATTTTAGGCTGTCAACCGGATTTTTGAGGCGGTCGCCAATGGCTTTGCGCTTGATTTTGTTACGAATATGCGGTTGCATATTCAAGGCATCGCTACTGCTGCCCGTCATTATCACTTTTATTGTTCCTTTATCGTCGTCGACGGAGTGCCACAAGGGGCGAATTTTAATAATGGCATCGTACAATTCAACACAAATGCGACGGCTCATGCAAACTATCATTGCTTTGCCGTCCAGTACAGCATTACGTTGTTCGAAGTGATACACCAAATCTTCGGCAATTTTTTGAATACGGTTTGGATTGCCTACAATGGCTTCTAATCGTGTCCATTTAGCCCGCATCTGTTGGCGATTGCTTAATTCTTCGCCTTCGGTAAGTTCTTCAAACTGTTCGTCAAGGCTTACTTTTTCGTCTTCGTTGAAATGGACTTTTGCCAAACGGCTTTCATAGAAAATCGGAACGGTGGCTTTGTCTTCAACGGCTTGTTGAATATCGTATATATCCACATAGTTTCCGAAAACGGCTTGGGTGTTTTTGTCGGTGGTTTCAATGGGTGTGCCTGTAAAACCGATAAACGTGGCATTGGGTAGCGCATCACGCAAATGTTTAGCAAAGCCATCGATAAAATCGTATTGGCTTCTGTGGGCTTCATCTGCTATGACTACAATGTTTTTTCGTTCGCTAAGTGCCTGAATGTCTGCACCGATATATTCTACATTTGGTTCGTTTACTGCATTTTCATTTTCAGGCTGCACAATGTCGGTGGGCATTGGCATAAACTTCTGAATGGTGGTAAACACAATACCACCTGATGCCACTTTGAGCAATTGGCGTAATTCCTTGCGGCTTTCTGCTTTTTGGGGTTCTTGCCTCAAAAGTTGCTGGCAATTGGTAAAAGTTTCGTGTAGCTGCTCGTCCAAATCGTTTCTATCGGTCAGGATTACCAAGGTAGGATTTTCCATTCTCGGCTCAATGATGAGCTTGCCTGAAAAGAAAACCATACTCAAACTTTTGCCGCTTCCCTGTGTGTGCCAAATTACACCGCCACGCCTGTCGCCATTGCTTCCGCTTGCGGTTACGGTGCTTTCAACGGCTTTGTTTACGGCATAGAATTGATGATAGGCAGCTACTTTTTTGAGTGTTTTGCTGTCGCTTTTTTCAAATACGATAAACTGACGGATTAAATCCAACAGCGTGTGTTTGTTCAACATTCCGTGAAACATCACTTCCATTTGGGGTTGCAAATGGTCGGCTGTGGTTTGTCCGTCTTTGGTTTTCCACGTCATAAACCTTCCGTAATCGCTTGTAATGGTGCCACAACGGGCATCCCAACCATCACTGATGATGAGCAAACTATTGTAAGTGAAAAGCGAAGGAATGGCTTGTTTGTATGTTTGCAGCTGGTTGAATGCCGATTTCAGATTGGCGTTTTCGTCCACTGCATTTTTGAGTTCTATCACCACCAAAGGCAAGCCGTTTACAAACAGGATAATATCAGGGCGTTTGTTTTGGTTGCCTTCTACTACGGTAAACTGGTTGACTGCTAAAAACTCGTTGTTCTCGGGGTGTGCAAAATCAACGATATATATTTTCTCGCCACGGATGCCGCTTTCGGTTCTCATTTCCACATCTACGCCATCGGTCAGGTAGCGGTGAAGGTTTTCGTTGTTGATTAAGGCATTGGGGCTTTCGGTACGCAATACTTTTTTCAGTGCATCTTCTTTGGCATCTTGTGTAATTGTTGGGTTTAGTTTATCAATAGCATCACGCAAACGGGTAGCGAAAACCACTTCATTGTATTGGCGTTCGGGATGTTCGCCATCGGGCGATATATCAGTTCCCAAAATATAGGAATACCCCAGACTTTGCAGGTAAGAAAGGGCAATTTCTTCGATTTCGTTTTCGGTAATGCTGTTTTTCATTATTCAGCTAAAAGTTTTATCCTATTTACCATCCTGCCTAAACTATCTGAATTTTTACAAGCTTCTTCAATATTCCATTTTTTTTCAATGAATGGCAAAATGCCTGTATTATATTCCGGACCTTTCGTAGCACCTTCTTTGGGTGTAAGTTGTTTAACCAACTCAAGCTTCTTGCTTTTTTTAATCAACTCATGAGTAAGAAACCTACTTGATTTATAATCAAAATCCATTTCGGTTAATTTTTTTCGTCCACCTTGTTTTTTTTGTGAAGCGAGTGGGATTGAATCAATGTCCACCCCTGCATAGTCAGCAAAACCTTCTCTATCTGCCATCAGCCATGCTTCACCCTCATCGACAGCGATATTAAAGATAAACTGATTGTGTTTATCAGTAGGAATTAATTCTTTTAGTAATTGCGGAGCACAAGCTGTAGCGTCTAAATCTGTTAATAACACAACAGGGTAAACAGCAGCCAATTTGTTAAACTCTTTAATTTTACTTTTAATCTGGCCTCCTCGTGCAGGTAATTCAGAGATAATCTCAAAATCGTCAGAACAATGAAATATAATTCGTTTAATAATTGCACAAGTAACATCATCTTCACCAACTATATAAATTTTCATAGCTAAATATCTAAACTTAACTGAGACATCTTTTCAATATTTTTAGGTTTGGTGAATGGGATTACAGCATCGGCAATAGATAAACCAGCCTCAACAATTGGCCGTATTTCATCAACATCGCTTACCCGATTTACTGTTGTTCCCTCTGAAGTGTTTTGCAATAAAATGACTTCGTTTGAAGAAATCCCTTGATTAGAAAGCATATCATAACTATGTGTTGTTATAAGTATTTGTCTGGCACCTTTTTTTGAACGTTGAATTTTGGCAATAAATTCTGGTAATTGTGTAATAATTCCAGAATGCAGATTTATTTCTGGTTCTTCAAGCAATATAACACCATTGCTATCAATTAAAGCAAAAAGAAAACCAATCAAACGAAGGGTACCATCAGAAAACTGAGCTTCCTGTTGTTTACTCCCTTTTGCTCTCCAATGCAGATATCTGGCTTCGATATGCGGGACACCCATTTCATCTTTGATAAACCTTAATTCTTCTAATTGGGGAACAGCAATTTTCAGAAACTCATTTATCTTTTTGAAATATGAATTGCGAATACGCTCATTCATTTTAGCCAATTTCTCCAAGAAATTTCTACCGTAATAATCTTCTTTTGAAAAGGATTGCATTAAGGAAGACGACTCACGAACCAATTGTGGAATAACATTTAAATATTCTATATTTTGAAAGAAAGTTTGCAATTCTCTGAATTTACGATTGGCATTGACTTGCTCCAAATGAGTGTATTTCAATGTTTCTTCATCTTCATCAGCCTTTCGAGCATCTCTATCGCACACAAGCTCATTACTTGCAAATGAAAGAACCTGTTCTTTCAGAATCTTAACCTGGCTTTTCATAATACCACCACCTGTATGTTGAATATCGAGATGGTATCTCCAATTTGGATTAACCTCATACGGCTCGCCCAAATCAACAGTAATTGAAACATTTGTTTGTATTCTTGCTGCAAGACAACGAATTTTGGTTATTCCACCCCGCTCTTCAACTGCACTTTGTAAGCCTCCCGCTTGCTTCGAAATATCCCGAAGAAAGCGAAGTGCATCAATGAAATTTGATTTCCCTGACGCATTAGCACCAATAATAAAACACCGTTCTGATAAATCCACTTCACAATTCTGAAAATTCTTCCAATTATGAAGCTTAATCTTCTTGATAATCATATCGTTTGTTTTTTTTAATGTTACTCAAAAATACTATTTTAAAGGTGAAATCCTTTTGTTGTTTGTTCATCCATTTACCACAATTTTACCACTCATTAACTTTGGTAATAAAGCATCACGGGTTTGGGTTAGCGTTTGAATTTGACTAATGTTGCTAATTCTTTTGGCATTTATGTTTTCTAATTGCAAGCAAACTTTAGAAACCGTATCTTCATCAGGAATTAAAATATCAAGTCCTTTCAAGGCTGAAATTGTCAATGCCTGTTGTGTGCTTCCAATAGTAACAGATTTTATTTGCTCTTTAGCTTCTTTTGTTTGTAACCATTGAAATACAAAAGCACCATTGATTTCTGTTTTATAGTCTTTCACCCATGTGACATTTCCGTCTTTAAAATAAAAGGGTAAGTCATTATCAACTAACCAGACAGAACCAATTGTTCCAACAGATGTAATAAGAATGTCGCCAATTTGCGGAACACCAAATCTTTCCTTTATTTCATTATATCGTTCATTCGAGATGAATAATTCAGTACTTATACTTTCTCCATTTGACAATTGTGTTACTTCCTTACCACGATAAAATGGAATACCATTAAGCTTATATTCTTCAAGGAAAATTCTTTTGCTTGAAGAAACATCAGCAATATCATTCAGCTTTTTCAAAGTCCAACCTTCTGGAACAATTCCTTCATCAACACAGCACCACTCTTTAAAAATAGCTTGTGCCATAGCTTCGAGGGTTTGGTTCATTTGCAGGTTGAGTTCAATTTTGTCATCGAGGGAAGTGAGGATTTGGGCGATGGCGGTTTGGGTATTTTTATCCTTTGGGGCTGTAAATTCATATTCACGAAGCAAACCAAGACCAACATTCTTTATCGTTGTTCCCGAAGCATTTGTTTTAATGAAGTTTTGAAAATGTTCATTAGTTAAAACATATCTTACAAATTGCTTATCAAAATCATTTTTTATATTTAGGTAGGCTGCACTCTTCCCAAGTATGCACTTTTCGTTATTGTAGAGTGCTACATTGCCAATAGTTCCATTGATACCAAGAAGAATTGTCTTATCAGATAATTCTTTTTTGTGCTTATCAAATTCTGTTTTATTTACTTTTTGAGTATTTGAGTTTATTACAATTTTACCATTAACTAAATTGCTTCCGTTAATGAAGTAAATATCTCCATTTTCATCATATTTTGGAGTTCCGTACAAACCATCACCAATCCTTGTAGTAATTTCCCCCAACTTATAAGTTTTCCATTCACTTGGAGTTTCCTGTTTTTTATAGAATTGTATTCCGTGCCTGTCGATATGTTCAAGCAGTGCAGGGGTATTTATGGTTGCGTAGTTAATAATATCGAAGTCGTATATAATAGGCAGCTCTTCGAGTTTGTGTTTTAGTTTTAAAATATCGTCGAGTTTAATGTCGTTGCCTTTTAGTACCAAATCGACATCGGAACCGGGTTTTTCGGTTCCCATAGCACGGCTACCAAACACAACCACTTCGTCTATTTTCGGGAATAGCTGAAAAATGGTTTTAATCAGTTTATAGTCTTTATCTTTTAGTCCAAACGGCATCTATTCTTCGGTTTCTTTTGCCAAACGCTTGTCTAATTCGTCGAGCAGATAATAATATTCACTTTTAATTTTGTCGGCTACCTCTATGGCGGTATCTTCGTCATAAGTATGATTCGCCAATGTGCGGTTGTCCCACATTGCCAGCCACGCATCGCCATCAAAAATATATCCGTCTTTAAACGCCTGCCTTATTACGGGTTTTGGGCCTTTTACATCTTCGTAGCCTTTAGCACTCAATAAATCCTGCAAGGTTTTCCAAGCCAGTTCAATGGTGTATTCAAAACGTTGTATCAAGCCTTCACGTTCAAGGTCGGTATATTCGTCCATTTCTACAGCTTTATCAAGCTGTAATAAAGCTTTCTGGAAATTGGCATATCGCTGACGCCAACGTGTATCTGTACTCATAGTTTATATCCTATTTTTTCGAGGTTCTTTTTTATTTCATTATCCAAAGTTAGAGCCTTTTGCATTTGTTCCTTTAAAGTTGAAGTAAGATGTTTCATTTTATCTTCGAATGCTTCGTGGTCTTCTTCTGCTTCTTTAAAATCAATGTATCTTCCGGGCGTAAGAATGTAATTGTTTTTGCTAACATCTTGTATGTTCGCAGATTTACAAAAACCAGCTACGTCTTTGTACTCTGCTTCAAATTCTTTACTTCTCCATTTGTGGTATGTGTCCGAAATTTTGGCTATGTCTTCTTCGCTCAATTCCTTTTGTTTACGGCTTATCATTGTGCCTAACTCTCGGGCATCAATAAACAAGATTTCATTTGTGCGGTTTCTGAATTTGGTAGTTTCTGTTTTGTTGCGTGCCAAAAACCATAAACAAGCTGGAATTTGAGTATTGTAAAACAATTGCGAAGGCAAGGAAACCATACAATCCACTAAATCGGCTTCAATCATTGCTTTTCGGATTTCTCCTTCGGTTGCAATTTCAGAACTCATACTGCCATTTGCCAATACAATCCCTGCTGTTCCGAATGGTGCAAGTTTACTAACGAAATGCTGTAGCCAAGCGTAGTTTGCATTTCCCGCTGGCGGAATACCGTACTTCCATTTGTGGGTTTCGGCTTTATTTATATTGTAGTCGCTTACATTAAAAGGCGGATTTGCAAGAATATAATCAACTTTTAATTCAGGAAATTTATCGTTCATTAACGTGTCGCCCAGTTCAATTTTAGCATCAATACCACGAATAGCCAAATTCATTTTGGCTAATTTATGAGTTGTCGGGTTGCTTTCTTGTCCGTAAATAGAAATTTTACCTTTTCGGTGTTCGTGCATTTCAATAAAACGTTCGCTTTGTACAAACATTCCACCACTACCACAACAACCGTCATAAACCCGTTTTTCGGGTTCAGGTGCAAGCATATCAACTAATATTTTCACAATGCTTTGCGGTGTATAAAACTGTCCCCCTTTTTTGCCTTCGGCATCAGCAAATTGTCCCAAGAAATACTCAAATACAAATCCTAAAACATCTTTGCCTTTTCCGTTTCCATTTTTGCTCAAAGTGATTGAACCAATTAAGTCAATCAATTCTCCTAATCGTTGTTTATCTAATGCAGGTCGGGCATAGTCTTTTGGCAAAACTCCTTTGAGCGTAGCGTTATCTTTCTCTATGGCATCCATTGCATCGTCAATGTCTTTGCCAATTGTCGGTAGTTTTGCTCTGCCTTGTAACCATTTCCAACGTGCTTGCGGTGGAACATAGAAAACTCTTTCGGCTGTATATTCGTCTTTGTCTTCTGGGTCGGCTCCTGTTTCGTGTTTGGTTGCTTCTAATTTTTGATACAATTCATCAAAAGCATCTGAAATATATTTTAAGAATATCAAACCCAAAACAACGTGTTTGTATTCAGCCGCATCCATATTGTTGCGTAGTTTGTCGGCTGCTTGCCAAAGGGTTTTTTCTAATTCAAGATTATCTGTCATAGTATTTTCTGTTCACTATTTTTAAAAGCTCAAATGTAACAATTTAGTACGTGTGCATTAGCAGAGTTCTTTTACCGCATTTTTTTGTGTATTGTTGTGTGGTTTGCAAATGAGCTATTTTGTGGGTTCATTATTTCTTGAATTTTAGTAGATAAACTCTGATGAAGTTGATTATTGTAACTGAATAACGTTTTCGAGCCTGGCTCAGTGGCGGATTTCTGAGCTCGAAACTGTCAATATCCTACAAAAGTTGATTCGAGGTTGAATGGTCAATTAACCACGTCACCCGCCATTGAGCCAAACGCCTGTAAGCGGCTGCCCTACTGTCTGTCCGAAGAAGAGGAGTTTGACTTATGCTGATAATTTTATTCATTGCTAAAATAGTTTGTTAATTATGTCGCTAAGCTGTTGCAATGACTTTTTGATATTGGCAACTTCTGTTACTGCTGATTGAATGTCTTTACCGTAAGTCTTTATCATATATTCTTGAACTATTCTGTTTTGGTCTTGGCAAAGGGTTGTTGTCAATTTAATGTTCTCATTTATTTTCTCATTGCGTAAAGAAAAAACTACAGAAACGATTACAACAAAGAGTAAAATTCCAACTACCAAATAGGTAAACACCTCCACTGATTTTGCTATTGCTGAAAGCGGTTTGATTGCATCAATGCCGCTAAATGCAATGTTCTTAATGCTGTAATAAAGAAACTCAAAACTTGAAGGAGTTCCAATAGTTTCAAAGTTGCTTGAATTGATTTGATAGAGTTCATAATTTACGAACCAGAAGAAAAGTATTGATGATAGAAGAAAAATAAAAAGTTCATACATAAGGGAAATGACATAAGCTCTTTTACCTCTGAACCCGTTTAATCTTGAAACTATTGTGTCAAGTGCAAAGTTTATCATTATCAACCTTGTCAAGTTTTTGTTTTTTGTTTCGTCTTCTGACTTACTGTCGCTACCTGTTTTTACCATAAAGGATGTAATCAGAATTGATTCGTTTTGCTTTCCCTTTTTAAGTAAGTCATCTATGAATGTCTCAATGCTGCTACCGAATAGTGTCGCTGGTCGGAAAGATTGTCCAATATAACGGAACAAAAATGTTAAGTAGAAATATGAAACAGTTATTACAGCGAACCACCTTGTCCAAGTATCTGTTATTATTACAAGCAGCATAAATGCAAGTGTGAAAAGTCCGAAATGAAGTAGTGTCCGCTTGAAATACTTGAACTTGTTGAAAATGTATGTCAGGTAGTTTAGGAACAAATAAATTTTCCCTTTGCTCAAAACTCCTTTAGGAATGAACCATCCAAAAGCTAAAAGCGGATAAAGAAATAATGCCAAGTTGTAATACCATTTTTGAGTTAGCATAACAACTCCAACTAAAATTAAAACAGCGATAGGGAGTGTTCCTTCAAGCCAGTCAATCGTAATGTTGCTTTTGTTTAAAAGCACAACATCAATTCGGAAAAAGAGAACAAGTATTCCGACAGTCCACAAGAAAATAAACAGAAGATGCTTCCATACAAATTTGGTTGGTGTTCTGCCGTCTAAATCAATATTTAAAAAGGTTGTCATTAAAGCTACTATGTCGTGTTTATTTATCTATTTCAATTGTTGTTCTGCTTATTTCCTGCACTCTCGTCAAAGGGTTGCCGCTAACTCCTTGCTAAACGCACCCCTATGGCATTTATCTCCACTTTGGCCAAACTGTCACCAAAAATCATGTGTTTGATTTTTAAATGATTAGTAATGCTGTTATGAAGTGGTCTTTTCATGGTATGGCGTTTAGCATTCCAAAATTAATGGCTTTTTCTTCTCCTGCAGCACCCTGTCTTAAATTTTTATCAGGTCGCCGGGGCTGGTAATCTTTGAAAGATTCAAATTGCTCACATGGGTGTATATCTCTGTCGTTTTTGAGCTGTCGTGCCCCGTGAAATTGCTGGAAATACCCTTGGTCGGCACATCTTTCCGGCAGCGATCGCTGAACTGCAACCTAATTTCTTTCACTTTTTCAACGAACATCTTTTTTTCTCCTCCCTTTTATTTGGCAAACCCCACAAAAGTTCTTCCAATTTCCATAACCAACAATCCACTTATGGGGGTTCGTCCAACCGGGAGTTCATGCCTGGTAAGCGTGCCACATGAACTCCTGATTATTAACACCAGTAATTATTTTTTTAATCATTAAATACCAATTAGTTATGAATATATATAATCATTTTCATCAGTGTCGTAAATTGATAGAGTATCAATACTTATCTGGGAAGTTGAAGTTTTTTGCTTTTGTTCTCGCTCTTGTAGTTTTAGGTCTAGTATACGCTCTATTTTTTGTTCTTCTGATTCTCCAACAACTGCATCTACTATAGAATAAATTGAGTATAAACCACCTATTAATGCAATAATGAACATAGGCCAAAATATTTTAACTTGCCACTTTGATAATTTAGCATCAGAGATTAGTTTCTCGTTTGTGATTTTATCCAGACGTTTTTTATCGTTTATTTCCTCTTGTCTATGTGCTAAAAAGTTCTCTATGCCGCCATAATCGTCAACGATTGATTCTCCAATGTCGGTGAGAATGTGTTTACCATGTTCACCCCATGTTTCGAGTATTGACCCGTTAACAAGATATTTGAGAATCACTGTCTGTTCGTATCCGCCCGACCAACCGCATATTTCAGAGAAGCTTTTTATCTATCAGGTGAG
>CALKAJ010000288.1 GCA_937983305.1 uncultured Ignavibacteriota bacterium | reverse complement strand
CCTCAGTTTTTTTATCGGATGCAGCAATAATCTTAATAATATAAATAATGGTATGAATATCGCTGCAGTCAGTATTAATAATATAAATATTGACCTCTCAACATTAAAATAATCCTGGTATTTTCTTGGAGCGAATATATAAACACCTTTTTCTGATTTAACTATGAAATAAACTTTTTCATTATAGAAAATCCGGAAACTTTCACTGAACGGGTATTTATCTTTGAATTCATCCGATTTATTTAATTCCTCCAGTGTTATTAAGCTGTCCGCAGTAGCCCAGTTGAAATTTGCAGATTGAAATCTGATACGAAAATTCATTTCTACTGATTCCTTCCTCGCCCTTGTTGTGTCGGGTGGAAAGCCTATGTCTTTTGATAAATATTGAAAATATTTTTCTGAATAACGATGAAATGTCTTTGGCGGCTTAAAATCGGAACTGTATGTGAAAAATAAATAAACCCCGACATTTATTAAAACGGCAAATAGCAGTACCAGAATTAATACTTTTGAATAAATTGAAAATCTGATTCCTTTATTTTTCATCTTCCTTATTTTTTTTGATTTTTGCTGTGAATAAATACCCAACTGAATGTACCGTTTTACTATATGACTCCTTGTTTTCCGCATCAAGCTTATTCCTCAATCTCGAAACCATTACATCCACTGACCTGTCAAATGATTGCCAGGAAATTCCTTTTGTGTTTTGCATTATATAATCACGGGATAAAACTTTCCCGTAATTTTTAGCAAACAATGTAAGAAGTTCGAATTCAGTTGATGTTAATTCAAGATTTACTCCTGACATAATTGCGTTTCGGGAATTTATTTGTATTTCAATCTCTTCAAATTCTAATATCTCATCTTTTAAAACATTTCTTTCTACCCTTCTGAATATTGAATTAATTCTCGCAAGAAGTTCTCTCGGCTCAAAAGGTTTTGCTAAATAATCATCTGCTCCAATCTCAAGTCCGATAATTTTATCCATTACATCACCTCTCGCAGTTAACATTATTATTGGCGTTTCTTGCGTTTGCCTTATTCTTTTACATACCTCAAATCCGTCTATTTCGGGCAGCATTACATCAAGAATTATTAAATCCGTAATATTATTTTTCAGATATTTAATGCCTTCAATTGGGTTCTCAAATAAACTGCAAATAAAACCATTTTTCTCTAAATATTCGCTTAGTAAATTTAGGAGTTTATTATCATCATCTATTATAGTAATTTTTTTCTTCATTTCTGTCTTTTTTTCTTAAATCTATGGATTTCTTTTACAAACTTAAAGTAATTTTTTTCTATTGTCTTTTTCCTTTTGTAATAAATTGTAACTATATGTATCTGAATTTTGTATTGAATTTTTTATCATAAGTTGATAAATTTAAAGCGAATTAATTATTGTATGAAAATTTTTTGGGCTATATTTGTTTGCGTGGTTCTCAACTCTGCATTTTCCGGATGCTCCTCTCCTGAATTTTTTGCCAATGGATGGAAAGATACTTCACTGGTCCCTTTATACCCGGAGAAAATTTTTATTTCCTCAAACTTTAAAAATAAAGAACTCAGAATTAATACGGAAAATTCTGCATTGAAAAAATTATCATCACTTAATTTGAATTGCAATAGCAGTTTTAGTCAATACGGTTTTGAGAAAAGAATTACTGAAAAACTGATTTTTCAAAGTCTCGAAGAAAATCAAAATTCGGCTTTTCTTGTTATTAGTTTTGAAGGAATGAACCTGAAGTGCGTTACAAAAAGCGGGAAAATCTATCAAAAATTTGAAAAAAAACTTGTTGATTTTAATTCATACAAAGATGCAGAAGAAATTGACAGGATTGTTATTTTCGACGTGACTCTTTATGTTTCCGGATTTCCTTCAAGCGTATGGGTTTATACAATCAAAATCGAGAATTGCTTCGATAACCTTGAAATCATCGACCTTCTTGCTGATGCTATTTTGAATTCTTTGCAAAAAGACAAAATATTCCTGGAAAAATAAAATTCTTAAATGAAAAGAATTTTCTCCTCTTTCCCAAACTCCGGTTTGGGAAAGCAAACACCATAACAGTTTTGTCCCGAGAACTCGGGAACCCCTTAGCCACATTTTTTTTGAATTTTTCTTCCTGAGGCGTCGATCGGATTCGAACCGATGCATAGCAGTTTTGCAGACTGACCCCTTAGCCACTTGGGTACGACGCCATTATTTTTTTCATTTTTGGAGTAATAAGCCAATAATTGTTCCAAAATAAGAAGAGCGGGAAACGGGACTCGAACCCGCGACATCAACCTTGGCAAGGTTGCGCTCTACCAACTGAGCTATTCCCGCTTTTATGGTCTTCAAAAATATAATATTTTTTTATTTTTTCAAATACAAAAATAATTCTTCTTTACTTCTTTATCGTAAGCATTGCCGATGCCTGTGACTTTGGTAATAATACCATCTCCGCTATTACAAAATTATCTTTACGTGTTACCACAAATTCAACTGCCTCGGCTACATCCTCTGCACTTAACGGCTCTATACCTTTATAAACATTTTTCGCCTTTTCTTTGTTGCCTCTGAATCTTACCAAACTGAATTCTGTCTCGGCTAAGCCCGGATCTACAGTTGAAACTCTAATCGGAGTTTCGACAAGATCCATTCTGAACCCTTTTGTCAATGCATCAACAGCATGCTTGCTTGCACAATATACATTCCCGGCAGGATATACTTCGTGCCCGGCAATTGAACCTATATTTACAATATGCCCGGAATTATTTTTCATCATCAATGGTATAATCTCCTTTGTAACATATAGTAAACCTTTTACATTCGTATCAAGCATCTCTTCCCAATCCCTCAACTCTCCGTCCTGAATTTTATTTAAACCTCTCGATAATCCCGCATTATTAACAAGTATATCTATTTTCCTCCATTTTGCAGGCAATGCTTTCACTGCCTTTTTTACTGACTCGTATGCTCTTACATCAAGCTTAAATGCGAATACCTCTACTTTGAATTTCTTCTCAATATCTTTTGCAATTTTATTAATTCTTTCAATTCGTCTTGAGCAGATTATCAGATTACACCCGTTCGATGCTAATTTGTAAGCTATAGCTTTGCCAAAGCCGCTTGATACTCCCGTAATAAATGCTGTTTTACCTGAAATGTCTTTCATTTTTATTTTAATTTTATGAAATTTAATTTAATTATAATTTAATCCTTTCAAAATTGATATTCAAAAAGACTAAAATTATTTGCACATTAGGTCCCGCTACTTCTACGGTAGAAAAAATTGTTGGACTTATTAATTCGGGACTCGATCTGGTAAGATTAAATTTTTCGCATGGCGATTATAAAACTCACTCGGAATATATTTCAAATGTCAGAGAGGCTGAGAAAAAGACAGGTAGAATTATTCCAATAATTCTTGATTTATCCGGACCAAAAATCCGAACCGGTAATTTCGAAAACGGAAAAATTTTTGTCAGTGCTAATGACGAAGTCCGTCTCGTTAAAGATAATATCATTGGCAACGGGAAAACTATTCCTGTAAATGATTCCGACATAATTGATGACCTCAAAATTAACGAAAGAATCTTAATTGACGACGGAAAAATTTCATTGCTCGTTATCTCAAAAGATAATGATTCGGCTTTGTGTAAAGTCTTTAACCCGGGATATATTTCCAATAAAAAAGGCATTAATCTCCCGGATACAAATTTGTCACTCCCTTCAATAACAGAAAAAGATATCAGAGATATTGAATTTGGAGTTAACAATCAAATTGATTTCTTTGCTCTGAGCTTTGTTAGAAAAGCCGATGATATTTATTCACTGAAAAAAATTATAAACTCCTATGATGTTGATATTCCTGTCATTGCTAAAATTGAAAGACCTGAAGCCATTGCAAATATTGACTCTATTATTAAAGCCACAGATGTAATTATGGTTGCCAGGGGTGACCTTGGAGTTGAAGTTTCTCCCGAAAAAGTTCCTGCTATGCAAAAACTTATTATCTCTAAATGTAATAGTGCTAAAGTGCCCGTTATTACTGCTACACAAATGCTTGAAAGCATGATATCAAATCCTACTCCTACAAGAGCAGAAGCTTCAGACGTTGCCAATGCAATTCTCGATGGCACCGATTGTGTTATGTTATCTGCCGAAACTTCAGTTGGTGAATATCCTGAAATCACTGTTCAGATGATGGATAGAATTATTGAACAAACCGAAGAAATAAAAAAAACGAAATCAAACTATTCTGACTTTCCCGAAAATGAACCCGGAAATGTATTAGGTATTATATGCAAAACCGCAGTTGAAATTTCCGATACCATTTCTGCAAAAGCTATTATCTCAATAACTAAAAAAGGGCGTTCTCCTCTCCTGCTCTCCAATCTAAGACCTGAATCTCATATTATCGCTGTAGCTGATGAAGAAAACATTTTGAGAAAATCTTCTATTTTATGGGGTGTTGATACTATATTGAATGAAACACTTTCAAATCCTGAAGATATTTTCTCTTTTATAATCGAAATCGGTATCAAATCAGGAATTTTAAAAAAAGGGGATAAGGTTGTTGCAATTTTAAGTTATCCCGTGGTTCTGCCTGATTCCGCTAATACCATTAGAATTTTGGATATCTGATATAATCTGAAATTCCATACTCCTTACCATTTTTTTCTTTATACCTGTTTCTGGTATTGACATATTAATCTATTCTCATTATTTTAGCACTACATTCAAGAGAGTGCTAATAAAATTTTATAAATCATTAATTAACATAAATTTAAAAGAAAGGATAATTTATGAACATTAAACCCTTAGCCGACAGAGTGCTTGTAAAACCACTCCCGGCAGAAGAAAAAACAGCTTCCGGAATTATTATTCCCGATACAGCAAAAGAAAAACCTATGCAAGGTGAAGTAGTTGCAGTTGGAAAAGGAAAAGTTGCCGACGACGGAAAAACATTTGAAAACGAAGTTAAAGTTGGCGATAAAGTTCTCTACGGTAAATACTCCGGTACTGAAGTTACAGTTGACGGAGTTGAATATCTGATAATGAGAGAATCCGATATTTATGCAATCATCTAATTTTAAAAAAGAAATTTAAAGGAGAAAAAATATGTCATCAAAATTAATTAACTTTGACACTGAAGCAAGAGCAGCCTTAATGAAAGGTGTTGATAAACTTGCAAATGCAGTGAAAGTAACATTGGGTCCCAAAGGCCGCAATGTTGTTATTGAAAAAAAATTTGGTGCACCTACAGTTACAAAAGACGGTGTCACCGTAGCTAAAGAAGTTGAACTTGAAGACCCGATTGAAAATATGGGTGCTCAAATGGTCAAAGAAGTTGCTTCTAAAACAAGTGATGTAGCCGGTGACGGAACAACTACTGCTACTGTTTTAGCTCAGGCAATCTATCGCGAAGGTTTGAAATACGTAACCAGCGGTGCAAATCCAATGGATTTAAAAAGAGGAATTGACCTTGCAGTCAGTGAACTTATTAAAGGCTTAAAAGAGTTATCCCAGCCTATTAAAGATAATAAAGAAATTGCACAGGTTGGTTCTATCTCCGCAAACAATGATAAAATTATCGGAGATTTAATTGCTGAAGCAATGGATAAAGTCGGCAAAGACGGCGTAATCACAGTTGAAGAAGCAAAAGGTACAGATACTACAGTTGATGTTGTTGAAGGTATGCAGTTTGACCGCGGCTATCTTTCACCTTATTTCGTCACAAATGCAGATTCAATGGAAGCTGAACTTGAGAAACCTATGATTCTTATCCACGACAAGAAAATTTCCGCGATGAAAGACCTTCTCCCGATTTTAGAGAAAGTTGCTCAGCAAGGAAGACCTTTACTCATTATCTCTGAAGACCTCGAAGGTGAAGCACTTGCTACTTTAGTAGTAAATAAACTTCGCGGAACTTTGAAGATTTGTGCAGTAAAAGCTCCCGGATTTGGCGACAGAAGAAAAGCAATGCTTGAAGATATTGCAATACTTACAAATGGTACAGTTATTTCCGAAGAACAAGGTTATAAACTCGAAAATGCAACATTATCTTATCTTGGTACTGCAGAAAGAGTTGTTGTTGACAAAGATAATACTACTATCGTTGAAGGTGCCGGAACAAAAGATAATATCAAGAAAAGAATCAGTGAAATTAAAAATCAGATTGATAAAACAACATCAGATTACGATAAAGAAAAACTTCAGGAAAGACTTGCCAAACTCAGCGGTGGTGTTGCAGTATTAAAGATTGGTGCATCAACCGAGATTGAAATGAAAGAAAAGAAAGCAAGAGTAGAAGATGCTTTACATGCTACAAGAGCTGCCGTTGAAGAAGGAATAGTTCCCGGCGGCGGTGTTGCTTTACTTAGAGTAGCAAATGTTCTTGATAAAACAAAACCTGAGAACGAAGATATCAAACTCGGCGTAAATATAATCAGGAAATCAATTGAAGAACCTATCAGACAAATCGTATTCAATGCCGGTGAAGAAGGTTCAGTAATTGTTAATAAGGTTAAAGACGGCAAAGGAAGCTATGGATATAATGCCGCTACAAGCGAATATGAAGATTTAATAAAAGCCGGTGTTATTGACCCGACAAAGGTAACAAGAGTTGCACTTGAAAATGCAGCCTCAGTTGCTTCATTATTACTTATGACCGAAGCTACTATTTGCGAAAAACCTGAAAAAGAAAAAATGCCTATGATGCCTCCCGGAGGCGGTATGGGTGATATGGGCGGTATGTACTAAACCCGAACCCATAATTCCAATATA
>CALKAJ010000287.1 GCA_937983305.1 uncultured Ignavibacteriota bacterium | reverse complement strand
CATAATCTATACTATGTGAGTGGAAATTCAAGAACGACAGTAGGTCTTTTTGCTGGTGCCGGTATTGCAAATTATCTTAGACAATCCGTTCCTGTTTTACATGGTCTTATTAAGCCAAATAATTATGCGAACTCAACGACTTTAGAATATGGATACATTATATAAGGGGATTAAACGTGAATATAACTTATAAAGTTAAAAACTCAATAGTAATTGAAAGATACACAAACGAATTAAAATCAGACGAAACTCTAATCGAACACCCTTTACAGTTATTGCTTAAAGATATTTCTGGCGCTTTTAAATATGAGGTTGTCGGAGGGAAAATAGTTGAAAGAGATTTTACACAAGATGAAGTTTATCTCGATTATATACTTGAAACTCAAACACTCCCAGAATTAGATGAATTTCTTAATCAAGGATACCGGACATTCGGAAAAGGGGGAGTTATCCCGGATGCAAAAGAAAGATTTAAAAGTCTTTTTGACGTAAATGGGAAAATGTCTTATAATAATGAATTTCACAATCTTTCCGATTTTAATCCAGAGCTAAACAGTAATTTTAAATACTGTGGAAAAGAATTACCAAAATTCAATGACCAAGGAATTATCTTCGTCGACGATATAAACGAAGATGCAGAAATAATTATTAATACCGGAATTAGCGCTAATAAAGTAGTTTTAGCATCAATTTCAATGGTAATGGAAGCGGGGTACGAATTTGGAGATATTGAAATTTCATTTAAACGAGGTTCAAACGAAACACCGATTACTCCTTTCGGGTACGCCCCGTTCTCAGTTTTTGGTTATGCCGATTTAAGTGGACAAAGTGGATACATAAAAATTCACTTCAAATTAAAAGCAGGTAATGCAATCAAAAGAGCAGTATTTGATAATCTTGTTATGATAACGGAGGTATAAAATGGCTGGGTATTTGATTTTTTCCGGAGGGCGTCCGGGAATTGGGAAATGGTATGAAAGATTTTTTAGATGGGCTTTAAGGGGATTAACGAAAAGTAAATGGACTCATGTCTCTTTAATGAAAAAAACTTCTGATAATATTGTAGACTGTCTAATGTTAGAAGCCACTTATCCGAAAGTTCAAGTAGGAAAAGTGTCACAATTATTGCCATTAGATAGGAATTACCTACAAGTCGTTAGAATCGATAATTGGGATGAAAAAGAATTTAATCAAATATTTGATATTTTATGCAAAGAAGAAATTGGAAAAGATTATGCTTTAGCTCAGGTTATTTTCGCAAGTTTAGCAATTATTTTTAGAACAAAAAATCTAATTACTTATGGCAGAAGTTGTTCTGAATTGGTTAAAAATGCTTTCGATTTGTCGCCTCAATTCTTCAATCTTTTTAACCGGTATGAAGATTCGAAAATATCCCCGCAAGATATAGAAGATACTATTCGGGCGTGGTTTTATGATGGAAACGCTAAAGTCGATTTAGAAATTAATTAAGGAGGATATATATGCAATTACCGCATTTTAGACCAATGTTTATCCGGGGGTTATTGCCCGGACACCCTGGAATGGATACAATTCCATATAAGACAGGGACATGGGTTGGAATTAATGATAACAGTTTACACTATCAAATTCAGCTTCGCTTGAATACCGATATTATTGCCTGCTTAGGCGGTAAAATTGTATTTGCTGGAGAAATTCGGGGCGGAGGAAATTGTATTGTTTTAGACTGCCTCGATACTGACGGAGGAATTATTCGATTTGCTTATGCTCATTTATCAGTGATATCTGTGGCAGTAGGGGATTTCGTTGTCGAAGGGGATAAACTTGGAAAGATGGGTTACTCCGGAGTTGGGTATGCAGATGCTCATTTACATCTAACTATTGTCAAAAATCCGACTAATTCTCCGGACAATCCGTTTGCTGACAAAGGGGTTATTGACCCACTTACATTTTTTGGATTAAAAGAATGTAAAGAAGAAGGTGTTCCAGAATTATATGTTAAAGAAGGAGTATTATAATGAAAAAGTGCGAAGCTAAAACAGAAGTCTATTCTCGTGTGGTTGGTTTTTTTCGACCTGTTCAAGAATGGAATAAAGGTAAACAAGAAGAATTTTCTGAAAGAAATGAATATGATATCCAAAACGGAGAATTAAAATATGCGTAAAAAAGAACCAAAAGTAGGACGAATTATTTCCTCTATTCTTTTAGTCAGTACAATCCTTGCTCTTTTAGTTTTTGGAGCTTTTTATATTTTGGATGCAAAAGAAAAGGCAAATGCTATTATTATCATCGTGCTTTTCGGATTACCTGCTTTTATGGTAATGGGGTTTGTCTATGTCGTTTCGCAAAAAAAAGAAGATATTAAAGAGTTTATCTCTATGGTAGGGGATAAAGGGAATGAATTGGCTAAAATTATTTATAAAAAAGATGGGACTGTGGAGGCGTATAATCGAAATGCAGTAATCACAACACAGACGCAAGTAAATACAACAGCAGGGACGACCAATGGAATTATTCCTGTTAGGAATGCACCTTATAACTAAAAATTTATTCTGAAAGGGGAAGGCATTGGAAAAAGATTTATCACCTGGGTTGGACAGGATAGAAGAAAAGATTACGAAAGAAGTGAAAAATCTGTGGGATATTATTCTTCAATTGAAAGGAGAAAATTCAACCATCCAACAAAAAGTGGATGGGCAATTTTATCTGATGGCAGAGCGAGTTGACTCCTTGCGGAAAAATATGGATAAAATCGAAAAGCGGCTCGATGATGGAGATACGGATTTTAAATCAATTAAAATGGTTTTGACTGCAACCATTGAGAGTTTGAAAACATTCGAAGCTACCGGAAAAAAGATTCAAGATATTATTCAAGACACTATTCGGCAAG
>CALKAJ010000286.1 GCA_937983305.1 uncultured Ignavibacteriota bacterium | reverse complement strand
ATAAAGGTTTTTAACAGTTCGATGGTTTTAAATTTTTTCATCGTTTTTGATTTTTCCATCATTTGATTTTTTTGTGTTTTTAAAATAATTTGGTTTTAAATTGTTGTTATTTTAAATATACACATTTCCTTGATTGTTCATATACGGTCACTCCCTTGATACCCGTTGCTTGCATTTTATAGATATATATTCCCGATGATAAACCCATTTTTCCTATATCCAATCCGATGAAATAATTCCCTGCCATAAAGAACTCCCCTTTATATATTTTTATTACCTCCTTTCCGGTGAGGTCATATAAGGTCAAGGTTATATTCGCAGGTTCTGATATCGAAAAATTAATTCTTGTTGATGAATTAAATGGGTTTGGATAATTTTGTTCAAGTGTAAATATTTCCGGTACTTCTGTTATTTGCGTATTTATGCCTGTTATTATTATAGGCCCGCCTCCGTCGTTTGTGCGAATCCAACTGCTCCAGCCTGTATCTTTGTTGACAATATCAATACCTGTATATCTTTTTCCTATTGACGTATCAGGCTGTTGGAATCCCCAATTTACTCCACCGTTTGTAGATATCCAAATTACACCTCTTAATTGCCCATTAGGAAATTGTCTGAGACCATAATCACCATAAATTGTATCATTATTTATTAATTTGAATGAACTAATCTGATTTAATATTATACCGTTATCAGAGGGCATATAGTAAGCGTTCCAATTTAAACCCCCATCAGTCGTTTTCTTTACGCTATTAGTCGTTGCTGCCCAACCCGTATTTGCGTTTATAAAAAATAATTTTGATGGATTTCCAATATTAATTTGAATTTGTGCCCAATTCATACCGGAGTTAGTTGTTTTCCATAGAGCATAATTAAATATAGACCACCCAACATACTCACCATTAACTTTATTCTTCAGAAAAAAAACTTTCCCAAATCCTGTGTCATCTGATTGAACAACCCAGCTAACACCTGCATTTGTTGTTCTCCAGATATAAGGCAATCCTCCCGATGTGCCGCCTACCCAGCCTGTGTCTTTGTTTACAAATGATATGCCGTTGCCAGTCCATGCATTTGCCAC
The DNA here is from genome assembly GCA_937983305.1 of uncultured Ignavibacteriota bacterium. Taxonomy (GTDB): domain Bacteria; phylum Bacteroidota; class Ignavibacteria; order Tepidaquicellales; family Tepidaquicellaceae; genus DSSM01. The sequence continues at coordinate 6,491 of CALKAJ010000286.1, read as the reverse complement.
CGGAAGACTGTCCCAGGTCAATCCCTTATCATAAGAGCGAAAAAGGAATACATCTGTTGCATAACCACTACCCCTTGCATATACAATATTGCTTTCAATTATTTCGAATTCCCCTAATGCTTGATTAGGTAACACTATATTCCAATTATATCCTCCATTTGTAGTTCTTAATAATGCAGTAGGCTGCCACATTGCAATCAATCCCGTATTCGAATCAAAAAACTTCAAGTCCTGCACCTGTCCGCTCACAGGCAAAGGCTGTGAAAACCATCCGCTCTGGGAATATCCCGCTGATGTGAATATTATCACCGATAATCCCAAAATCAATATCACAGTTAATAACCTTTTTGGCAATATCGCAGATATTATCTTTCTTTTTCCGCTTGCTGTTTTTCCGCTTGCTGTTTTTCCGCTTGCTGTTTTTCCGCTTGCTGTTTTTTGGTTTAGTGTACTTTGGTTTTTTATTTGTGTTTTCATTTATTTTATTATTTTGCCTGATTTCATTATTATAAAATTTTTCCTATTTACTATATGGACATTTATCCTTATTTCAAATAAATCATTTTCCTTGATAAGGTTCTGTTTGTATTATATGATATTTTGTCTTTTACTTCCAGCCGGCAGAAATATACTCCGCTTGCAAGATTAAGCTTTCCAAATCCGTTTATCGTAAATTTATGAGTACCTGAATTTATGTAATCGTTATACAACACCCAAAATACGGTTTTTCCTGTCAGGTCAATTATTTTTAAAGACAAATATGATTTTTCCGGAACAACTATTTCAATTGTAGTTGATGAATTAAACGGGTTAGGATAGTTTTGATTTAATTTATAATCATCTGCTAATTCCTCGTTACTGTTTGGAATATAAGTAGGAATTATTATCGGTCCGCCTCCGTCATTGGTTCGGATCCAAACGCTCCAGCCTGTGTCTTTATTCACGAAATCTATACATTGATATAGCTTTTTAATACTTGTATCAGGCTGTTGGAATCCCCAATTTACTCCACCGTTTGTAGATATCCAAATTACACCTCTTAATTGCCCATTAGGAAATTGTCTGAGACCATAATCACCATAAATTGTATCATTATTTATTAATTTGAATGAACTAATCTGATTTAATATTATACCGTTATCAGAGGGCATATAGTAAGCGTTCCAATTTAAACCCCCATCAGTCGTTTTCTTTACGCTATTAGTCGTTGCTGCCCAACCCGTATTTGCGTTTATAAAAAATAATTTTGATGGATTTCCAATATTAATTTGAATTTGTGCCCAATTCATACCGGAGTTAGTTGTTTTCCATAGAGCATAATTAAATATAGACCACCCAACATACTCACCATTAACTTTATTCTTCAGAAAAAAAACTTTCCCAAATCCTGTGTCATCTGATTGAACAACCCAGCTAACACCTGCATTTGTTGTTCTCCAGATATAAGGCAATCCTCCCGATGTGCCGCCTACCCAGCCTGTGTCTTTGTTTACAAATGATATGCCGTTGCCAGTCCATGCATTTGCCACCGGAAGACTGTCCCAGGTCAATCCCTTATCATAAGAGCGAAAAAGGAATACATCTGTTGCATAACCACTACCCCTTGCATATACAATATTGCTTTCAATTATTTCGAATTCCCCTAATGCTTGATTAGGTAACACTATATTCCAATTATATCCTCCATTTGTAGTTCTTAATAATGCAGTAGGCTGCCACATTGCAATCAATCCCGTATTCGAATCAAAAAACTTCAAGTCCTGCACCTGTCCGCTCACAGGCAAAGGCTGTGAAAACCATCCGCTCTGGGAATATCCCGCTGATGTGAATATTATCACCGATAATCCCAGAATCAATATCACGGTTAATAACCCTTTTGGCAATATCGCTGATATTATCTTTCTTTTTCCGCTTGCTGTATTTGGGTTTGCTGTGTTTGGGTTTGGGTTTGGGTTTGGTGTTGTTAATTTCATTTTATTTTTAATTATTTCTATTTTAAAAAGAATTAATTTCTTTTTATTTTATTCTCACATCTTTTCAATCACCTTCACCGGGTAGAAATCTTCTGCATAACTCAAGCTCTATATAGTCCGCAAGTTCATCTACTTTCCAGTTCCTGCGGATGTTTATTAATGAGCCGTTTGCTTTTGATTTATCAAGTCCTGCCTTCTCCATCAGTATTCCAAGTATATCCTGTATAGTCGGTACTCCGAGCAAGAAAGGCGTTATGGGAATGTTTATTTCGTTTATTACCATTTCGCCTATCTGCTCGTCGCTTATATTCATCCCCCTGAAAAACCACAGCCGGAAAGTCTGACGGGTATAGTCTCGCATATTATTACTCCCCGGTATGTTGCTCGTATTTCTTATAGGTTTTTCCATTGGGATAAATTTATTTGTTTTTATTTTATCGTTTTAAATTTTATTACTTAATTATTTATGCATCCGCAGATAATTCTCTGTTTAACATAAACAGATATCTTACCATATCACTTTTTTCTTCTTCGCCGTACATTTCAAATGATAACGGTGCACTTCCTGCTGAATTTTTTCTTCCGCCTTTTAAACTGTTTGAGGTTGATGAGAAGTAGTAGTATTTTGTTTCCGCTGTTAATGTATTTTTATCCATTTTATTTTCTTCTTTTAAAGTTTTTAGTAATAAAGGAATTAATGAGGTTTTATTAATGCCTGAATTATTTTAGCACTGAACATCTGTATATACTTCGACAACTTTTCCATCGGCATCATATACTATTATCCACCATACTCCGTCAATCAATACTCTTACTTCGGTTACTCCGTCAAGAGCTTCTTGCTGTGCTGCATTTGTTTTTACTTCTGCATTTGCAGATGATAATGTGGTGAATGATACACCGACTAACATTAAGATTGCGATTAAGATTGTTCTGAAGTTCATTTTTTTTCTCCTTTAATTTTATTTTTTTTATGTTTTAAAAAAGTTTTAAAAATCAATTTAATAAGAATATCTATACAAAAATGTAGATAGTTTTCCGAAATGTCAAGGACACGTATGCCTGTTTTGCTACAAGGAATTTATGGGGGCGAATTTTTCCCACTATATATAACTGCTATATTATTATGGCGGTTGCGAGAATACCCCTATACCCGAAATGTTACAAAAAAAGGGGCAAAATTTTTTTTAAATTTTGGGTAAAAAAACTTGATTTTTTGTGTTTTTTATAAAACAGAGCCTTGAACACAGATGAAACAGATTGGATGGATTTTAACAGATGAACTTTTTTTATTCAAAGCAGTAATGATTATTATTTTTTTTCTGCTTTGTATAAGTCGTATGTTTGCAGAAAAATATGAATAAAAAAAATCCCTTTCCCAAATTAAACGGGAAAGGGATTTCGAAAACTTTTAAGTTTATAAACTTGAAAAACTTACTTTAACAATATCATTGATTTTGTATCAGTGAATCCGTCAGCTTTTATCTTATAGAAATAAACGCCTGAACTCAAATTGCCTGCATTAAATACAGCAAAGTGTTTTCCTGCCTGCTGGTTCGGATAGTTGAATGATGCTACTTCTTTACCGATGCTGTTATAAATTGTTAAATTTACATTTGTGTTCTTTGCAAGATTATATTCTATCCTTGTTACGGGATTGAATGGGTTTGGATAGTTTTGAAGAAGTTTGAATTCATTCACTACTTCAACTTCATTTCCAACGCCTGTTACGGTAGAGCCGACAACAATCGTTGCACTTCTTTTGTGAACAGGGGTTCCGTTTGGACCTTTTGCGGTAACCTCTAATGTATATGTTCCGGGTGTTACACCGCCAGTTGCCAATAATTTAACAGGTACATTTCCGGGGAATGTTGAAAGTTTATTTCCTGACGGATATGAAATTGCTATGCTTCCTGCCGGAGGGGTTGGTGTAATTACGGCTGATACAACTACAGTGTCAGTATATAGTTTAACACTTGGTACCTGCATTTGAATTGTTACATTTCCAACTGTGTTGTTTAAGCTGTCAATTGTCGGATTTAATCTCATTCCAAAGTCAGGGAAATATGCAATCATTGAAGTATAGTTATTATACCTGAAATCTGTCCAGGTCGGTACTGATACTTTACCGTTTGACATTATTGCATCGTAGTCACCCTGATATGCAGGAGCGCCACCGGAGCTGCTGAGCTTAATTTTGAAGAGCTGGTTTGTAATTCTCTGGTTTTGTGCAAATGTCTGTCCGCCATCGGCTGTATATGTTGCATATACATCCATACTGTCGCTGGTTGCACAGTTTCTTGTATCGTACCATTTAATAAACAGCTTTCCTGTTTTCTGGTCATTCCATATTGCAGGGAAGAACTGTTGATTGTTTTGCGTGTTTACATCATCATTTACTGTAACTCTTGCTGACCAGGTTACACCTTTATCGGTTGAATATCTTAAGAATATGTCTGATTTATTTCCGCTGCCTGAGGGCTGATTTGAGGCATATACGCAGTAAAGTCTTCCGCGGTATGGTCCCCAGCTGTTATCTGCCGCTATCATTGGATAAGGACGGGTTCTCATTCCGCTGACAGTTGAACGACCGGAAAGTTCAGTTCCAATTATATTTGACCACTGTACGGAAGATTGAGTTGTAAAGTTAGCTCCTCCGTTTGTTGAAAGAAAAAAGGTATAGGTGCCTGCGGCATTGGTTCCGGAGTGTGTTACTGCATATACGCAGCCGCCGGAAATATTTCCATTTGCTCCGACACATACCATAGCGCCCGGAAGTGAGTGAGGCGTTAAAGATGTAGTTTGTGCAAATGTAGAGCCAACATTAGTGCTTCTCCAGAAACTTGCCGAGCCGGAGCTTGTCATAATTGAGTAAACATAGTTTGTATAAGGACCGGCTGTCATATCGGCGGTAATCCAGTTTTTATCATTACCGCTTACTGCGGTAACGTTTGCATATACCCAGGATTGACCAAAGTTTGTTGACTTTGCTACCCAGCAGCCCGATACGGGACTCTTCATTGTTTCATAATAAAGATTGCCAAGGCTGTCAACTGCGGTAACCGGGTCACCTGCAGAATTTGGGAATGTCGGAGTTAAGCCCGTAAAATCCATTCCGTTTTGTGTTCCGAATCCTGATGTAATATTCCAGGCTGTGAACATCTGTAACGGGTTTAACGGGTTTATTGAAATGTGTCCCTCGGCATAAGTGGTTCCAATTATGTAGTTATCATAATCGCCGACAGTAACGACAGCATAAGGAACATAAATCGAAGGTGGGTTAATACTCCGCAAGTGCTGCGGAATTTGATCTTTGGTTGGGTCATCAGTTTGACCAAATGCAAGATTTGCGAGGAGAAAAAATGGTAATACTAAGAGTACCAAGATGCGGTTTGTTTTTCTCATTGTATGTAGTTAGTTTAAAAAAGTTTAGTTAATTATAAAACAAAAAAATCTATATAAAATTACATATTTCAAGGAATATGCTAAACTTAAATGGGGTGCAAAACATCGTGAAAGGAGTAACCAAATATTATATCATATATACTTAAAGTGATGTAAACATAGTATTATATTTTTAATAAAGCAACTACTTTTCGCTATACAACTATTTGCCGTAAAATTCTATCATTTCAGTCAATGCCTTTCTGCATACAGGACAAAAACCGTCTCTTAGTCTCGACTTCATTGTGCAATCCATAAAGGGTCTATATACACCTTTTGCAACATAGCCGCCGCCTTCAAATACGCCTATTTTACTTTTGAACTCTGCTGTTTGCGGGGTGGGTGTTGGTGTTCCGCCGTCTATCATATTTTTCCATTTTTTATCAAAGTTTACAAGTGTGGTTATGTTGGGCTCGTATGGTTCAATGCTGAGGTCATAATAATCCTCTACCCCGACTTCTGATGTGTAATATTCATCTGCAAGACAGCCAAATGCGTGACCGAACTCATGCACAACTACAAAATCAGAAAAATCATCGTCAACGGATGTAATGGAATAATAATTATAAACACCGCCTCCGCCATAAACATTGGAGTTCACAAGAATTATTATCTGGTCATAAGGTACATTCGCCGCCAAATCTCTTACTGTTTTTATATCATAAGTCATAAGATATCTGTCAACATCGAATGTAGAAAAAGATGAATTAATAATTGTGTTTTTATAAATTTTTTCTTTTGGAAAGTCCGTTCCCGTCTCTACCGAAGGTGATTCGACTATCCAGAAATTAAATTTTTCTTTGTTTTCTTTAAAAGGAGAGTTGCTGAAAAAATATCCTGCCATTCTATTTGCATCGTTTCTGAACTTTTCCATTTCGGATTCCGTATATCCGTCTGCGAGAAAAACAACATCCACTTTTTCGGAAACAGGTCCGTTATCAATAATTTTCTTTGACGGATATTTTTTGGAAAGCTCCGGAGAAATAAAATAACTCGACGGGTTGACTTCAAATTCGAAAACTTTTTCAGATCGGAAGAGCACACGTCTGAACTCCAGTCACGAATCACCATCTC
>CALKAJ010000285.1 GCA_937983305.1 uncultured Ignavibacteriota bacterium | reverse complement strand
CAAAGGATTTGAAACTTGTTACGATGTAAAATTTAAAGGGATATAAACTATCTGATAAATATTCTGCATTTTCGATGCGGTATCTGTATTTAAAAATGAATTTATAGATAGTGCCTTCGGAATCATCAATCTTTAAAACTTCGGATTGTAATATTTCCCCATAAGCGATTTTCCATTTATAAGTAAGAAAAAACCGAAATAAGAAATATAACGCGTAAACCATTCCCGCACCGAATACAATCATAAGTAAAACGAAATAATATTTCTTCGGAATTTCTTCTTCTTCAGGAAGAAAAAGAGTTATACCTGATACAATTATTATCATTCCGATAAACAGGAATCTTTTGTATGAGTTGAAAAAGGTTTTTGGTTTTGTTTCTACTTCCAAAGAAATATTATTTTGGGTTTTAAATTCTTGGCATAGTGAAAAGAAAGCAGCTGCCTTCTCCTAAAGTGCTTTCAACAGAAATTGTCCCGCCGTTTTTTTCAACAAAATCTTTGCAGAGAATTAATCCAAGCCCCGTGCCTTTTTCGTTTGCGGTTCCGGGGACTGTTTGTTTATCGGTAATGTTGAAAATATTCTCTAAAGTGTTTTCATCCATTCCGATTCCGTTATCTTTGACGCAGAGTTCAATCATTTTTTCGAGACGCTTTGCAGAAATGGTAATTCGTCCTTCGGGTTTTGTAAACTTGATTGAATTTTGTATCAGATTTCTTATAACGGTTCGAAGCATATCTCTATCGGCAAAAACATCGATGTCATTTTCACAATCGCAAAACATCGTTATGCTTTTAATCTTTGCGGAAGTCATAAGCGAGTTCATACATTCAAGTATGATGGATTGCAAATTAATTTTTTCGGGGTTGAAACTTATTTTGCCTGTTTGATTTTTTGCCCAGTTTAAAAGTTTCTCAAGCAAGTCAAGAGTAGTTCTCGAAGAAATATTAATCTGTTCAATGAAAAGTTTTGTTTCATCGGGTGTGTAATCTTCGGGAGAGTTCAGCAGTAAATCCGAAAAGCCCTGAATGCCTACAAAGGGGCTGCGCAGGTCGTGTGCAATTATTGAAAAAAGTTTATCTTTGGTAGAGTTAAGTTCGTTTAGCTCTTCTTTCTGTTTAAGAATTTTTCTGTTTTGAAATTCAAGCTTTTCGAAAGCGGTTTTATTCTTCCGGTAGAATTTTAAAATAATAATAAGAGAGGTGAAAACAAGTATAAACCCTATAATAACCGAAACAATTATAATTTTCTGCCGCTTCACATCTTCCTGAGTTTTCAGTAGCTCTTTATCTTTTCTTGATATTTCATATTTCTTTTCAAACTCCGAAATATTTTTTTGTATATCCTGATTTGAAATAGAATCTTTATAAACCTGTTCAAGTTCAAAATATTTTAAAGCCAAATCGCTTTTGTTTAATGCCTTGTAATAGGTATAATATGAATGGTTCAAGATTACATATACTGATTTCAAATTAAGTTCATCGGCAATATTTTTCAGTTTAATAAGATATGGCTCTGCATTTGAGATTTGCTTCAATCTGACATAAATATCAATGTAGTTTGCATAAATGCTTGACATAACCCATTTTTCATTTAACAGTGAAGCGATGCTGTCGGCTTTTGAAAGATATTTCAGCGATAGCTCAACGCTGTCAAGAGCAAGGTAAATAAGCGATATATCATGATAGCCGTAAACGAGAACATTGCTTAGCCCAAGCCGTTCGCGGATTTTAAGAGCCTTGCGAAGATATTTTAAAGCGGATTTATTATCGCCCTTGATATTGAAGAGATTACCGATTTCAGCAAGTGCCGTGTGAATATCAGTACTGTCTTTTACGGTATTGGAAGCATCAATAGATTTAATAAAATAGAATTCAGATTTATCCAGAAGCTTTGCATCTCTGTAAGAGAAAGCAAGAAGCAGATATAGACGCGGAAGTTTGGTTTTATAATCTTTACTTTCAGCAAGCTCAATTACAGAAAGAAGCTTTTGGATAGCATTTTCAATATCACCTGTTTTAGAAAGAGTATAACCAAGCCACGATTCATATTTAATATATCCCGTGTCATTTTCGCTAATGGCTTTTTCGGAAGCAAGCTTGTAATACTCGATTGCCTTGTTATAATCGCTTTTATAATTTTCGTAAATTCTCCCGATATTGAATATAGTTTCTGCGGGTAAATTAGAAATGTTTTGATTTAATTCGTAACCTGCGAGAACTTTTTCGAGACTGTCATTTTTTTGAAAGACATCGGAAAAAGATTTCAGTTGAAAAAGAAAAAGAAAGACAAATAATATTTTTAAAATTTTTGCCATAAATTTTTTTTATCCTAAAGCAACATCCAGAAGCATCATAGTTGCAAAGCCAAGCATGGCACCGATTGTAGAAAGGTCGGTTTCATTTCCGGTTTGTGATTCGGGAATTAATTCTTCAACGACCACAAAAATCATTGCACCTGCCGCAAACGAAAGTGCGTAAGGCAATATCGGCGAAATTGCAAGAACAAGATATGCGCCAAGCACACCTGCAATCGGCTCAACCATACCCGAGAGCTGTCCGTAATGAAAAGCTTTGAATCTTGAGAATCCTTCTCTTCTGAGAGGAATTGAAACAGCAGCACCTTCGGGAAAGTTTTGCAAACCGATACCAATTGCAAGTGCAACTGCACCGCCAAGACTCGCAGGATCTGCATTTATAGCAAGAACACCAAATGCAACCCCGACAGCAAGCCCTTCGGGAATATTGTGTAAAGTAATTGCAAGAATCAGAAGTACACTTCTTTGCCATGAAGTTTTTATACCTTCGGCTTTTTCAATTCCGAGTCCCATATGAAGATGCGGAAGGATTTTATCAATAAGATATAAAAAAGCACCGCCTGAAAGAAAACCGACAACAGCCGGAATCCAGCCTGCAGAGCCGCTTTCCTCAGCCATCTCAATGGCAGGTTTAAGCAAAGACCAAAAGCTCGCCGCAATCATAACTCCTGCAGCAAACCCAAGCATTGAATTAAGAACTTTTTTATTAATTGATTTAAAGAAAAAAACCATTGCCGAGCCAAGAGCCGTTAGCCCCCATGTGAAAAGCGTTGCAAATAATGCGAGCAAGACCGGGTTATATTCAAGTAAGAAATTGAAATTCATATATAATTATTTTTTGTTTTCAATAAAATTAAAAATATCTTCATAAAATTTAAACGCAAAAACATTTTCTCTGTTAATGCTGTTTTTATACAGCTCATATCTTTCATCTGTAACAAGGAAAAAGACTGCACGCACACCGGATTTAAAAATCGAATCAAGTATTTGATTATGTGTGAAGTTATAAATTGCTTTATTGATTTTAAAATCTTCATCCCGCTTATTAAATAAAACAAACAAAGGTTTTTTTAAACATATAAGTTCAACGAATACTGAAATTTTTTCAATGAAAACAGCAGAGCTATCAATGTTATTTTCACCAAGAATAATCTCAAACAAAGAATGTTCTTTGTGATTGATGTAAGATATATCTTTGTAAAATTCCTTGGTCATACTTATCGCTTTAAAATTTCTTCTAAAATAGAGAGCAGTTTTGCCTTATCAATTGGTTTTGAGATGTAATAATCGCAGCCTGCAAGCAAAGCATCCTCTTCGTCACCAAGAAGACCATAAGCAGTTTGTGCAATAATGACAACTTTTTTATTAAATTTGCGAATTTCTTTAGTAGCTTCATAGCCGTTCAAATCGGGCATCTTAATGTCCATAAATACTATCTCAGTATCGGGATTGTTCCTGCAAAGCTCAACTGTTTCCCTTCCGGAAGCTGTATGTAATATTTCACCGGAATAATTTTTTAAGAAAAGAGTAAGCAGTTTGTCTGAAGTTTCATCATCTTCCGCAATAATAATTTTCATATTTGATAACATTTCAATTTTTCCGGATAATTTATCTTGAAATTCAACCTCTTTAGGTTTCACAATATTTCTGCTATAGGGAATCGTAAAGTTAAATTTACTACCCTTACCTTCTTCGGTTTCAAGACTAATCGAACCTCCAAGCATTTCAACATAGGCTTTTGTAATTGACAATCCCAGCCCTGCACCCTGGAAAGCTTTTTTATCTTCGACATCAGCCTGAATAAATCTCTCAAATATAGCGTCCTTACGGCTTTCAGGAATTCCTATACCGGTATCTTCAACAACAAAATCAAGGAAATTTCCTTTTACGGTAACTCCGAAATTAATGGTGCCTTTATCCGTAAATTTAATTGCATTCTTTATAAGATTGATAAGTATGGCATAAATTTTTTCTCTGTCGGAATTAATAACTATTTCTTCACTCAGAGATGGTATTGAATATGATAATTTTATATCCTTTTTTTCAGCTTCCGGTTTGAAAAAATTATAAATAAATTTTAATTGCTCGTTTATATTAACCTCCGAAATTGATATCTCCATTAGTCCCGATTCTATTTTAGAGATATCAATTATATCGTTAATAATGTTCAACATTCTGTTCCCGCTTTTTTCAATAATGTCAATATATTTTTCTCTTTCATTCGAACTCAGGTCAGGCTCTTTTAAGAGTTCCGCAAACCCGAGAATCCCGTTCATAGGTGTACGGATTTCGTGACTCATATTTGCAAGAAATGCTGATTTTAATCTGTCGCTTTCTTCAGCTTTATTTTTTGCCTCGATTAATTCCTTGTTTTTTCTTTCTAATTCTTCGTTCTTTTCTCTAATAAGATTTTCAATAATTTTCTCCTGTGTTATATCTCTGAATTCGGTTGCCCTCACTATTTTGCCTTTATATGGTATTGGTGTCCCTTGAATTCGTACGGGATATTCTTCGCCGTTTTTTCTGACACCTGTTGTTTCGTAAGGTTTTAAATATTGACTTAGGATTTTATTCATTACTCTTTCCCTGCAATCTTTTTGAATAAGATTCAATCCGTCCATTCCTATCAGCTCTTCATAGCTGTATCCTGTTATTTCAGCTAACCCTTGATTACATTCAATTAGTAAACCTTTATCGTGAATGGCTATTCCGCCAAATGATGCCGAATGTAAAGCCTTGAAACGAATTTCACTTTCTTCGGTTTTCTTTTTCTCTTCAATTAATTGCAATTCATATTCCTTGCGAAAAGTTATATCCCGGAAGTTAATTACGATTGCTTCAACATTCGAATCATAAAGTAAATTTGTAAATGTACTTTCTACCCATTTATAATCTCCTTTCGAATCCATAAAACGATATTGCAGCGTTGGAGAGTAGTCCGGATTTTCAATAACTTTTATTATTTCAGAAAGAACAAAAGGTAAATCATCCGGATGAGTATATTCGTTAGGATTTTTATTAAGATCTTCCGTCGGGGAAAAACCGAACATTTTCCTTGCTGAGGAACTTGCATATAAAAACTGACCTTCTTTATTAATTAATACAATGCCGTCAGGTGCCTTTTCAATTAATGCCTGAAAGTGTTTGCCTATTTTTTTAAACCTATCTTCGTTAAGTTTCTTTTCGGTAATATCATTATATGCAATTGCTACTCCATAATTCTCAATTGGAATTGGTGCCGCTGTTACATTTAGCCAGGTGATTCCTTCTTCTCCTTTATCAATTCCCATTTCAACATTCTCGATTATACTGTTTTCTTTTAATGCTCGTACACTTGCATATTCTTCAGGCGGAAAAAGAGAACCGTCTTTTTTTATAATTTTCCATTCTTTTCCTGCTATGTTTCTTTTCTTGTGTTCTTTTGTAGAAATCCCGAGAAGTAATTCTGCTTTTTTATTGCTTTCCAAAATCTGTCCATTAATATCGCTGACAGTTATTCCAAAAGGGAGAAAATCAAAAAAGACCTTGTACTTTGCAAGACTGATTTTTAATTCTTCTTCTGATTTTTTTTGTTGCGTTATGTCTAAGGAATTCGATAAAATCCCCGTTTCATTTTTTTTACCTATTTTTATCGGCTGCAAAATATTCAGGAACCATTTATCTCCGGTTTCCGGAGAAATTAATATTTCCTGCTTATAAGTTTTCCCTTTTTCTATTACACTTTTAAATTTTTTAAGCAAAGCATTTGCCTGTTTCTTGGGAAGTACCTCAGTGATTTTTTTCCCAATTAAATCTTCAGGTTTTCCCCCAAGAAAATTCAATGATGCTTTCTCGTTCGCAAAAATAAATTCCCCGTCTGCTTTTAAAATGCTTACTGAACTAAATATTGAATTAAAGACTTTATAAAAAGATTCGTTTATGGCAAAGTAATCTTCTTTCAAAGTCTTTTTTGATTTTACAGGAATTACTTTTTTTACTGATTTACCCATAACTATCTTAATTTAAAAGATTTTTGTAAGTTACAAAATTTATTCAATTAGTGCAATTAGAGTTTTTGTATCTATTTTTCTGCCTGTTGCTAATAAAAAATTTATAACTTTAAATAAATAATTAAAATTAGTAAATTCTTAATAAAACAACCTGTTTATTAAAATTATAAACCTCAAATATTATGAGAATATTTATTGATACTGCAAATTTGAAGGAAATAAAAGAAGCCGCCTCAATGGGCATTTTAGACGGCGTAACTACTAATCCGTCATTAGTAGCTAAGGAAGGATACAAAGATTTTAAAGACCTTTTAACAAAAATTTGTGAAATTGTTGATGGTGACATCAGTGCTGAAGTTGTTTCAATGACATGCGATGAAATTGTAAAAGAAGGCAAAGAGCTTGCTAAGATTCATAAAAATATAGTAATTAAAGTTCCTCTCATTAAAGAAGGTTTAAAAGCCGTTAAAATATTTTCTTCCGAAGGCATTAAAACAAATGTTACTCTTTGTTTCTCCCCAATGCAGGCACTCCTTGCGGCTAAAGCCGGAGCTTATTTAATAAGTCCTTTTGTCGGAAGACTCGATGATATTTCTCACAATGGAATGGATTTAATTTCTCAGATTGTCCAGATTTACAGAAATTATGACTATAAAACTCAGGTGCTTGTTGCTTCAGTCAGACATCCGCTTCACGTTGTTGATGCAGCATTGATGGGTGCTGATGTGGTTACGGTTCCTTTCAAGGTAATTGACCAGTTTGTTAAACATCCGCTTACGGATATTGGGCTGACTAATTTTATGAAAGACTGGGATAAACTAAATAAAAGTTAATTTTAAAACAAAAATTTCAGAAAAAATGAAAAAAACAGGATTTAACAATATACATAAGCAGTTAGGTTCAAAGCTGGTTGAGTTTGCAGGATATGAAATGCCGATTCAATACGAAGGAATTATTGCAGAGCATAAAGCCGTAAGGGAATCTGTCGGTGTTTTTGATGTTTCGCATATGGGCGAAGTGGAAATTCACGGAAAAGATGCATTTGCCTTTGTTCAAAAACTCACAACGAATGATGTCTCAAAACTTTCAAAAGGAAAAATACAATATTCTTCTATGTGCTATGAAAACGGCGGAATGGTTGATGACCTGCTCGTTTATCACTGCGGCGATTATTTTATGCTTGTAATAAATGCATCGAATAAAGAAAAAGATATCGAGTGGATGAAGAAAAATGTTTTCGGTGATGTTACTATTAAAGATATTTCCGACGAAACTTCACTGCTTGCAATTCAGGGTAAAAATTCTCTAAAAACTCTGCAAAAATTAACCGAAACAGATTTAAGCAAAATCGAATATTATAATTTTGAATTTGGAAAAATTGCCGGCGAAGATGTAATCATCTCGCATACCGGATATACAGGCGAAAAAATATGTTTTGAAATTTATATGAAATGGGACGCGAAGATGAACGAAAAAATCTGGAATGCAATTTTTGAGGCAGGAAATGAGTTTAATATTAAGCCTATAGGATTAGGTGCCAGAGATACCTTAAGACTTGAATATGCTTTCAGATTATACGGAAATGATATGGATGAGAATGCAAATCCGCTTGAAGCCGGTCTTGGCTGGATTACAAAGCTTGACACAGACGATTTCATCGGTAAGGAAGCAATATTAAAGGTAAAAAATGATGGCTTGAAAAGAAAATTGGTAGGATTTATTATTGATGGAAAAATGGTGGCAAGACACGGACAGGAAGTTTATGTGAGTGATAAGAAAGTTGGATTTGTTGCAAGCGGCTCGCCGAGCCCGATGCTTGGAAAAAATATCGGACTTGCCTATGTTGATACCGGCTTTAATGCAGTTGGTTCAGCGATTGAGATTGATGTGAGAGGTAAAAAGGTAAAGGCGGAGATAGTTAAGACACCGTTTTTATGATAATTAGAATTAAAAAAAGATTTTAGAATTAAAAAATATTTATGCCGAAAATCAGTGTTTATTTAACACAATCTTTAATTGCCGATGACCTTGTACTAAAGGATAAAAACGTTATTATCATAGATGTACTAAGGGCAACAACTACAATAACGTATGCATTAGTTAATGGAGCGAAGGAAGTAATACCGGCAGAGAACCCGACTAAAGCGGCAAAAATCCGCGGGGCATCATCGAAGTTATTATGCGGAGAGCGAAACGGAAAGAAAATCGAAGGATTTGATTTTGGAAACTCCCCATTTGAATATCTGAACGATAAAATAAAAGACAAAATACTTATTTTCAGCACAACAAACGGAACAGTTTCGATAATAAAATCCAAGCACGGAAAAAATGTTGTACTCGCAAGTTTCATAAATTTAACAAGGATAGTTGAGTTTATTAAATCATTAAATGCAGATGTTGTTTTATTATGCTCAGGAAAGCTGAATAATTTTTGTATGGAAGATTTCGTTTGTGCAGGAACTATAATAAGAGAGTTGCAGAGCAATCCGGAAGGAACAGAATACACAATCAGTGACACGGAAACGGCGGCGGTAAGACTTGCGGAAATGTTTGCATACAGAGGCAATGAAATAAATTCTGAAGCGGTATTTGAAATGTTTAAAACAACCGAACACGGGAAATACCTTAGCTCTCTTGGCTTCACGGAAGATTTAAAATTTGCGTCACAGGTTGACTCTTATCCTATGTTACCGATATACAGCAAAGAAGTAGTAAAGTTAAAAGAGCAAATTGAGATGGAAACTACTCAAAAGCTCTCAATGAAAAAGATTAATTTAACAACAAAGGACAACCCCAAATAAAAAGGAAGTATTCCGAAATATTAATTTTGTGCTGTGAATAAGAAAATGAAGGCAAGGCAATCGGAATACGGTAATAAAAAGAATATCTCAAAAACAAAAGATGAAGATTTCCGGATACCGGAATCCTTTAAAAAAAGAACAATTGGATTTCTTCTTTTTCTATTGGGAATATTACTTGGAATTGCCGTAATTACTTATTCAAGCAGTGACCAGGCACAACTACAAAGGATAAAATACCCGTGGGATTTATTTGTCCTTTCCTTGCAAAAAGAAACCGTTCAACCCGGAATTTTTGTTTTCAATTATCTTGGACTCTTCGGAGCTTTCTTCGCCGATTTACTTGTATTTAAATTTCTTGGTTATTTTTCTATCAGTATTTCAATAATTCTTGGTTTAATCGGTTTTTCTCTTATGAAATTAAAACCTGTATTAAAAAGCATTACTGTTTCGATTTATTCACTTCTTCTTTCATTTGGACTTGCATCTTCCGCAGGATTATTGATTTTAATTTTTGGCAGAAATTCTGTTTCCCGCAACTGGAGCGGGAATACGGGTGATTTTTTAGCAAGTTTTTTTTACAGAGCATTTGGCGGAATAGGCGCATCATTAATTTTGATTGTAATAGTCGCTTTAGTTGTATTTTTATTAATTGACAACAACATCCTGAAAACTCTTGCAAGAATACAGATTTTATGGCAGAAGATAAAGGAGAGCTTTAGTAAAGAGAAAATTGATTTAGAGGATAAGCTGAAACAAAAAGCAGATTCAAAGATTATTAAAAATGCATTAAAAGAAGAGAAAAAATCCTCTGCCGGAATTGAAGATTCTCTATCGGAAAAATTGAGGCAGGAACGCGACAGAATTCAAGCATTAAGAAATAAAGTTGCCGATGAAGAAAGTCCGGTAATTAAAGATACGGAAATTAAAAGACCAAAACTGCCGGATGAGTTAAAGATACCGCCGGTTGATGCGGTTAATCCTGAGCAGTTAAAAAAGAAAAAATCTCAAAAGGAAAATAAGGAATTGCCGCTTGAGGACTTGCTGACAACCGCATCACGAAAAGACAATATATCTGAAACCGACATTAATCCCAATAACGCAAATTTGATGGACGATATGGCGGGAGTTGACGAAGATGATTTCATTGAAGAAACTCTTGATGATTATAAGAAGCCTGTTCTCGAACTTCTTATCGAACAATCCAAAGATGATTTCGAATATATTTCAGATGAAGAACTTAATCAAAACGGCAGATTACTTCAGGAAAAGCTTCTGAACTTCGGAATAGTTATCGAAAAAGTTTTTGCAACTCCGGGTCCTGTTGTTACACTATATGAATTAATCCCGGCACCTGATGTAAAACTTTCTAAAATAGAATCCTTGCAGGATGATATTGCACTGGCAATGAAGGCAAAAGGAATAAGAATGATTATTCCTATTCCGGGAAAAGGTACTGTCGGAGTGGAAATACCTAACAAGAAATCATCAATGGTTAGGGTAAAAAGTATTTTTTCAACTCAAAAATTCAAAGACTATAAAGGACATTTACCGGTTGCATTCGGAAAGACCATTGAAGATGAAGTATTTATAGACGACCTTGCTAAAATGCCTCACGTACTTATTGCAGGAGCTACAGGCTCGGGAAAAAGCGTAGGAATAAATACGATATTGGCATCTCTGCTATATAGAATGAGACCTGAAGATTTAAAATTAGTATTAATTGACCCTAAGAAAATCGAATTAAGTTTATATTCGAAACTAAGAAGACATTTTATTGCAACTACAACCGATATAAACGAAAGTATTGTTACAAGTTCATCTAATGCTGTTTCAATTCTGAAAAGTCTCGAAAGCGAAATGGAAATTCGCTATAGCAAACTTGCAAATGCGGGAGTAAGAAGTATAGACGCATATAACGAAAAACATTCAAAAAAACTTCTCAAAGATACGGATTCAATAAGACATAGAAAAATGCCTTATATCGTAGTAGTGATTGATGAACTCGCAGACCTTATGATTACCGCAAAACGTGATATCGAAGACCCTATTGCAAGAATTGCACAGATGGCAAGGGCTGTTGGTATTCATCTTGTAGTTGCTACACAAAGACCTTCTGTTGACGTTATAACCGGAGTAATAAAAGCGAACTTCCCGGTTAGAATAGCCTATCAGGTTGCTTCTAAAATTGATTCAAGAACCATTCTCGATATGGGAGGAGCTGATCAGCTTCTGAGAAACGGCGATATGCTTTTCCTTTCATCTTCTCAATCCAAACCGGTAAGAATTCAAAATGCATTTATATCCACTGAAGAGTGTGAAAAGATTGTTGACTACATTTCCGAACAAAAAGGTTTTTCAAAGCCCTATTTACTTCCGTCTTTGGTTGAAAGAAGACTTGGAAACGGAATATTTGATGAGGAAAGAGATGAAATGTTTGAAGATGCAGTCCGGCTCGTATTGAAGCTTCAGATATGTTCAACTTCAACTTTACAAAGAAGATTGAAACTTGGATATGCAAGAGCGGCAAGAATTGTTGACCAGATGGAAGCCGCCGGAATAGTAGGTCCTAATCAGGGAGCAAAAGGAAGGGAAATACTACTTTCTGAAGATGAAATTGATGAAATCTTATAAATGGCCTATCACTTCTCCTTCAAGCGTTAAATAACTTTTCATACAATCTGCCGTTAAGCAGCTGTGAACAGGTAAAATCCCAACCAGATCGCCGACATTAATAGAATCAAAACAATCAGAATTATCGCATTTCAGAATTCCGTGTTCCTGATAAAGTGCTTTTGCATATACTCCTTTTACGGGTTCACTCCAGCCATGCTCATTAAGTCTGACGACCAGTCCATAAAACTCTTTTCCGCTGACAAGCAGATTTTCCTTTGAGAAATGAACACCCCCTCCGTAAAAAACTATTTCCTTCCTTGCAGTATTTTTTGATACAACAGGACAAACAAGACAAACCGCAATTTTATCCCAGGTGCAAACGCTGTATGAAAGCATCATTACATCGTAAAAAATAAAATTACCCGGTCTAATTTCATCGGCACCGGCAAAGTCTTCGGCAAGAGTACAAGATGGTGTATCCCCTATTGAAATTATGCAACCGGGATAATCATTAATAAATGCTTTTTTTAATAATGAAAGTTTATTAAGAGCTTTTTTAAGTGATAAGGGAATATGCGAAGGTGTTTTTGTTCTGTATGTCTGACCTGTATAAGAGAGAAAACCTTTGAATTTCATATGCTTACTTAACCTGAAGGCTCTTATTAAAGCATTGATATATTCAATATCCGCACATTCGATACCTGTCCTGTTAAATCCAACATCTATTTTAATAAAAACTCCGACATTAGTTTTTAATTTTTTGGATAAAAATTCAACTGTTTCTTTTGATTCGATTACAATATTCAAATCAATTTCCTTTGCAAGGTCATTTATCAAATCAATTTCTCTGATATTAACCGGAAATGCTACCGTAATATCTTTCCAGCCGTCGGAAGATCGGAAGAGCACACGTCTGAACTCCAGTCACGAATCACCATCTC
>CALKAJ010000284.1 GCA_937983305.1 uncultured Ignavibacteriota bacterium | reverse complement strand
CTCTGTGTTATTGGGCTCTATAACTAACGCTTTGTCAAATGATTCCATAGAAGCCGTGTACCTGCCGGCAGAATCAAGGGTTATTGCCCGATTAATTATCAACTCAACATCGGTAGGATTAAAAAGCAATGCTTTATCATAGCACTCAATCGCCTCATCATACTTCCAAAGACCATCAAGGGCAAGTGCCTTTTGATGAAATGCTTCAGCAGAATATGGATAGCTCTCTATTAACAAATCACAATATTTGATTGCCTTTTCGAATTTATTTTCTTCAAGGTAAATATTTATAATTTCTTCAAGAGTTTCGTAATCGTATTTTTTATCTCCACTCTGCGATTTGAGAAAACTGTCTTCATCGCCCTGAGGGATGTTTTCGTTATCGGTATTTCCTAATATGTCTTCTGATGCCATAATATTTAATTCTGCCTTAAATTATGATAATTAACATAATTTGTCAAGAAAGTAATTTTAATGGAGAAAAATTTATGGATAGGACATATTTTGAAAAAGAAATGGCTTGACAGGGTTTTTTTCAATATTTCAATTTGATTATTCATAAATCTTGGTAATTTGTATTGAATAAGTTACTACAATAAGATATTTTTAGAGAATTATTAAAAAAATTTTATGACAATTTTCTTATGGATTTTTCTCGGTGGTGTACTTATGTCTCTTATTGCTCTGATTGGATGGGTGACCACTATTTTAAGCGAGAAAAAATTTAAAGCTATTGTTTACCCAATGGTTTCTCTCTCAGCAGGTACACTAATAGGTGGAGCTATTTTTCATATGCTTCCATCGGCTTTGGAAAAAGCAGGAGATGAACATATTTGGATTTTCACTAATTTCTTCTTTGGCTTTACTGTTCTTCTTATTTTCGAACAATTTCTTCATTGGCACCATTGCCATAAAGCTCCCTCAGAGCATATAGAACCTGTTTCATATATGCTCCTTTTTTCTGATTCTGTTCATAATTTCATTGGTGGTGTTGGAATGGCGAGCGCTTTTCTTATTGATATCAGACTTGGAATTATTACCTGGATTGCGGAAGCATTACACGAGATACCTCAGGAACTTGGCGATTTCGGAATACTTGTTCATAGCGGATGGAAAAAATCTTCGGCTTTATTCTGGAATTTCCTATCTGCAACAACTTTTATACTTGGTGCTTTACTCGTATATTTCTTTTCACCAAAATTAAATCTTGCTTTCCTTACAGCTTTTACTGCAGGTAATTTTATATATATTGCTGCTGCAGATTTGATACCTGAGTTTAGAAAAGAAAAAAAACTTAAGCAATCTGTAATCAATTTGGTTTTCTTCTTCATTGGTGTCGCAATCCTTTTTGCATCTCATTTTATTTTCCATCAAGACCATTAATCAGATTTGTTTATAAATAAAAGAGGAGCAGACTTTAGTCTGCTCCTTTTTTTTATAAATAGAAAATTACAAGTATTATTTTACAAGTAGCATCTTTTTCGTCTCAACCATTCCGGAGGTTTCTATTCTGTAGAAATATAGTCCGCTTGACAAATTAGCTCCGTTAAACGATACTTCATACCAACCTGCTGATAGTTTATCATTTACTAATGTTCTTACTTCTTTTCCTAAAATATCGTAAACCTTAATTTTTACAAAGTCGTTTTTCGGAATAGCAAATTTTATCTTCGTTTCGGGATTGAATGGATTTGGATAGTTTTGCCCAATTTCATATTTTGTGGGAATCTCACTTGAAATTTGTTGTATTCCTATAGAGGTAAATTTTGTTTTTGCTCCAATAGTTCTAAGTTTCAAATCTGCAAGGTTATTTGCTGCGACAACTGCAAACCCTATAGTTTCTTCCTGATTGTTTGCTAATGAAAATGGTCCTGCCGAAACGACAACTCCGGCTCTTCCCGGACCGTATGATGGGGATGATATTCCATTACTTATAGCATCCCATTTTTCTTGAGTTGTCCAGCCATTGAGTACTTCAGAAGTTACGTTAACTGCTTTAAAATTCAAGGTTTGATTTGTCATCAGAGATAAACCGAGATATGTATCGGGTGTTGTATTGTTATAGCAGTATCCAAGTTTATTAGTAGTATCAAGAACTGCATTGTTATCATTAGAAAGACCATTTGGCTGGAAATATATAAACTGTGCAACATAAATATTACTAAGTGATGCACCTGAGGTATTCTTGACTCTATATTTTAAAAGTATAAAGTTTTGGTCATTTACACTCGTAAAGGCATAGCTTGATGCATATACGGTAACACCAATTTTATTTGACGCTGCTCCATTGTCATTAAAAGAACCCGAGCCATCCTGATTTGAAATTGTTCCGGGAGTAAATAACCTGTATGCTTCAAGACTGACAAAATCCGTATCTGAAGCATTTGCAGGTGAATAACCTCTTCTGCAAACATCGGATACCTTTGTATTGCTTGTACCGATTAAAAGTCCGCCTTCAAAGATATTATTATTTGATGAAGTACCTAAGAGTAATCCGTTACCGTATGCTTGTGCCTTTTTTCCAACAGCACCGTCTTTTGTCAGTGAAAGCTTTAGATTGTTTACATTATGGGTTGCAAAGCCCTGCATGAATCTTATAATTATTGTATTAGCACTTTCATCTGCATAACAGGAATTTGAATTGCTGATTTTAAACGTTATATCTTTGTCAAATGTACAAGTTGATTTTGCTTTTACTTTGAAAGTATTTGAATAAGTGGTGCTAAAATTATTATAAGCCGGAATGTTTCCAACAAATACTGAATCCTGTACTATTTCAATGTCAGGATCAGCAGAGGTGATTCTGATGGAAGAATTTGTGCCGGCAAAGTGAGTGTTTTTAAAAGTAACTGCTATCGGAATAACTTCATTAACATCATACACTTTATCATTATTTCCGTACACTGAGTCGGTATGCATAACTGAAACTATTTTCACTATAGGATTGTCAGATAAACATTTAAAAGCATTTACTCTTCCTGTGCCAAGTTTTCCTACGTATGTGGGATTTAAATTGTATATACTGTCAACACCTAATTTCAGTCTGTCAACTGCCTGCTGTGGAGTAAAAGAAGGATACTTCGATCTGATTAATGCAACAGTACCTGCAGTTATAGGAGAAGACATAGATGTACCGTCTAAACTTGCATATGAATTATTAAAAAGAGTACTCAAAATTGCTTGTCCGGGTGCACTAATATCAACTGTAGAATGATAATTAGAAAATGTTGTTTTAATATCAGAGCTGTTTGTTGCAGCAACCGATACAACGTTATCATATGAGGCAGGATACCTTGCCCATTCCTGACCAACTCCATTTGCATCGCCGTTTCCGGCTGAACCACAGACAACAGTCCCGTTAGCCCATGCATTGTTGATAATTAATTGAGATTGAGCACTGTAATATGAACTTCCAAAACTGCAGTTAATAACTTTTGCACCGTTTTGATAGCAGTACATTATTCCATTATCTGTATAATATAAGGAAGACAATGGATTAACATCATCTGTATGTTTGGTATTTAATATTTTTACTTTGAATCCAATTCCGGCTCCGTGAACTCCGTTATTTGTAACCTGAGATGCACAACCGCCAACATGAGAACCGTGGTCATTTCCATTCGATTTTATATCAGGGTCGTTATAACCATAATAAAAATCCCAACCGTGCCAATCGTCAATATAACCGTTTGCATCATCATCAACTCCATTAGTAGGATTTTCAGCCCAGTTTCTTTTTTGGTTAGCTGCAAGATCAGGATGGTCAAGGTCTGTTCCGGAATCAACTATTCCGATTGTTATGGTAGTATCACCTTGATTCAAATCCCATGCCTGATATGAAGAAATTTTGGCGATATGCCATTGGGCACCAACACTTGGGTCGTTAGGCATATAATCCGCTCTCATTACAAAAGACGGCTCTGCCCAATCTAATATTGCTGAATTATTTTGTAATACAATATTTGCAAACTCAAAGGGATCTATATTAGCTTCAAAGTTAACTCTATAAATTTTTGCGAGTTCCTCGTCTCCAATTTTCCTTTTAGAAAGATTTGGATTTAAAGGGAATGACTGAATTACATCATTAACTTTGTATTGCGAAAAAATGTTATCAAGCCCTGAAATTCCAAATGTTGACATAGAAACAGGCTTAACATCATTTTTAAATTTTAGATTTATTGTACCTTTCAAGTACATGGCTTCCGGTCCGACTTTGATAATTTTGCCGTCAATCAAAGTAATGTTACCTGTATCTTTAAATCCTAAAAGTGATAAGGAGAAAGCTCCCAGGATTAAAAGAACTGTAATTAGGTTTTTTGATTTCTTCATTATTTTAAGCTTTTATTAATTTAAAAAGATATATTTTTTTAACTACTTTCTTCTTCAAAGCCAAATTTCATCTTATCTTTCTTACAAACTGTTTCCTTTGGTTTCTTTGGTGTCTCCTGTATATTTTTAATGTTTATTGGCGTTAAATTATCCTCGATTATATTGCTATCTCCGCCGGAGTCATCGAAAAACAATCTTTTAGAGGGAGTTTTTACCTCTCTCCTTGCAATAAAAAGTGGATCTTCATTTTGTACTTTTGCTTCCATTGTTGAATTACTCAGTTCATTATCATTAAAAATGGACAAGCCGTTATTGAAATCACTTATTTCTTTTACAATATCCGAATATTCTTCTTTCCAACCTGCATCTTCGGAATTAATACTTCCATCGTCAGAATCCGGATTAAAATAATCGGGCTTATGACTTCCAATAATTCTGAATTCACTACCCGATGTTAATTCCCCTTCCCAATAATCATCTGATTCATAAATTTTTTGACTGAGCAAGTCATCATTTTTTTTATATGGATTGCTTCCTAAAGATATTTCATCTACTCTTTCACGCATTTTAAATTTTTCTTTCAATTCCTGATATTTCCCCAATGAAAGAATTAATGAAGACAAGTGCTTACCGGATTCTCTTATTTTAATATAATCTGCCTTGTCGGAAATATAATTTTTAAGTACAAACGATCCTTTTATTACCACATCAGAAATATCCTTTTTATCAAGATTTTCAATAATAAATCTGGAAATATACTCCGGGGTTACTTCCGGAATACTTAGCATATTTCTCACATCTGATATGTCGAACATTATAAGGTTTGCGATTTTATTTTTTTCGATTGTTCCGCATATATTGGAAATACCAAATAATACCGAAGGATTTACCGTAACCATCTTCAATAAACTTTCATTGCTTATACTTGAATTTCCCAATCTGTTTTTAAGAAAACGAAGCTCGTTCAAAATGCTTTTCCCTAAAATTCCGGTTCCAATT
>CALKAJ010000283.1 GCA_937983305.1 uncultured Ignavibacteriota bacterium | reverse complement strand
AACGATAATATTGGAGAATTAATAAAGACATTCGGCAGTTACAATACTGTAATCCTTGACACCATTGACACCCTATTAGATTATATGGGTGCTTGGATAATTGACCAAGAGCCAAAACTTGCTCGTAACAAATTGCAATTTTATGGCAAACTGAAAGATGAGTTTTCACTGTTTGTTGGTAAACTCAAAACACTTGGCAAAGACGTTGTTATGATAGCTCACGTAAGAGAAAAGGAAGAAGGTGATTTGAGAATCAAGCGTCCCGCCATCACAGGCGGGAGCTATGACAGAGTTCTACAAACAGCTGATTTTGTAGGGTATCTATTCATTAAAGATAATAAGAGAACGATAGATTTCAATCCAACTGACTATTGGATTGGCAAAAATTCTGCTAAATTCAGTGCAATGACTATCCCTGATTTCAACAACAATCCGGATTTCTTTGCAGGATTAGTTAAAGATATGAAATCTGCAATAAACGGTCAAACTCAATCACTAGCAGACACGATAAAACTGATCAAAGAATTATCTTTAAAAGTTCAAGGTATGAGCAGTTTGACAGATATAAACACTTTTTTACCAGAGCTTGCAAGTATGAAAAACGGAGTAAAAAAGCAGATTTGGGACAAAATACAACTCCGTGCAAAAGAACTCAATTTTGAGTTTAATAAAGATGAAAAGAAGTTCTATCAAATTCAAGCTGAAGCACCAACAGTTGTAGAAAAAGCAAAGACAATCAAATCAACATCTAAAAAGGAATCTATAGAAATTGAAGAACCAGACTTTAATTTCGGATAGGAGGATTTATGATACAAATTGATTTCAGAAAGCAATTGCCACAATGGTCGGGCAAGTCAAGATTGAATACTTTAATTTCAGTATTTACTCGTGAGATTATCTATTATATTCATTCTAAACACAAGGTTAGTAATCCATTGTTGAAGCAATCTTATAAGATTTTCTATGACGAAGAAAAGATGACAGAGTACATAAGTATCCTCTGGTTTGTAGATGACAAGGATTCTGTTTGCAAAACCAAAGTAATTTGGCTTAATACTGTCAATCCTAAACCAATGGTGAAAAGGTATCTTGGGAATAAGAAACGGAGGTATTGTTATGCTTAAAGTAGCAGTAACTACCATTGAATCATTTAGGAACTACTTAAATGGTTCAATTGAACTTGAAGACCTTCTCAAAAGAGTACGTGGAGATTTTACTCCGTCAAGGTATATGGATCTTGGTAGTGCATTCCACGATATTCTCGAAAAAGCAGAAGAAAGATTTATTCCCGAAAGGAATGTATTCAAAGCAAAAAATGGTATTGAGTTCGATTTTGATATTATATCTCCTTGCTATGAAAAAATCGTTCAAGACGCACCATTTGAAGTTAAGATTACCAAAATCTATAAGATTGGAGATGAAGAAGTTGAAGTTGTAGCCAAGGTTGACCAGTTATATGGCAACCACATAATTGAAAACAAAACCTGCTGGGGAATGTTTGATTTTGAAAGATACTTCAATTCTTGTCAATGGAAATACTATCTTGACATTTTTGAGGCAGAACGAGTTTATTACAATGTATTCTGTCTGTCCGATAAAGTAGGTGGAATTGAACTAAGAAATATAGAACAGTTTTCATTTAATGCTTATCCAGACTTGCATGATGACCTAAATGAACTCTTAACAGATTTTGTTAAGTTTATTCACAACCAAAAGCTCGAAGAATATTTCACTCCGGACTATAAGAGTGAGCCAAAACAATTAAAAGTTTTTCAATCATCAAATCAAATGGATTCTACAAATAATCAAAGGGACTTAGATATGAAAATCCAGAAAATCAAAATAGCAAATCTTCTTGGAATAGAAGAATTAGAATTTGACCCCGGTAAATTTACTTTAATAGAAGGCAGAAATGGTTCGGGTAAAACATCAATCCTTGAATCTATTAAACACGCCTTAAACGGTGGTCATGATGCAAAGCTACTCCGAAACGGAACAGATAAAGGTGAAATTGTTCTTGTTCTCGATGATGGAGTTCAACTAACCAAGACTGTTACACAAAGTAAGTCTGATGTTAAAATATTAGACAAAGAAGGGAACAGAATCAATAAGCCACAAACCTATATTGACAAACTTATTGATATGCTATCAGTAAATCCTGTGCAATTTCTAACAGCAGATAAAAAGAATAGAGTTAATTATCTGCTTGAAGCGATTCCAATGAAATTAACAAAAGACCATCTTGAGAGTTCTTTAAACGGTATGAGTGGCAGGGTTCGGGATGATTTAAACGGACACGCTCTTGAAGTAATCGGCAGGATATACAAACAATTCTATGATGAAAGAACAGGTGTAAACAGAGCATTAAAAGAGAAATCTGCTACTATGACACAACTTAAAGAATCAATAGCAGAACTGAATTATTCTCCGAATGAATTGCTTGAAAAGATTAAATCTTTGGAGAATAAAAAAGGTGATATGGAAGGTAAAAAAAGTATGTTCTTAGACCAAGCAGTTAATATCAGAATTAAGAAACTAGACAACGAAGAAGAAAGATTTCAAGATGAAATGAATAGGCTTCGGCTCGAACACGAAAGCAGCAAACAAGAAATCTATGATTGGTTTGAAAACCAAAAAACCGAGATTCATTCAAAGTTTGAAGATAAGTATTTACCGCTTATTACAGAATTGTCTATTCTTCAAGAGCAACACAAACAATATCAAAACCAAGAGAAAACACGTGAATTAGTAGAGCAGTTTCACAATGAATGTTTAATACTTAAAGAAGAAACCGATAAGTTAAGTAGTGCTTTAACAGGATTAGATAAGCTCAAAGAAAATCTCTTAAAAGAATTACCAATTAAAGACCTTGAAATCAAAGAAGGCGAAATCTATTGCAAAGACATTGTATTCGACAAACTGAATACAGCCGAACAAGTAAAAATTGCAGTTGAAGTAGCAAAAATAAGAGCAAGCGAACTTGGAATTATCTGTGTGGACGGAATTGAACGGCTTGACAAAGATACTTTTAACGAATTCAAGACAAAAGCAATTGATTCTGGATTACAGATGATAGTTACAAAAGTAGGTGATTCTGACTTAAATATTCATACAGAACTTGTTGCATAATGAATGATTGCCCGGCTATTTAAGGTATATTCTTCCTCTTATATGCCATTCCCCCCTAATAGTCGGGCTGTTATTTAATAATGGAGAAAACTATGGAAAATAAAGAATTATTAAAAATAAAACTAAGCATCAATAAGAATATGCTTAACAAGGCAAATCCTTCAACTTATGGTTGGAGAAACATAGAATATACAGGTCAAGAACTCGCAAGCCATATTCAAAAGGGCTTAGCATTTTCTCCAGGTTTATTAAGAGCAAATGCTAATGGTAGGAAACCTTCAATAAAGGACATTGATTCGGCACAAATTCTTGCTATCGACATTGATAATGATATTAAATCCTATAACAATGTTACTAAGAAATATGATAAAAGAATTAAGTCCAAAGAAGAAGGATATATAACATATGAAGAAGCTCTTATAGACCAATTTGTGATGGAGAATGCACTTTTTGTTTATACCACACCAAGCCATCAAGAACTGTTTAATAGGTTTAGAATTGTCTTCATAATAGAACAGTTTATCAATAATGCAGAAGTTTACAGAAATGCAATAACACCACTGATAGAGAGATTTGGTGGCGATAAATCTTGTTCTAATATTGACAGACTATTTTACGGTAATAGTAATTGCCGTTTAGAATATTTTGGCAATATCTTAAATCAAGATTTTGTAATAAATAACCAGTTAATGTTATGAAAGAAGCATATTATTTTTCTCACGACACAAATGCAAGGAATGATGAAAAGATTCTATGCCTAAGAGCTGACTACGGTATCACCGGTTATGGTGCTTTTTGGATATTGATTGAAATGATGTTTGAAAATCAGGACACTCAATTAAGCCATAAGCACGTAAAAGGTATTGCCTATAGTTTGAATATGGAAGTAGAACTTCTTACTAATATCATCAATTCTTGCGTTGAATACGGTCTGTTTGTTAGTGATGGAGATAATTTCTGGAGTGAATCACTTCGCACAAGGAAAGGCACATACATTAACAAACGGGAAAAGAAAGTTGAAGCAGGTCTCAAAAGTGCTGAAGCAAGAAGACTGAAAGCATTAGAAAACTCAGAACAAACTTCCGATTTTGCAGTACAAGATAGTAATCTTGCTCAAACAAACGGCAATTATGCTAAAGCACTGCTGGAGCAAAATAGTAACACTTCTGATGTTATGTTTGAACAAAACTTGAACAGTGTTCCAACAGAATTTAACAGCGAGCCAACAAAAAGCAACAAATTAAAGGAAATTAAAGTAAAAGAAAAAGAAATATTTAATTCTTCTCCTCCGAAATCGGAGATTTCGGAAGAAGGAAAGGAATATGCAAACTTTTTCAAGGGGCTTTTGCCACCCACTCAAAAGGTTACTGAAGCAGATTTGAAAAATTGGGCGGATACTTTCGACAAACTTGTGAGGATTGACAAGCGTTCAAGGGATGAAGTCTATCAAGTAACCGAATGGGCAAGGAAAGATTCATTCTGGGGTGAACAAGGTAATTTTCTTTCTGCTTGTAAGTTACGAAACAAGTCAAAAGACGGAGTACTTTACTACGATATGTTTTTGCAGAAATTTAAGCAAAGGAGTAAGAGCAATGGCACAAGTCAGGGACAACAAGTCCAAAGACCAGATTGGGTCAAAGCAAAAGAGTGAATTCTTGGCAATTATGGATTCACTTTTCCCAGACCAAGATTTGCTTAACGTGAGCAGTAAGTTTCGGAAAAAGGCAGATTTCACTTTTGAACTTATGCAGAAACAAAATTGGAATCAAGAAGAATTTGAGAAGACAATGCTTGAGTTTTCAATGAAATGGGTTTATAATTCATGGATGCCTGCTAATGTTCTTGAATTCAAAAAGAAGTTGTTCGCTGATAATGATATGGTGATTTGATGAAAGCTGTTCAAACAAAAGCACAAAAGTATATCGAAATTGATGGTCTTTACCAAGGCAAAATGTTCTTTGGTATTGACTTCTATGAATTTGAAGAGCGTGCGGCTATACTTGAATTTGATTTCGGAGTTGAATTCAAAGAAGCCGCAAGGCTCTCTTTTAACGAATTAATTAAAAAATATGCATATTTGAAAGGAAAAATAAAATGATTAAGATAACTGGATTATATAAATCAATATCTAAAAAGGGCGATACTTTCTTATCAGGTAAAACAATTGACGGAGTAAAATACTTTGTTTTCAAGAATAACAAGAAGAAAGATAACCACCCTGATTATAACTTGTATATGGAAGACAATGACACAAATCCACCAAAACCTAAAATCGAAACAACTGATGATTTTCTAAATCAACAAGCAGATTCTGATGATGACTTGCCCTTTTAGGAGAAAACACTATGTCTGTTAAATTTGAAGATTTTGGAATCTACGGAATTGACTTGAATAAATATGGAGAACAAAGGACAACTTGTCCTAAATGTTCTTCAACAAGGCAGAATTCACATAAAAATATCAAGTGCCTGTCTGTGAATGCAGATAAAGGAACTTGGTTCTGTCATCATTGCGGTCATTCCGGAGGTCTTTACGAAAAACAGAATTTTAGAAAATTTGAACCAAAACCAATTAAATCAAACTATGTTTCTCCAACTGAAAAGGTTTTTCAGTGGTTTGAATCAAGGAAAATAGCTAAGTCTGTTGTTGAACGGAACAAGATTTCAA
>CALKAJ010000282.1 GCA_937983305.1 uncultured Ignavibacteriota bacterium | reverse complement strand
CTATCAAATATGCAACTCAAAGCTACAACCTCGCAAAACCCAAAGGCATAATCGTTTACCTAAAAGAAGCAACCCACATCCTCAGCAAAGCACATAAAAAGAAAGGTAACTATCAGCTCGCATTCCTCTTTCTTGACGAATACAGCTCACATACTTTCAAACTCTCCAACGACGAAAACCGCTCAAAACTCTTCATCGCCGAAAGAAAATACGAGTCCGAAAAAAACAAAAAACTATTCGAAGACGAAAAGAAAACCAAACTATACCTGATTTCCTTCTTCGCACTATTTGCAATCTCCGGAATCACCGCATTCTATCTCCGTCAAAGATACTATAAAAAACAAAACCTGCTTCTCAACGAACTCAACCAAACAAAAAGCAAATTCATCTCAATTCTCTCTCACGACCTCCGAAGCCCGCTCACCGGAATCAACGGACTACTCGAAGTTCTCCACACTGATTACGACTCATTCTCCGACGAAGAAAAAAAAGACTTCATCTCAAGCGTTCTCGATTCTACAAAAAATCTCTACTCACTCATTGAAAATCTCCTCCAATGGTCTAAGCTCCAGCAAGGCAGATACGAACTCACACCTGAAACTCTCAACCTCTCCGAAATTGTAAATAAAATAACCGCACTCCAGAAAATAAACGCAATAAACAAAAAAATTAAAATCGAAACCCATATAAATCCGGAAATCAAAATCAAAGCAGACGAAAATTTCCTCAACACCATAATCCGTAACCTGCTCGATAACGCAATAAAATACTCAAACGAAGGAGCAACTGTTACCCTCTCCGCCGTCCCTAAAAATAATTATATCGAAATCACTGTCTCAGACACCGGCATCGGAATGGATAACGAAACCCTCTCGAAACTCTTCAAAATCGAAGAACACATCCGAACCAAAGGCACTCTTAATGAAACCGGATCAGGTCTCGGACTCCTCCTTGTAAAAGAAATGGTCGAAAAATCCGGCGGAACTATCTCCGCAGCAAGCCAACTCAATACCGGAAGCACATTCATCTTCACTATCCCCGCCGCATAAATAAAATATTAAAAAGATTATTAAGTCTATGACAACAGAAAAATTAAAATACCTGTTTGAAAAATTTAAGTTAACAACACCAATCACTTTTAAATCAATTTTATTAGCACTACTTCTTCTATTTTCGTCAACTTCTCTGTCTCAAAATAAAATCGCAATTACCTTTGACGACTTACCTTGCACAAATTGTAAAACTTTAGAGGATACCAAAAATGTTAATAAAAAACTAATTGAAACCTTTAAGACCTATAAACTTCCGGCCATTGGATTTATAAATGAAAACAAACTCTACATAAACAACCAACCCGATGAAAACAAAATTGATATATTAAAAGAATGGCTAAGCAATGATCTCGAATTAGGCAATCACACATTCTCTCATATCTATATTAATAACTCCACTATAGAACAATATAAAGCCGATATAATAAAAGGCGAAATCATTACTAAGCAATTAACCGAAGAATATGGAAAGATCTTAAAATATTTTAGACACCCCCAGCTGAGAACAGGACCCACGCCTGAATATAAAGCTCAATTAGATAAATTCTTATCCGACAACAACTACACTGTCGCACCTGTAACTATGGATAACGATGATTACATCTACGGTTATTGTTACAACAAAGCTAAATTAAATGGCGATACCGCAACTATGAATCTTATCGCAAAAGACTATCTAAGCTACATGGAAAGTATCTTTATGCATTTTGAAAAAGTATCCTTTGATTTCTTGGATTACAACCTAAATCAAATTCTGCTTCTGCATGCGAATGAACTCAACGCAGATTACCTTCCATCATTATTAAATATCTTAAAAAATAAAAATTATACATTCATATCTCTCGATGAAGCCCTGAAAGATTCCGCATATCAACTGCCTGAAAGTAGCTCTGAGCGCGGTCTTTCATGGTTATTTCGCTGGCAGCTTGCAAAAGGTCAAACCTATATTCCTCAACCTGACGTAACCCAAAAAATTCATGAACTCTTTCTCCATTATCAAAAAAATCCTACAAAACCCGATTAGCTGAATATCACACTGTATAAAGCATTTCTAAAAATATACAATAATATTATATTTAAACCGAACTCTTATCTATGACAATTAAGAAAAAGATTAAAATATTTTCTAAAGATGTTTTTGCCGCATATTTAAAAAGAGACCAGTCTCTAAAGCAAGATGAAGTAGAATTAGTATGCAGTTTTTTTCAACACGAATTCTTAAAAAAAGAAGAGCCTCTGTTGGCAGCCGGAAACAAATACAAAAAAATTGTTTTTATCATAGAAGGTATTCTTAGAGTTTTTATTTATGACAACAATGGCGATGAAGTAGTTAAAAATTTTATTGAACCGAATAGCTTTTTTGCAGACATTGAGAGTTTTGATAATGATAAAAATTCGT
>CALKAJ010000281.1 GCA_937983305.1 uncultured Ignavibacteriota bacterium | reverse complement strand
TAATATTGTCAATTTCTTTAATAATCACCTCCTGCGAGCAGGACCCTGTAACACCTCCATCGCCTGATCCAAAACCGGAGATTGAAGACAGCAACTTCTTTGACTGGCATCTTGATACAGTATATAATATACTCATCTATGATTTTTTTGTTTGTGATACACATACGGCAGTATTAGCGGGAAATCAATACGGAATAATTCATAAAAACGGCGAAGTAAGCAAGAAACTCAAATATCGTGATAAATTTCCTGCATTTGGGACATCGTCAGTAAATGGAAGCGACGAGAACAATGTCTATTTCGGCGGCGAGGAATTAAGTGAAAACCGTGAAATGCTAATTCATTGGAATGGAGCTGATTTTAAAGAGATTATGTTTCCCGAGAGAATTCCCGGAACTATCGTTAAAATCGATAAAGCTTTCGGAAATGACTACTGGCTAACTTCCTCGAACAATAAGGGTATGATTTACCGATATAATAATTTTGTTATGTCTTCGTATTATTTTGATGTCGGGTCTGATAGTAGTCTTTCAACAGGTAGTTCTACTCTAATAACCGAGGATAATAAGATATATGCCTTTGCCGGAAAAACATATTCGTCAGCATATACTTCTTCTGTGTATTTATTTAACGGAAATACTTTTGATTTCATAAGAAAAGACAGCGTCGTAAATAATAACGGCATCCCTTATGGCGGAAAATTTTCGATAAAAAATGATGTAGCATTTGGCAGTAGAACCGGACTATATATTTTATCCGGAAATGAGTATGTTAAATTTCTTGATTTCAGAAATTTAATATTTTTCGCATTCCCCCACGGTGCCGGAGAAAGCTTGACAAATTTTATGTTTCTTGGTGAATCAGAGACAGGAAATTACCATCTATTCTATGTTCAAGGCAATAAATTTTACAGACAAAGCGGATTCGGAATAGGGAATTTATACTTAGCGCCAATGTTTTATAAATACGGCAGATATTATATGTTAGATTACGAATGGGACTTTGGTTATTCACGTTTGATAACCGGAACACCAAAAAAACAATTTTTAAAAAACTAAAAAAAAATTAGAAATGAAAAATCATTTAATCAAAACAATAATATTAACAGTAATTAGCATGTTAATGAGCAATGCAGTGTTTTCGCAGCTGCAAAAATACAGTATTTATCAAATAACAAATCAATATCCGATTAGTAAAATGCACGATATGTCATTTACTGATTATAATAATGGATTTCTTTGCGGAGTTAAAGATGTCAAAGTCGGCAATAATTATGATGGCGATGAAAGCTATATATTCAGAA
This sequence comes from uncultured Ignavibacteriota bacterium, assembly GCA_937983305.1. Lineage (GTDB taxonomy): Bacteria > Bacteroidota > Ignavibacteria > Tepidaquicellales > Tepidaquicellaceae > DSSM01. The sequence continues at coordinate 1,215 of CALKAJ010000281.1, read as the reverse complement.
CAACAAACGGAGGATTATCTTTTGAAAAGGTCTGGCAGAAAAGGTACGCCCTGATTGATTTAGGATATAAAGATAGAATAGCAATTTCATTTTATAATACAAATTCAGGATATGCATCAAAGCGTGGAATGTTATTTAAAACTACTAACGGAGGAACGAACTGGACTGAAATATCAATATCCGGTCCAAGTAATTATGACCATACAATAATATCTACAAAAAGTAACGGGGATTTATTTTTAATAAGAAAAGATCTAAGATTTGTATATAAATATACTAATGCCGGTATTTTTCAGGAAATTAAAAATTTCGGGGAAGGCTTCCGTGTATCACATATCGAAATCTCAAAATTAAATGAAAATAATATTTATGTTTGCGGGAATAAATATAATGATGAGCAACCAAATTACCGTCCCTTTTTCGCATATTCAACTAATTCCGGAGAAACATGGATAACTGTATTAGATGGGAGTTCAACAACTTACGGCTCAGGTACAATTGACCATTTGTCAGTTACAAATAATGGCTTTAATGATGTAGTAAAACTATCAGGCGATAGTAAATTAATTGAATTTAAGAGTGGAAATCTTGAAGTACTTACATCAAACTGGGGAACTTATAGAAAAGTGAGTTTCGGCGCAGAGAATTTCGGATATTATCTAAAATATGATCAAGGTGATAATCCACCGGTATATGCGCAAATTAATAAAACCACTGATGGAGGCAGAACATGGACAACTGATTATGAAATAAATCAAGCGGGACGTCATTTTAATACAGTCAATAAATTTTTCTCAAAAGGAGAAATAGTTTATGTTACAGAATCATTTCCAGACAATTACGCTAAATTCTATGTAAGAAATTTGAATAAAAACCTATTTACTTATTTTGATAACATAAGCTCTTTCGGTTCGATGACAATTAACAGTATGCCCTATAATACTCCTGATGAAAAATATTTAAGAGGCGGAAATTCTTCTTTGGAATCTACTCCAGTTTTAAATCAGGGAAGTAACGATGAAAGAATATTCTATAAATGGTCCTTTAATTCTATGCTAAATAATAAAAACTATGATATAATTTACGAAGGTATTTTAGCTAATATTTATAAAACCAAAAACAAAGCCGACAACCCATGGGCGATTTATTATCCAAATCAAGTAAAAGCGTTAAAGGATTTAAATAATACCATAAATCAAATTCATATGAGCATCG
>CALKAJ010000280.1 GCA_937983305.1 uncultured Ignavibacteriota bacterium | reverse complement strand
ATTCGTGACTGGTGTTCAGACGTGTGCTCTTCCGATCTGCCTTACTTCGTAAACTCGACAAAACCGGTGGAGATGTTTCCGGAAATATCAATCTCACAAATAACTCCACTATACAAGGTATTCCTGACCCACAAGATGACTACGACGCTATCTCAAAAACATTCCTCGAAACTCAACTTCAAAGTCTTAATGCTGTTACAACCAATACACCCAATCAACATATTACCGTTGCTAAAATTTTTGATGTTCCTCCTTTTATCTCCGGTGATCCTTCTTCTTCAAGCCACGCTGTTAATAAAGGTTTCCTCGACTCTGAAATTGCAAATAAAATTCCTTATTACGTACTAAACTGCAGACCCCGATTTAAAGACCAAGCAACCTCGCTCTTTATACTTCAAAACTCTTTAGGAGCTTCTCTTACTTTTTCTAAAATTGCACTCTCAACCGGTGAATTCAAACTCTACTCCACTACACCGATTTTTACGCTCGCCTCCAATGGCACATCTTATATCTCTGTTTTCCTCACTCCGCTTTTTCTCCAAACTCCTTATGCCGCAAATTATTTCTTCAAAATTTTCCACTACTCTGCTTATGAACTCCGGCTATATGTATATAACTCCTCAGGGCAACTCACCGATGACTCTTTCGACTATCTATCTCTGCTAATCCACATGTATCCTGATGGCTCTGTTTAATCCGCGTCAGGAGTTTATCCCGAACTGTCGGGTATCCGGACCTGTCGGGATGTTCCCATGTTCTTGCTTTTAACTTTACAAACTTTACAAACTTTACAAACTTTACAAACTTTACAAACTTTACAAACTTGACAATGAAATCCTATAAAACTAAATCCAAATCCAAATCCACTGAAGTGAGTTATATAACTTTATATCAGGATTCTCTCACCTTCAGGCAAGATGAGCTCCTCACCGAGCTAATCGATTCTATCACCGGTGAAAATAACAAAAATTCTAAACTCTCTCAGCTGCTCAACCCTACGATAAATCCTGCTGATTCAAAACATAAAAACAACGACTCTCTCTCTCTTAGCGCTCTTTCTCTCATTAAAGAACTCTTCGCCTCAGGAATCGCAAAAAAATTCCTTGCCATTATATTAACCCTCCCCGATGGTACTCCACTCGCTGATGCTGCTCCCAACACAATGACTGAGGAAGAAACCAACTACCTCATTAACAACCTCAGCAACTCAACACTTATGGAGGTTATCTCTGATTTTTTTTCTTTAAATCCGCAGATAATGAATTTGTTGAAAGATTTCTCCAATCTTCTGGAATTAATGCCAACCAAAATATCTTAGATGAGTACGATGAATATATATCCGATACTTTATCTGAATTCTTACAAGAAGATTTCTCAGACTCTAAGCATTCTTCCCGAAAGTCTAACCATCTCTCTACTCTTTTTCAAATCTCCGGATATAACCCCGCTTTATTCAACACAATATATTCCACTAAAACCAAAATTATTAAATGCATGCTTATCAACAAAAAATTCGACATGGCATTTAATTTCTTTCTATCAAAAAATATCAGAGATAATTAAATCCTTCCGTTCACTGCTCTCCGTTTACCTATCACGCCTATCTATCCAGCGGATATATACTACTATAAACACTACCCAGATTATACCGGTAATTATAAATAAATATTCTATACCGATGAACTCAGCTATTTCGTTTATCATTTCAATATTCTTATACTTCTCTAAAACTATACATATTCTAAATGAAAATCCATACTAATGCCAAGCCCAATCTCTAACATAGAATTATCTCTACTTCTCAATATCGAAGGATTCTCCGGGGGTATTAAATCTGCTCTGCAGATACTCAATATATTCCAAAATAAATCAAGAGACGCTCTTAATCTCCCTCCCATAAAACTCGATTTCTCCGATATTGATAAACTCACCGCTGAAAATTCTAAACTGCAGGATTCTCTACGTAAATCTACCCTCGAAGAAAATAAACTCGAATCACAACACAAAGAAACAGCTAACGCTTCCAAATCTCTCACCAATGCTGAAAATAATCTCGAATCTCAAATCAATCAAACTACTGCAGCAAAAGCCAAGTCTGCGGCAGTAACCGTTACTCTCAGCAAAGGATTTGAATCGCTCGCTCTTCGCATGCAGACTTTACAAGGTCTATATTCTATTCTATCTTCCTCTATCAATTCCTTTATCCAGGAATCCAATAAGCAGGAAGTATCTAACGCCAAACTTCTCAACGGACTGAAGAATAATAACGAGGGAATGGAATCCTTCATTAAACTTTCCAAACAAGCTGAATCCTTACAAAAAATTACCGTTTTCCCGGACGAAGAAATCATGTCCGCTCAATCTATGCTCACTACCTTCATGAAATCTTCGGAGGAGATTGAAATCCTTACTCCCCGCATTCTCGACCTCGCCGCCGCTTTTGACCAATCCTCCGAAGGTGGTAAATCACTCCAAGAGGTTGCTGTCATGCTCGGAAAGGTCAATGAAGAAACTATCGGTACACTCAGACGTGTTGGAGTTGCGTTCTCGAAAGAGCAAGAAGAAAAACTTAAATCGCTACAAGGCACAGAGCAAGCCATATATCTCTCTGAAATCCTTGACCAAAATTTTAAAAATATGGCGGTTACTATCGGCTCTACTTCTGCCGGGAAAATGAAAATATTCGCGAACCAAATCGGCGAACTCAAAGAATCCTTTGGTGACCTTATAAAATCTGCCATATCACCCGCTATTCCCGCTCTTAACTTGCTCGTTGATAAACTCAAAAATGCTCCCGAACCCCTGCAAAAAGTTATTCTCGGTGTTGCCGCTCTCGGTGCTGCATTCATTCTATTTAATTCTCAACTCGGACCTATTCCATATATCGCTATTGCTCTCTTCACTGCTCTCTCTGCACTCCCTCCCGAACTTTCATCTGTTGCTTCTGCTACTGTTGCTCTTACTGCTGCTGTATTTCTCCTCTCTGCGGCTTTCGGAGCTCTTTCTGTCTCTTCTGGTGGTATTACTATTGCTATCGGGCTTCTGGCTACTGCCATCGCAAAACTTGCCCTCAACTCTGCTGATTCCGTATCAGCTGTCGGAAGCCTCTCTGAAAAATTTGACGAACTTAATAACCAGTACTCCCAATCTGCTGATGGGCTCAATAAACTTAACGAACTCCAATCCCTTCACAATAATATCACCTCCTTATCTGCTGATCAAAAACAACGATATAACTCACTTATCTCTGAGCTCACACAGCTATATCCAAATCTCATTAGTTCTATCGACGAATCTTCAGGTGCTTACTCCGTAAACGCTGATACTATTTCCGAAGTTATAGATCAGGAACAGGAACTCCAGAAACTTCGCTCCGAACAAGCTATGCTCGAAGCTGTAAAATCCGTCAATCAAATTACCGCAGAATATCAAGAACAAATTGAAAAATATGACGAACTCAAAATAAAAGTTGACAACTATAATTCCGCTCTCGCCGAACTCAATTCTCTGCTCGCTCAAGGAAAAATATCTTCCTCTGAATATGACATGTCCAAAAATATTCTCAACAATCAATTTGCCGGTGTAAAAAAAGAATTCCTTGAATCTTCTCAGGCTGTCAACTCGCTCAAAGGAAAACTCAACGAAGTAATGATAGAAGCCTCAAGATTTCCGGAATTCAACAACAACCTTTCTCTCATCAACCAAAACTTCTCTGACTCCGATAAAACCGCTAAATTACTTAGAGAATCTCTCTCTAAAATAAACTCAGATAACGCTCTCAATTCTCTGCTCAATCAATCAAAAGAACTCTCTAAAGAACTTTCCCTCAATAAATCTCTTATCTCCGAAATTAACAAATCTATTGTTAACTCCGGTAATCCCTCTGCTCTCAAGCCATCAGGTCAAGGTCAAGGTTTCCGCCTCGCCCCCGAACCTATTACTAAAATTTGGAACGATATTCTCCGCGATGTTAAACAAGCTGAAGATCAATACAACCTCGACTCTGTCAAATCAGACGGCTCTTTTGATAAACGATTTAAAACTCCTTTCGATAGAGCCGGTGCTATACTCAAATCTCTTGACGAAAGATTCCAATTCCAAACTAAACTCAACAACAACCTCGTTGATAGAGCACAACTTATCGAAGAACTTAATAATGAAATAACTACTCTGCTCACTGCTCTCGATTCAGACTCGAAGGAATCGGGTCTATCAGAACTCCAGATAATTGAAAAAATTAACAACCTCAAAGAAAAACAACTCTCCATTATTAACGACATCAATAAAGAGCAAGAGGAAATCAATAAAAAACAAACCGAACAAAACAAAAGAAACTACGACGCCGAATCTGAAATTACTAAACTTAAAATTGATTCCCTCAATAACGAATTTGAGAAAAAAAGGCAAACCGCTGCATTTGAATTCTCACAATCCCAACTTAAAGTTAACAACCTCAATATTGACCCGGATATAAAATCGCAATATCTCAAACAACTCAAAATAAATTTCGATCTCGATATCCAAAGTATTAACCTCGACGAAAAAAACGAAAAAATTAAAAAAGATATTGCCAAAATTAAAAGCACTCTTGGATGGGAAATTGCTTCCTCTGCCTCCGAATCACTTATATCTGCTTTCTCTTCTTCCTTTAAAAATAAAATTTCTTCCATACTCAAAAACTCCCTTTTCGGTGGGGAAGCTAACTCTATTCTCCAACAATTCTTACTCGATTTCTCCAATAGATTTGTTGACATCCTCACTGAAAAAATTATTAACTCAGCTATCGGTTTCCTCCTGAACCTTTTCCTCTCATCTGCATCAGGTGGCATGTCATCCGCTATCGGAGCTATTCCCTTTGCTTCAGGTGGGGCAGTGCCCGGAACAGGGAACTCTGATAATGTCCCTATCCTCGCTACTCCCGGTGAATTTATTCTCAACAAAAAATCTGTCTCCAATCTCATCTCTAAGTTTGGCTCCGGTTTCCTCGCATGGCTCAACGACGGCGGTCAATCAAACTCACTCGCATTCGCTGATGGGGGAGCTGTACCTAATATTATACAACGCAACTATATCTCCTCTACTTCTCAAAACGCTAATAATAAAATCGACGTTAAACTCGATATTCCCGATATCAAACTCAAAGGAAAAGACATCTTCCTATCCTGGAAAAAATCTAACGACACCAATGACAAAAGAAAATTCTAACCCCGTACAATGCTCACGTTCTCAGACCTCTGCATCCCTACTCTCATTCCGGCAACCATACTCTCATTCCGGCGAACGCCGGAATCCATACGCGAAACTCGCTCTTTGCTATGAAAAAAATCCGCGACCATCCGCCCAATCCGCGTCAGGAGTTTATCCCGACCTGTCGGGACGTTCCAAAGTTCTTTCTTTCAACTTTACAAACTTGATAAACTTTACAAACTTTACAAACTTGACCAACTTTACAAACTTGATAAACTAACCCCATGCAACGCCAATACGAATCCATACTACAACTCGCTTCAGGTAAATATAAACTCGTAATTGACTACTACGCTGAGGACTCCATTTCCTTCGGACCTATCTCCGTCTCTGACTTTGAATTCGGATATGAAGACGAAGACCTCCTCACCGCTTACCCCAACACTATACACTTTGAATTCGTTGACCAAAACGCCTCTTCCTATAAAGCTCTCCTGCAGGCTTTCAACAACTCTCCCGGCTCTATTTCCTCACCCCCCTATGTAAACTATCTCGATAAACACGGACTCACACTCTATAAAATCGAACCCGACTTCTCTTACTCAATTATTTTCAAAGGGTACATTGACAAACAATCCGCTTCCTACGACTCCGAGAATATGCTCACTTCCTTCGACGCAATATCTTCTCTCTTACTACTCAAAGACCTACACCTTTCATCTGCAGATTATGGCTTCACTTGGAACCCACTTATCGGCGAAGGCTCTGTAAACTATTGGGAACCTGAATGGGTCATGGGAGAATCTATCCTCTGGATTATTTTCAAAAAAATCTACCCCAACCTCCCTACTGACGTTTATATCTCGCAACCCGGTCAACCTGCCAATACACCCGGCTTTCACTTCTACCACAATTGGAACTTTATGGCTAATGGCAGAGTTGGTGTTCCTGAAATCTTTCGGAACTTCCCTTCCGATTATCCCGACATTTATTACAACTTCCTACCTCTTATTGAAAATTCCTCCACCTATGGCGAACTAATTAAAAAAATTGCCTTTGAATTCGGACTCTCTATCGGCTCATCTGCTTATAACTCTGTTTTTGCTATACGCCGTTTCTCATCTATTTCCGGTCTCAACTCCTCCTCCATTGATAACTCTATTATTTCCTTCTCTCGTTCCCCATACTTAAAAAATATTTCCGGAGTTAAATGCACTTATCACTATGACTCACGCATCTCATACACTCAAGGGCATTTCCCTACTTCTACCGATGGGCAACCTGCTAATTCCGATATCGTAATAAACTCTACTTCGCTTTACGGAACTAACTACATAAAAACATCACAAAGCCCTATTACAAAACTCTACGACGCATCTCAAAATATTTACAACGACTGCCTCAATGGTATCTACGACCCCGCTCTTGACTACGCTTACCGTTACCCCCTCGATATACTCTCACGATGGCTTTACCAATCCAGAAACTCTATCAAAGAAAAATTCGACTTCCAACTCTACGGAATTGACTACGATATCAGCAAATATTATAACGCTACACTCTACGGCAACACTATCTATATGAGACCTATTAAAATAACCAAAGACCTAATTAACAACACTACTACCCTAACCGCCTTAACCTATAACGTATGAATAACTCCGTTATAACTTCTCACACCCCTGTCATTCCGGCGAACGCCGGAATCCATACGCAAAACCCGCTCTTTACTATAAAAAAAATCCGCGTCCATCCGTCAAATCCGCGTCATCTGCGTTCCCATGTTCTTTCTTTTGTTCTTGCTCCTAACTTTAAAAACTTGATAAACTTTTAAAACTTGATAAACTTTTAAAACTTGATAAACTTTTAAAACATTGCTCTACCGCTCTTTACTATAAAAAAAATCCGCGACCATCCGTCTTATCCGCGTCATCTGTGTTCCCTTGTTCTTTCTTTTGTTCTTGCTCCTAACTTTAAAAACTTGATAAACTTTAAATACTTATATGAAAGCCCTCAACGGATACAAACAACCTAAATTCACCTGCTCTAAATCCGGCTACCCGGATATAACTATTGAACTCGACCTCAAATATCAAGCCCTCAACGAATCCACTTCCGAAGTAGCCATTGAACACACACTACTCTCCGGCGAAATAACTAAAATCTTTAGATACTACCGAATCACTTGGACTCTCGACGCTTCACAAAATATTGAATACAACAACTCTCTCAAAATCAAACAACTACTCAACCTATACGCATCCGGTTACTCCATCACTCTCACCCCACATATTGAAGTACCTCGCTCGTACTTAGTCATCATCAACGCAACCGACATCGCCCTCAACAACCCATTCCCTCCCGGAAAAAACTCACTCGGAAATCCCGGACTCGCTATCTCTTTCACCTCAAAAATGCCCATTTACTCTCTCGACTGGATGTATCCTCCTCACATTCTCACAGCTTCAGATTCCGCTATCATAACCCTGGAAGTTTAGATGTCTGGTAGGCATTTCTACCAGCAAATAACAGCAACCAATTTAAAAAATATACAATCCCAATCTCCTGATAAAAACCTTCTTGGGAAGGAATTTTAAAAAAATAAAATGCCATTATTTATATGGTCGAATGGAAAACTTATGAATGAAATTATTGTCTATAGTTTAATTATTACTCTTATGTGTCTTTGGCTATTGGGGGATTTAATTACCTACCTTTAAAAAAAAAGGAAAAAAAATGATATTTACTTGATAAAACTATACGCTTTTTTTATGATTTCTTGATATTTCTTTTTGTTCTGCTTCCTCATACACTCCCAATCCTTCCCGACGTCTCTATAGCGGGAAGGATTCTTTATTCTATACTCTAATTTTCTCATTTATCGCCAAAAAACCACCTCTAATTTTCTCATTTATCGCTAAAAAACCTCCAAAACCCTCTTTCCAAAATTGCGCCTATTGCATTTTTTTTCTCATTTATCTCCAAATAATTTTCTCATTTATCGCTATAATACACAATAGTTAGTTGTTGAAGTTGAAGGAAGCATTGCAACGAAATAGTCGCCGGTTTTAATGGAGTCAATTTTTACCATCATTGAGATATAAAGATTTCCGACACTGTCTGAAGTAAATTGTTTATAAGCATCCTGACCGGTGTTGCTGATTCTTGTGGCATTGCCGATACCCGAAAGAGAATAACCGTTAAAAGTTAAGCCCGGAGAGGTAACAACTAAACGATTTGTAATACCGCCGCTGAAAGAAACCCAGCCGTGAGCAGTTAAAGAGTCACCTGCGGTATAATCAAAATTTTCGACCATTAAGGTCTGACTGTTTCCAATTGCTGCAATCAGCATCAAAGAGAACAATAATGAAAGTAATTTAGTTTTCATTGTATTTATATTTAAGTTTATAATAATATTTTATTCAGAACCATAAATATACTAATTAATTACTTTAATTTAAACGCAACACCGCTCCCGGAAACATTAAGTTATTGTAAATAACAAAGAAGTATCTTTCTACCGGAATATTTGTATCTGTTGATATATACAGCTTAAAATCAAAATAATTTATGCTGTTTTTTATTAATTGTATATGGATTTATAATAATTTAATTTTATAAAAAACAAAGGATAGTAATTGGATATTGATGATTTTTTAAAAGCGATTCAACTAATGCTGGCACCCTCGGTGATGATTTCCGCCTGCGGACTTCTTCTGCTTGGAATCAGCAACAAAAACAGTTCCATAACAAACAGAATAAGACTGCTTAACGAAGAAAAAAGAAGAGTACTTTTAAAAACCGTGGAAACCCAAATGGAATACATCACTTCGGTAAGATTGCAAAGTATAGCTAAACAGCTTAACAATCTGCTTTTCAGACTAAGGCTCGTACGAAATGTGATAATTTCCTATACAATCGGGATTTTTCTTTTTATTATGTCGTCACTTGTTATTGGAGTTGAAATTTTCAGCGGATTCGTTTTTCTCGACTTTTTAAAAACTGTATTCTTTGTCTTCGGAATGATTTCAGTCGGAGTAGGATTAATATTCGCACTAAAGGAAACATTAATTGGTTATAAAATTGTAGAATTAGAAATTAAAGCAGATGACTAAAAAAGCCCAAATCGGATTTGGTACATATCGTATAGACCATATTACGCCGGAACATTATCAGGCGTTATACACGGCAATTGAAAATGGAATAAAAGTTATTGATACTTCTTCTAATTATTCGGACGGAGAAAGCGAAAAAGTTGTCGGTAATGTAATTACAGACCTTATTTCTGAAGGTAAAATAAAAAGAGAAGATATTACCATAATAACCAAAGGCGGTTACATACAAGGTCAGAATTATAAACTTGCCCAAAAGAGAAAAGAATCCGGAAAGCCTTATTCGGATGTCGTGGAATACTCACCGGGTTTGTGGCATTGCATAAGTCCGGATTTTCTTGACGAGCAAATATCTTTTCAATATGAGAGGTTGAATCAATCCAAAGGCAGAGGATATATAGACGTTTATCTGCTTCACAACCCCGAGTATTATATTGGCCGGGCTTTCAATTTAAAAAACAAACTTTCAGGCGAAGAAATCAGAAACAACTTCTATGCGAGAATAAAAAAAGCATTTGAATTTCTTGAAGAGCTTTCAAAGAAAAACATAATCCGCTATTACGGGATTTCATCCAACACTTTTCCTGTCAGTTCAAGCAAATATGATTTTGTATCGCTCGAAAAAATTATTTCCATCGCAGAATCAATCAGCTCATCACACCATTTTAAATATGTTCAGTTTCCCTTTAACCTGATTGAATCCGGAGCATTCTTTGAAAAGAATCAAAAAGGCAGCAGCAAATCAGTTCTTGAACTTGCTCAAAAGCACAAATTGAATGTAATTGTAAACAGACCTCTGAACGCTATTACAAATCAGGGTTTGATAAGACTTGCCGAATTTGACATAAAGGATATTCCAGAAGAAGACACCGAAAAACTTCTGACGGTATGCAGTTTAGTAGAAGAGGACTTAAAAGACGGGATGCTTCAAAATCTGAACCTTGAAAAAGAAACTCTCAAATCCCTGACCTCCGTTCTTGATATGGCACAAAAGCTAAAAGAAAATTATAATCACTTTGGCTCCATTGAGCATTTGAAAGATATAATAGAAAACTATTTTGTCCCGAGAATTGATTATCTCCTGAAAATATTTACTGAGGTTATAAAAGACAAAGAAGTATCGGAAAAAGGAATGAAGTATGTTGAAGACATTATGAAGATTTTAATACATATTTCGAATCACTATAAAGGCATAGCAAATAAGAGAAGCGGTTTTATTTCACGGATTATTGATGAAAATATTGATACAAAATATTTTAATCTTTCCCTTGCACAGAAAGCCATTCAAACTGTCAGCTCAATCGAAGGTGTTGATATTGTACTTGTCGGAGCAAGAAAAGAATCTTACGTTAAAGAAATTCTTGCCTTACAAAACACTCCTGCATTTGAGAATCCGGGAAAAATCCTTTTAAGATTAAAAGAAGAGTTATCAAAAGAAAATTACAGAACAGCCGAACTATAAGATATGAGTAAATTGAAAATAAAATTATATATTGTACTTGGTTTGCTTTTTATTTCGGTTATTCTTTTTTTCATAAAAGTTTCTTTGCCCGGCAAGGAAACTTTGCCCTTTACCAATATAAACACAAAAAAATATTCGGATACTTCCGAAGCAAAAAAATATTTTTCCGGCGATGTTGATTCAATCTTAAAATCTTACGGAATCAGAAGTGACTGGATAAAAACAAATTCGTCAAGCATAAGTTTTCCTTTCTTCTTCAAAGAAGTGCAAATACCCGGAGATATTTCGGGAAACGAGATTGTATCAGAGCTCTCAGATTTTATTTCATATCAGGGATTTTCCGCATCGGGTATTGAAGAGTTTAAATCAGGCAATATAGATTTGTTAATAAATCTTAACGACAATAAATCTCCTCTTGCCGGCATTAGTCTGACATATAACGACGCTCTCAAAAGAGTTGCCCCGGAAATAAGCATTGTGTTCACGGGATTTGATAAATATGTCCTTACAGAATGTCAGTCCGTTTTGAGTTCAGAGGAAAAATTCTCGGTAGTGCTTCCCGATAATATGGAAAGAAGTGATATACAGGCGGCAATAATTGATTCAAGGAGAGATTTTATTTTAATGTTCACTGTTGGAGACGAAGATAATCTCACTGCAGACTTCAGAAAAAAAGACAGAGATTGGCGGACAAAGTTTTATTCGATATGCAGTGATTACGAAAGAGAAAAACCCGTATTAATCAAGACTATCGGCAGTGACAAAGAATTTGCAAACGAATTGCTGTTGGAGTTTAAGAAATGCAAAGATTATGTTTTCAGCGATTCGCTGTTAACTGTATTTGAATCAAAAGAAAGCGGAAAAGAAAAAGTTGATGCTTTCTTTTCAAAAATATTAAATGAGTTTGCCTCCGGAAAAATGAAGTTTTATTTCCTTATTGAATTTGACAATAAAGAAATGGAATATTATTTAAACAAAGTTACATCGTTTGAAAAACGCGGATTTCATTTCCGCACATTTACCGAAATGCTCAGAAAAAACAAGAACTGATATGCACGAAAGCAGAATGAAGATGGCGGTAATGGAAGCAGAAAAAGCTCTCGAAAAAGGAGAAGTACCTGTTGGCTGTGTGATATATTACGGAGATAAAATAATTGCGAAAGCTCACAACCTTACGGAAACCCTCAAAGACCCTACCGCTCACGCCGAAATGCAATGTATAACCTCTGCTTCCGAATATCTTGATTCAAAAGTTTTAAAAGGATGCTCTGTTTATGTTACCCTTGAGCCCTGTCCGATGTGTGCGGGTGCTCTTGTACTTGCAAAGGTTGATTACATTTATTTCGGAGCTTATGATTCCAAATCGGGAGCCTGCGGAAGTGTTATGAATATTGCCGATAATAACAATCTAAATCATAAATGCACTGTTTATGGGGGGATTCTGGATTATGCCTGTTCCGGATTAATAAAACAATTCTTTAAAGATAAAAGAACCGGTTAATTAACTACCGTAAAAAGCATCTCTTTAACCTGTTTATTATTTAACTTAACCCTGATTTTATAGATACCGTTTTGCAAAAAAGCATAATTTATTCCGATTTCGTGGTTTCCTTTTTCAAATACCCCCGAAGAAATTTCCGAAGTTATAAATCCAAGATTATTTATTGTTTCAATAGTTAAAACAGAGTTTCTTTCACAATCGAATTTTAAAAAGAAAATATTGTTGTCATTCACTCGAAGTATGGAATCCGGATTAAATTTAATTTGAGGTAGAGTTACGATTTTTTTCAATTTCGGAAAGTTACCAACCACAAGAGAATCCTGAGCAATCGCAATATCAAGAACCTTCCCTGTAAACTTTGCAGACTCCCAGAGGTATTGGTCCTGAATATGAACGTGTCCGTTTCTTCTTCCGCCGTGATTAAGATATTTCAAATCAAGGGTTTCCGACAAATCCTCAACTTTTCTTTTTTCTTCAAATAAATACCTGCTCATATCGAATGCAAGACCGATTAGATGTGGCGACACTTCCACATCAGACCAGCGCCTTCTTTTATATTTCAACTGGTCTTCCTGAGTCCGGGCGGCATCAGAAAGTCTTGGAGAAAATCTTACCTTATTATACAAATAAAGAACCTTAATCAAAAAATACGGATTCAGATACGGGACAACATTTTCTTTAAGATTAAGGAAAGGGAAATCAATTCGTGCAAGTGACCATTTCGGGGAAGTGTCGCTGATATGTATAAAATTATCGTTTGAGAATGCATTCAGAATATTTTTTTTAGCATCTCTGACTAAAAAAAACGAACCGGATATTTTATTATTTTCAAACGTAAAAACAACAGAAGAATAAAAGCCCGAATCGGAAAAAATAATATCGTTTACCGAAAAACAAGTTTTTGGAGTAATGGGGACCTGAGAATTAAATTCCGAGAAAGTACATCCGTTATTAAAATTATACCCGTTTGTAAAAACATTTGCGGCAGGTGATTCATTATCGGGTGTGGAAGTTTTTTTACGGAAAAATAAAACAGCAATATCAAATATTACTATTACTAAAAAAATAACAACTAATATTTTTATAATTTTTTTAGTATTAAATTTCATCAAACCCTCTTTCGAAAAAATCTGTCATCTCCTTTGCAATATCATTTTCATCTTCTCCCTCAAACCTCAAAGTCAATTGCGAACCCTGCTCTGCGGCAAGAGTCATTACTCCAATTATGCTTTTTCCGTTTACTTCGTATCCGTTTTTTGAAATGAAAAATTCAGACTTATATTTTGCGGCAATTTTCACAATAGAAGAAGCAGGTCTGGTATGCATTCCGGCTTTATTTACTATTGTCACTGTTTTTTCAATCATATCAATAATTCCTGTTCAAAAGCATTGCCGAAAACCACTTTAACATTTCCCTACCTTTAATGTTAGAAATAACTTCAAGAGATTTATCTGCCTCGGATGTAAAACCTTCAATAGCTTTTTTGGATTCTTCGAAAATTCCATACTCCTCATAGATTCTTTGAATATTCAGGATAAAATCTTTTTCGCCGATACCCGGTTCTTTATTTAATATTTTTTTAATATTCTCTTTGTCCTTATTTCCTGTTACGAGCTTCGCTGCCTTAAGCAATAAATAAGTTTTTTTCCCTTCCGAAATATCGCCTCCGCTTTTCTTCCCGAATTTCTTTTCATCTGCAAAAATATCAAGCAGGTCATCCTGTATCTGAAAAGCAAGCCCAAGATTTATAGCATAATTTCTTACAGCATTTATTTCTTCGTTACGCGCATCTGCAATCAATGCGCCAATAACAGTGCAGGTTTCAAGCAGTTTCGATGTCTTTTTTTCAATCATTATCAGATAATCATCTATTGAAACTTCCTTTCTGAGTTCAAATTCCTTATCCAGTCCCTGCCCTTCGCATACTTCAAGAATACCGTTTGTAAAGACTTCCATTATTTCTCTGATGCGATGTGAATTTGCCTTTAAAAGTTTATTATAAGCTATTCCAACAAGCTGGTCACCGGAAAGTATTGCGGCATCTCTGTCCCATTTTTTATGTACGGTCATTCTGCCGCGCCGTGTATCGGCATTATCCATAATATCATCGTGAACAAGTGTAAAATTATGCAGTACTTCTATCGCTATAGCCGCATCAAAAGCCGGTTCCGGGGCTGCACCCAGCGCCTCGCAAGTAAAAAGCGTCAGTATAGGTCTTATTCTTTTTCCGCCTCCGGAAAGAACATATTTAATCGGCTCATAAAGAGAAACCGGTTCTTTTCGAGGGACTAAAGAATCAAGAGATTCTTCAACCTTAATCCTGTAATCTTCAAATATTTTTGAGTAATCCATAAACGCAAATTAGCAATATATTAAAAAACTTAAAATACTATAATAAGTTGTAATAGTATTTTACCATATAAATTAATATATCCTGAATACTGTCATAACTTCTTGGATGAAGTCCGGAAGGGTCCATTTCAAGCCCTTCCTTTTTTTGTAATTCAATTTCAGAGTATATATCTATTATAATTATGCCGTCGTTAATTTTCGCCGTTTCATTAAGCCATTCGTTCATTATACTTACGAATTCTTTAGCCGGTTCGTAATAAGGGATATTATATACAAATATAGTATTAGCTTTTGAAAATGCAATTTCGAAAAACTCCGAGAACTGCGTCGCAGCAACATCAGGAGATGATTGAAAATCATTTATACCGGAAAGAAGACAAATTGCATCATATTTTTTGGGAGGAACTTTTTTTATTTCTTCTACAGCCCATATAAGTGAGGTTCCAACTTTACTTGTTTCATCAATTCTGATTCCGTTATCTTCAAAATACTTTTCCTGCCCGGTGAATGCTCCAACCGCCCATGAATGACCAATAACTTTGATATATGGAGTTTTATCTTTTTTTAAAGTTGAATCATTTTGTGCAATTAAATTAATCGGCAACGCAAAAGAAATTAACAGAAGTAATATTTTCATTAATAAAATTTAATATCGTAATATAAATCAAAATAATCTTATCGCTTTAATAATTCAATGAATAATATTTAAAACGGACTCATTAGTAGGAAAAACTTTTCTTTATGAGGCAATTTTATAAAAATATGTGAGTTTTCACATTATTTCAAATGTTTTAATTTACTATATTTGAAAGTTTTTAATATAACAGTTACCTTGAGAATTAGAATTAAGTTTTTATATCCCTTTATAATATCGTTCTTCCTTTTGTCGGCTCATTTTTCTTATTTGTATTTTTATCCTCCCCATTTTTCCGATAAAAACGGCGGCGAAAATAATATTTCTGTTTTAAGCATTCTCGAAATTGATTCAAATCTTATTCAGAATGGAAATGTGCCCGATACTTCTTCCCAGACAATTTTACTCGCAGGAGATTCTATGGTTGAAGGTTTGCAGATTTTCCTGAAAGAATATTGCTTTTACAACGGACATAAATTTATTGCACATCCCTGGAGAAGCTCAACAACAAGCGGATGGGCTTCAAAGAAAAAACTAACTGAATTAATTAATAAATATAATCCAACTTATATTATTTTTGCAATCGGCTCTAACGAATTACTTGCGAAAGACCTTGATAAAAGAAGTGAATACATCGGCAGTATAATTGGAGAGACAAGAGGCAGGAAATTTGTCCTCGTTGGTCCGCCGAACTGGCAAAAAGATTATGGCTTAAATGACATTATGAAAAGTGATGCCGGAAGCGGAAGTTTTTTTGATTCAAAAGAAATTTTTCTTGACGGTCCGCTTAGCAGTAAAAGAGGTTATGACAGAAAACACCCGTCAATAGAAGGATTCAGACTGTGGACAGACAGCATCGCAAGCTGGATTATGTACAAAAGTAAAAACCCGATTAAACTTGAGAAACCCGATATCAACTGACTTTGAAATTATCTTTTTTATTTAGTTTTATATTAATATCGTCTTTAGTAATCTTATCTTTTTTAATTCCCGATTTTCAAATCGGAAATCTGGAAATTAAAAAGCCCGATATTATTTCCGATATTGGTTTTATTTTCAAAGAAAAAGAATCCGACTCTGTTGCAAGGAATAATATTATGGAACTAAACTTTGAGAATGATAACGATTCTGTAATTGCCGCTTTTGAAAGCGAATTTCTTGTAAAAGATTTTCGCAAAGATTCTCTCGGCTTTCTTGCAAGATTTTTTTCCGCTCTGAGAAAAACCGAAACTGACGGAACCAAAACGCGAATTGCCTTTTTCGGTGATTCAATGATAGAGGGCGATTTGATAAGCTCAACACTCAGATATAAACTTCAGAAAAAATTCGGCGGAGCAGGTGTCGGATTTGTTTCTGCTGTTGATAATATCGCGGGTTTCAGAAAAACGATTTATCACACTTCGTCAAATAACTGGAAAACAAACTCAATTCTCCAGCCGGGCTTCGTATCTAAAACAGGTATCTCGGGATACGTCTTTAATCCGGCAATTATTTCCGGAAGTAAATCCGGAAGTAAATCCGGCGATTCTTCAATTTCAAATTCTCTCAGCAAGGTTTTATTCAAACCTGCAAATGACAGTTATGATAATCTCATGGCTTTCGATTTCGTAAAGCTCTATTATTCTTATTCCTCGCCGGCAAATTACATCTCGGTGGAAAACGGCTCACTGAAAAGATTTGAACTTGAAGGTAAAAATATTGTAAACGAACTTTTCATTAACAAAGGAAATACAATAAATTCCATTCAGGTTTATTTCCATACAACTTCACCTGTGGATATTTACGGATTTAGTTTCGAAACCGAAAAAGGAGTTTATGTTGATAACTTCTCAATGCGTGGAAATTCCGGAATACCGCTTTCGCAAATGAATCCTGAAATTATCAAAGGATTCAACGATAAATTTAATTACAATCTTATAGTTCTTCAATACGGATTAAATATTGCTTCTCCTGACGCAAAAGATGTTAACTGGTATAAAGAAAAAATGATTTCCGTTATTAATTATTTCAGAAATTTAATTCCCAATGCCGATATATTGATTTTGAGCGTAAACGATAAGAGTTACAGAAAAGGCGGAGCTATGATTACCGAACCCGTAATACCAAAGATAGTTGAAATCCAGAAACAAATAGCCGAAGAAACAGGAACGGCATTCTGGAATTTATTCGAAGCTATGGGCGGAAAGAACTCTATGTCCCGATGGGTAAAATCCAAACCGCCTCTTGCAAATAAAGATTACACTCACTTCAACAGAGAAGGTGCTGAAAAAGCAGGAACCTTTCTCTACAAGCAGTTAATGTATCATTACAATAAATCTAAAACCGGTCGTAACGGCTTCGAATCAACCGTGCGGGGAAAGAACCATAACAAATGAATCTTTTGAATTTTCTCTCATACGATTCTTCAAATCCTGTTTTATTTAATTCCGGATTTTTTATCTGGTTCTTTTTTATATTCATCCTATTCTATTCTCTTGCATCAAAGTTCAGATTGCCAAAGGTTTTCGTAATATTAGTTTTTTCGTATTACTTTTACTACAGGGCAAGCGGATGGTTTATAGTCTTACTCTTTCTTACTACTTTTTTCGATTACGTTCTTGCGGGGCTTATTTACTCCTCAAATACAAAATATCTTAAAAAGATATTTCTGATTTTTTCTCTCCTTATTAATATTGGACTTCTTGTTTATTTTAAATATGCGAATTTCTTTGTAAATCTTTACGGAGATTTATCCGGCAGCGATATTTTATTGTTAAATATTGTTGTTCCTTTCGGTATCTCATTTTATACTTTTCAAAAGCTCGGATATGTGCTGGATGTTTATAAAGATACAGTGAAACCTTACAGCAGTTTCGCTGAGTTCACTGCCTTTGTTTCGTTTTTTCCTGTTATCGGTGCAGGTCCGATTTTAAGAGCAAGAAATTTTATTCCTCAACTTCAGGAAATTCCCGAAACGGGAAATTTTGAAATAAGCCGCGCGGTTTTTTTAATATCTGCGGGATTAATTAAAAAAGGCATTATCTCGGATTATATTGGAGTTAATTTCGTTGACAGGATTTTTGAAAACCCCTCTCTTTATACCGGATTTGAAAATCTATCCGCAATTTATGCTTATGCAATTCAAATCTATTGTGACTTTTCCGGATATTCTGATATTGCAATCGGAATCGCTCTGCTTATGGGATTTAAGATTCCGGATAATTTTAATTCGCCCTATAAAGCTAAAGGCATAAGTGATTTCTGGAAAAGATGGCATATTTCTTTATCGCTTTGGTTCAGAGATTATCTGTTCCTTCCCGTTGCATATAAAATTTTAAGAGTTCTGAAAAATAAAAAATTTCTCGGCGTTAAACCCGAGAACTGGAGCTACCACTTTTCTACATTCGTAACTATGACTCTGTGCGGTTTCTGGCACGGTGCAAATTTAACTTTTATTTTCTGGGGAATATATCACGCAATTGGTTTGTCTTTCGAAAGGGTTTTCAATTCTGTTTTTAGATTTAAATCCAATTTCCTGAGCAAATCACTAAATTGGTTTTTCACTTTGCATTTTATTTTATTGGGATGGTTATTTTTCAGGGCTGAAAGCTTTGATAAAGCAATTGAGATTTTAAAAATTATAACAGGCTCTCTAAATTACGCAGGCATAGGGGAAATAATTTCCGGATATAAAGAAGTTTATATTATCATTCTTGCGGGTTACTTACTTCATTTTACTCCCAAAAAAGTTGAAGACTTATACAGAAATTTTCTTTTAAAACTTCCTCTGATTGCAAAAGTCGCCTTCCTCGTTCTTGTTATCTGGTTAATTATTCAGGTTAAGACTTCGCAAATTCAGCCATTTATTTACTTCAGTTTTTGATTTATTATTTAGTTCAAAAGTTTTATATTGCAGTATAAAATTTTTATTTTAAAAACAAAACCTTAACTAAGGAGATTTAATGAAAAGACTTTTAACAGCTTTAATAATTTTTCTGTTTGTAGTAGATTTTTCATACTCACAGAACAGTTGGACTTATGTAAGTGCTCTCCCGAGCCCGAGTCCTGCAGGAAATACTCTTGCCGTAGTTGACGCAAACGTATTATGGGTTGCATCTACAGCTACAGGCGGTGCCGCAAGATGCTACAGAAGCGTAAATGGCGGTGCAACATGGCTTTTAAGAACCGGCGGTTTACCGGCAGTTGATTTATACGGTATTTCAGCTCTCGATTCACTTTTTGCAGTAGTCGGTACTGTTTCAGGCAGTGTTTATAAAACCACCAATGGCGGTTTAAACTGGACACTCGTTATGACCGGCGGAAATTTCACCAATGGTATTAAGATGTTCAATTCAAACTATGGTGTATTTATCGGAGACCCTGCCGCATCAGGTCAGCAATATCAATTAAGAGTAACCAACAACGGTGGAAATAACTGGTACCTCGTACCGGGAGCACCTGTTGCAGGTTCTGAATTCGGTGTTATTAACGCATGGGACTGGACAGATACAAATCATTTCTGGATGGGCTCAGCTAACACAGTTCCAAATTCAACAAATGCAAAAGTTTACAAAACCTCAACCGGATTCTACGGAACCTGGTCATCAGCAACCGTTCCCGGAACAGGCGGCTCTACAGGTATGTACTATCAGGCAGTTGCTTTCGTAAATAACACTAACGGTATCATTGGTTCAAGCGGTGCAAACTTAAAGAAAACCACAGACGGCGGAGTTACCTATACAGATTGTGCAGTTCCTCCCGGACTTGGACTTTCTTATGCAATTATGAATGCTTCAGGTTTGAAAGATGGCTCTAACACTATCAGAATTTCTGTTGATTCAGGCGGTGTTGCTAAAGTTTACAGAACAACAAACCTCGGTACAAGCTGGGTTAATGAACCTCTTCCGATTCAGGCATCTGCAAATACAGTTTCTCATTTAGTATTTGTAAATCAGAATCTCGGATTCGGTTTACTCGGAAGTCAGACTGTTCCTCTCGGCGGACTTATTAAATATAGTCCTACAAGCGGAATTAATCCTGTAAACGGCGAAGTTCCTGAAAGTTTCTCACTCGGACAAAATTATCCGAATCCTTTCAACCCGACAACAAATATTAATTTCTCAATCGTAAAATCAGGATTTGTGAAATTAGTTGTTTATGATGCTCTCGGAAAAGTTGTTGAAACTTTGCTTAGCGAATCAATGATGCCCGGTAAATATACCGTAACTTATGATGCATCAAAGCTTAACACCGGAATTTATTTCTACAAACTGACTTCAAACGGAATCAGCGATACAAAGAAAATGATTCTTGTAAAATAAGTCTGTGAAGTTATAACTCAGGTAACTACAGTTTATTCTGGCAACTATGCTCCCGCGTAGTTGCCTTTTTTTTAAAATCTGTGCAAATCCGTAAAATCTGTGTAATCCGTGTTCAGAAGCTCTTTTCTAAATACGTTTTCCACTCCTTCCAAAGCTCTTTTCTAAAAACGTTTGACGAAACCTACAACAAGGTACTAAAATACTGCCTTGTAAATAAAGCGGTTAAAAATTAAAATGACACAAAATCATCTTCTTTTAAAATTAAATTTAAAAAGAAATGGGAAAATCTATAATTTCTTTCTTACTCGCATTATTTATTACGGCGGCATTTAATATTTCAAACGGACAATTAATATACTACTACTGGACACCGCAACAAAGCCCCGTATCACAAAATCTGAACTCATTAACATTTTCTTCTCCATATCTCGTTGCAGCGGGTAACTCCGGAAGCGTTATTTACTCTGCAAACAGCGGCACTAGCTGGTTTGCCGGAAATTCAGGTGTCTCCGTTAATCTAACCGGGACAGCTTCTACACCATATATATTTTTCGCTTCCGGTCCCAACGGACTCATACTTAAAAGCACCAACAACGGTATTAACTGGACACAGACAACAGCTCCGTTTTCTAATAATGTAAATTGTATTTCAAATTTTGTCGCGGCTCAGTATAAACTTGCCTGCGGCGATAACGGTAAACTTGCATACACAATCAATCAGGGAACAAACTGGACTGAAATATCTACCGGAACAAATCAATCCCTGAGAAGTATTTACTACGTTACAACAACCTCTCTTTACAGAGGATACGTTTGTGGTGATAACGGAACATTTTTAAAATTAATAGTTGGAGTTCCGCCGCTTCCGCCTACAATAAATTTGCTGTCTTATAACACCGGATTTTCAAATAATTTTAATGCCGTAACGGCTTTAACGGATTCAAATAATATTTTAATGGTCGGCTCCGGAGGAATTATTGTGAAATCAACAAATGGAGGAATAAACTGGACACAACAAACAAGTACAACAGTAAATACCCTGAGATGTATTCACGTTTTTAGTGCGTCTGATATTTGGGTAGGAGGAGATAACGGAACAATTCTTCATACTACTAACGGAGGAGCAAGCTGGCATCCGCAAACTGTTCTTTCCACTGCTAATATAAATTCCCTTGTGTTCGTCGTTCCTACGAAAGGAATTGCTGTCGGAAGCGGAGGTACTATTTTAAATTGTATTTTACCGCCTCAGGGCTATGACACAACAGTCAGAAGAATAAAACTCGAAGGAAATAATTTAAGATCTTATTTCCAAAGCACCGGTATTAACAATCAAAATACCAACTCTACTAATACTCCCGGACTTGAATGGCCCAAAGGCTCAAATAAATTTGTTTGTTTTTCATCCGGTATGAGTATTTCCGCACTTGTCAACGGAAACTTAAGACAGGCAATGTGTTCATACTCCGGAGAATACAGGCTTGGAACTACTGCAAACGGCGTACCATCTACCCCGGGACCGTTGATGAATATTTACAGCGTAAAAACGGGTGACAACTGCTACAACAGTTTGTTTTGGGCAAACTGGGGAGATATTGTACCTTATGGCGCTCCGTATTACGATGTTAATCATAACGGAACTTACGAACCTTGCATTGATACTCCGGGAGTCAGAAATGCAAGCCAGACAATTTTTATGGCTCTGACAGACGGATATCCAAATTCACACAAACCGGGAGAAGGATTTGGCGGCGGTACTTTGCCGTTATATGCTGATTTAAGAATTACCGCCTGGTGTTACAACGATTCTGTCGTAAGAGATGTTCACTTTATTAAGTATGATATTATAAACAAAGGAACTTCTGCCTGGAATAACGTATATATGGCTTTGACAGGTGATGTTGATATTGGCGATGCGATCGATGATTTCATAAATATGGATTCAACGAGGAATATGTGGACTGGATACAACGGAGATAACAACGACTGGATATATGGTATTAACCCTCCTGCAATGGGAATGAGAATATTAAAATTTCCTGTAAATAAAAGTGTTAATCCTCCGGATTCTGTAAAAAGTTCTTCAGGTACTTATTTTACCAGCACCGGTGCTGCCCCTCCTCCCTGCGAATCAGACCCGAACGGAGAGCCGTTAGGCGCATACAATATGATGAAGGGCTTTAAAAAAGATTTATCCCCCTGGATGAATCCGACATTTAATCCGCCTGTTTCAACTAAATTTATCTACAGCGGCGAACCGGAACCAAATTCCGGCTGGACTGAACTAAAAGGGAAAGTATTAAATTGCGGTGGCCCGAACGGCTCAATTCAGCCAACGAATACTCCCGGAGACAGAAGATATGTGTTAAGTTTCGGAAGAGATAATTTTACTATGAATCCCGGAGATTCCCAGTCTGTTGTTATAGCTCAAATGGTGGCAAGAGGAAGCAGCAACACAAATTCTGTTACGAAATTAAAGGAGCTCTCTGATTTGCTGATTCCTTATCTGAATACTGTTGATATAAAAATCATAAGCGGAGAAGTACCGACAGATTTTGCCCTGGAGCAAAATTATCCGAATCCGTTTAATCCAATTACAACGATACAGTTTCAAGTTCCTGTCTGTCATTCCGGCGTAGGCCGGAATCCAGTTATTACAATAAAGGTTTTCGACTTATTAGGAAGAGAAGTAAAAACCCTTGTAAATGAATACAAACAGCCGGGAACGTATCAGGTTAGCTTTAATGCTGATGGACTTTCTTCAGGTGTTTATTTTTACACCATGAAGGCAGGTGATTTTGTTGCAACAAAGAAATTTGTTCTGCTTAAGTAGCTTTAAACATTTTTCACCTCCTCTTTTGTTTTAACACAATTTTCTTCTCTTTGCCAAACTCCGGTTTGATATTCACAGGATATTATAATATTCTGTCAATTTATTTAAAAATTATCCAATATAGAAATATCTCGTAATGGGTTGAAATATAATACGAGATTTTATATATAATCTCGTATTATGTTTTTTATTAATTCTAACGCTATGCGCAGGGTAAAAATATATTTCGTTCGAGCTACCATCCAATGAAATTTCGTTTATCCCTATTTCTCCCCACTATTTGCTAAACTCCGGTTTGATAACGGTAAAAATAATCTTAAAAATATTATCGATTTTTTTCCCAAACAGAGTTTGGGAAATAGAGGTGAGGTATTATCCATTTTTTTTTCTTTACCCTATTCATTCCAAAGCTGGAGCTTTGGAATGAGAAAAGGGAAAAGCTGGAGCTTTGGAATGAGAAAAGGGAAAAGCTGTGGGAATCCGTACAAATCTGCGGAATCCGTGTTCATAAGTTCTTTCCCCTGCTACTTCCAAAGGTCTTTTCTACAAACATTCCAATCAACCGGGATAACCTTTTCGGATTGAAACTCTTTGCATAAATGGTTATATTTCGTGTTACTATAAATTAAAAAATCAAAAAATGGCATTAAAAATTGGCGATATAGCACCGGATTTCACATTAAAATCCAAAAATCAAACCGGAGAAATAAAAGATTTCTCACTGAGCAATTACAAAGGCAAAAACGTTGTATTATTATTTTATCCCCTCTCTTTCACTGGTGTTTGCACAACTGAAATGTGTTCAATTTCAGCCGGATTCAACGAATATGCAAATTTAAACGCAGAAGTTCTCGGTATCAGCGTTGATTCCGTATTCACTCAGGAAGCCTGGGCAAAATCAAACGGGATTACAATTCCCCTTTTAAGCGATTTTAATAAAGATGTCGCAAAAAGTTACGGCTGTTTTTATGAAGATTTTATTTTTATGAAAGGTGTTGCAAAAAGATCCGCATTCATAGTTGATAAAGACGGAAAGATTGCCTATGAAGAAATTCTTGAAGATGCAGGTCAGCTTCCAAATTTTGATAAAATAAAAGAAATTTTAAATACTTTAAAATAAAGCATCAGCATAGTATAGAAGCATAAGTTAGATGATTGTATTAAGAGATTTTGATAAATCGTATTTTAGGAAAGACAGCGTTGTTACTGTAGGCACTTTTGACGGCGTTCATCTCGGACACAGGCAGATATTCAAAACGCTCAACGATATTGCGAAATCCGGTAATCTGAGAAAGGTTGCCGTAACTTTTGAACCGCATCCAAGAATTGTTTTAAGCGGGGATAAACCTGAAGTAAAAATATTAACTACGAGCGGCGAAAAGCTCAGATATTTTGAAGAGCTTGGAATTGATGTAGTATATATTATCGAATTTACGAAGAAATTTGCCGAGACATCTGCCGTTGATTTTTATAAAGATTACCTTCTCGATAAAATTGGTATGTCGCATCTGGTTGTCGGATATGACCACTCTTTCGGAAAAAATCGCGAGGGCAGTTTTGAAACAATAAAAGCTTTGTCCGCAGAATATGGTTTTGCTTTTTCCAAAGTTGAAGAGTATTCTGTCGGAAACGAAATTGCTTCAAGTTCTTTGATAAGAAAATATCTGAACACCGGACAGCTTGATTCCGCTTCAAAATTACTTGGAAATAATTATTCGCTCGACGGTAAAGTTATTTCCGGTGATAAACGCGGGCAGACAATCGGATTCCCAACTGCCAATATCCTGATTGAGAATTCTCATAAATTAATTCCTGCAGTTGGAGTTTATGCGGTTAAAGTTCTGATTGACTATGAGAGCTATTACGGAATGATGAACATAGGTTACAGACCGACCGTAAAAGAGCAAGGCGAATTACTGCTTGAAACTCACATTTTTGATTTCGACAAAGATATTTACGGAAAAGATATCAGAGTTGAATTCTTAAGTTTTATAAGAGAAGAAAAAAAGTTTAACTCTGTTGAAGAGTTGAAATCCCGGTTACAAAAAGACAAAGAAAATATACAGCAAAATTTAAATCATTTTATAAATAAATAAATAAATAAACAGAAACAAATGGGCTTAACCAAAGAAGAAAAACAGGAAATTATCAAAAGGTTCGGAGCATCGGAGAAAGATTCCGGAAAAGCAGAAGTGCAAATTGCAATTTTGACAAAAAGAATTAACGAGCTGACCGCAAAACATTTCAGCGTTCAAAAAAAAGACACACATTCAAGAACCGGACTTTTAAAGATGGTTGGTAAAAGAAGAAAACTTTTAAGATATCTTGAAGCTAAAGATATTACACGCTACAGACAGGTCCTTAAAGATCTGGAACTTAGAAAGTAAAATTAAATTCAATTAAATTTTTTATAAAATACCTTCCGCTAATCACGCATGGTATTTTTATTATTTATGCACAACAATTAAGATGACAGTAAGAAAAAGCATTGAGCTTGGAGGATTAACTCTAACATTAGAAACCGGACATCTTGCAAAGCAAGCTAACGGTGCCGTTTTGGCAAGCTACGGAGATACGGTAGTACTTTCTGTTGCAGTCGCAAAAGACGAACCAAACGAAGGACAGGATTTCTTTCCTCTTTCGGTTGACTACAGAGAGAAAGCCGCATCAGTCGGAAAAATTCCCGGAGGATTTTTTAAAAGAGAAGGAAGACCTTCCGAAAAAGAAATTCTATCCGCAAGATTAATTGACAGACCCATCAGACCTATGTTTGAAGAGGGATTTTTCTGTGAAACACAACTTTTCAATAATGTTTATTCCTCCGACGGAGAAAACGATGCAGATGTCATAGCGGCAATCGGTTCATCGGCGGCATTATTAATTTCTGATATTCCGTTTATGGAGCCAATATCAGAGGTAAGAGTTACAAGAGTAAAAGGCGAATTAGTTATTAACCCCACGCATTTCCAGCTTGAGCAAGGTGATTTTGATATTACTATTGCCGGCACATCGGATTCAATTATGATGGTTGAAGGCGAAGCAAGGGAAATTTCTGAAGATGAATTCTTAGTCGCAATTAAATTTGCACACGAGCAGGTTAAAAGGCTTTGTGAATTTCAGAAAGAATTTGCCGAAGAAGCAGGTATCAGGAAAAGAGAGCTTCCGGAAAAAGAAGACTTATCGGAAATGGAAAACGATGTGAAAGAATTATGCCTTCAGGATATAAAAGAACTGGATAGGACTATACTGCAAAAGAACGAAAGAAGCGAGAGATTAAAAGCTATAAAAGAAAAAGTACAAACTTCCTTAGCTGAAAAATATCCCGAATCCGAAGAAAAGATTAATGCAATTCTCGAAGATATTCAATATGTAGATATGAGAGAAATGATTTTAAACGAAGGCAAAAGACTTGACGGAAGAGGATTAACGGACATAAGGCAGATAACCTGTGAAATCGGATACTTACCAAGAACACACGGCTCCGCATTATTCACAAGAGGCGAAACTCAAAGTTTATCAACTCTTACGCTTGGTACTAAAAGAGATGAACAGATTATTGAAGGATTGCTTGCCGAAGAAACCACAAAAAGATTTTTACTGCATTACAACTTCCCCTCATTCAGCACAGGCGAGGTAGGCGGAAGACCGGGACCGGGCAGAAGAGAAATAGGTCACGGAAATCTTGCAGAAAGAGCTCTTAAAAAAATGATTCCTTCCGAAGACGATTTTCCTTATACAATCAGAATTGTTTCGGATATACTTGAATCAAACGGCTCATCTTCTATGGCAACGGTTTGCGCCGGCTCACTTGCATTTATGGATGCAGGTGTAAAAGTTAAGAAACAGGTTGCAGGTATTGCAATGGGACTTATCAAAGAAGGCGAAAATGTAGCCGTACTTTCAGACATACTCGGAAGCGAAGACCATTTCGGAGATATGGATTTCAAAGTTGCCGGAACAGTTGATGGAATAACCGCAATTCAGATGGATATTAAAATCCGAGGCATTTCATTTGAAATTATGGAAAACGCTTTGAGACAGGCACGCGAAGGCAGACTGCATATTCTCGGAATTATGAATCAAACAATTGCAGAGCCGAGAGAAAATCTTTCTAAGTATGCACCAAGACTTTATACTATATTTGTTCCGATTGATGAAATAGGATTGGTAATCGGACCCGGCGGAAAAACAATTAAACATATTATTGCCGAATCTAACACTGAAATAAATATCAGTGACGACGGAAAAGTAATAATAGCAGCACTTTCCGAAGAGAAAGCTGAAATCGCAAAGAATATGATTCAAAGATTAACGGAAAAACCCGAAGTTGGAAAGATATATGAGGGTATCGTAAAAGGCGTAAAAGAATTCGGAGCTTTTGTTGAAATAATTCCGGGCAAAGAAGGCTTACTACACATCTCTGAAATTGACAGAAAAAAAATTGCAAAGGTTACAGATGTATTGAATATGGGTGATAAGGTTACCGTAAAATTACTTGGAATTGATGACAGCGGAAAATTGAAGTTGAGCAGAAAAGTATTACTGCCCAGCGACGGAAATGAACCTGAAAAAGAAAGAACTTTCAGAAAACCAAATCCTCATCACAGAAAACCCGGTCTAGGAGATAACAAGCAATGAGATACGAAATAGATAAACAGAAAGAATATACCGTTTTTGCATTAAAAGAAAAAAATCTGACTGCAGATATGACTGCGGAATTGAAAACAGAATTAATTTTTCTGCAAAAAGGAATTGATAATCAGTTTATTATTGACCTCGGTTCTGTTCACAAATGTGACAGCTCGGGGCTGTCGTGTTTACTGATGTCAGAGAGAATGGAAAGAGATAAGAACAGAAAACTTATTTTAAAAAATGTAAATAAGAATGTTGAAGACCTGATAAAGATTGCAAGATTAGACAGAGTATTCGAACTAAGCAAATAAACTGAATTTGGATTTACAAAGTCAAATAAAGAAATTATGTAAGGAAGCCGGTTTTTATAAAGCCGGCTTTTTTAATTTAGATGAGCTGAAAGCTGAGGGGACAAGTTATGCGGCATGGTTAAACGAAAATCGCAATGCCGGAATGCAATGGATGGAAAAGAATTTGGAGAAAAGAATCTTTCCCGAAAAGATGATGGATGATGCGAAGTCGGTTATTTCACTTGCATTTATTTACGATACACCGTTTGAGCACAGAAATAAAAAAGAGGTCGCAAAAATTTCGAGATATGCCTGGGGCGAAATTGATTACCATAAATTTTTAAAGAAAAAGTTAAAAACTCTTTGCGGCGAAATTGAAAAACTTGAAGAAGGAATTAAAACAAAATTTTATGTTGACGACGGACCCGTGCTTGAAAAAGCAATAGCCGTAAGGGCGGGAATCGGCTGGCAGGGAAAAAACACAAATGTAATAATTCCCGGAACAGGAAGTTATTTTTTCCTGTGCGAGATTTTTATTAACAGAGATTTTGTAACATCTGAAAAAATTGATGATATGTGCGGCAACTGCAATATATGTGTTGCGGCTTGCCCGACCGGTGCGATTTACGAAGATTACAAAGTTGATGCAAATCTTTGCATATCATACCACACAATCGAAAACCGTGGGGAAATTCCGGAATATATAAATTCAGACAACTGGATTTTTGGCTGCGATGTCTGCCAGGATGTCTGCCCTTATAATAATCGCAGAATTTTCACAAATGAAAAATCATTTTATCCGCTTTCATTGATTTTCAATAAATCGTTCGGGGAACTTGCCGAAATCAGCGAAGAAGAGTTTAACGAACTTTTCAAATCCTCCCCTATAAAACGCACAAAATTTTCCGGCTGGAAAAGAAATTTAAAGCATATAAATTTTTGATTTGTATTATTTACTAATTCCTAACCTTTTTGCGAAAGCTCTTCAAGTTTTTTTCTGTTTTTAATGATGATGTCTTTCTCGTCAAGTTTAATGAGTTTATCTTTTTCGAGTGATTTCAAAATTTTAATTGCTCCCTCGGTTGAGATTCCTGCAAAGTCTGCAATATCTTTTCGCGTAAGAAATTGAAATATACTGCCCTCTTCGGTTTTAATGCCGTCGAGATATAAAAGGGTTTCGGCAAGATTTCCGTAAGTTTGTTTGAAGCTGATATTTCTGATAATATCAAATAGTCCGGAATTTTGAGAGCAATATTTCTTAATAATATTGTAAGCAAATTCACTGTTATTCTTAACAATTTTTTCAATTGCTTCTTTTTCGATAAGAAAGGCAAGAGTTTCAGTAAGCGAAACTGTTGAGTAATTAAAAGATTCTTTTGTGAAAATGGAAGAAAGCCCTATAAATTCACCCGGAAGGATGATTTTTAAATTATAATTTTTTGAGCTGTTATCTTCAACATATTGCTTGCAGAGTCCGTTAACTACAAAAAGAATATATGAAGCAAAAGCCCCTTGCTTGGTGAGGTTTTCGCCTTTGTGAAAGAGCACCTGAGTTTTACTCTCACTGATTAATTTTATTTCATCGTCTGTCAGATTCTGAAAGCATTTTGCCGAAATATCGCAAATAAAGTCGTTATCGTTTTCTAATATTGTTTTCATTAGTATTTATATGTTAAAACAGTGCTGTAAAATTAATAAAAAAAGCTGTTCTATTTCAGTCCAAAAGCTGTCTTATTTCAACCCGGAACTATTTGCGGATAAATAAATTATAGTTAATTTTGTATGTAATAATTAATCAAAGAATTTTAAAAAACTTAAACCAATAAAAAATGTTATACACAAACTTAGAACACATCGAATCTGCAAAAGATCACGCGGAAATACTTTCAAACAATGAAAACGTAATGGTATGCTGCGGAAGAATGGGACCAATGTGCATTCCCGTATATGGAATAATGGAAGAACTCAGAGACGAAGGCGAATACAATCACGTAAAATTCTATGATATGGAATTTGATATTCCGGATGCACACGTAATAAGAAATCTGCCTGAAGTAAGAAACTTTATGGGAATTCCTTTTACTATTTATTATAAGAACGGAAAAGTAATCAAAGCAACATCAAGCATTCAATCCAGAGAACAGATAACTGCAATTTTAGATAAAGAATTCGCAACAGCAAAAGTATAACAAAAATGAACACTTCAAATCATTATGAAGCAATAGTTATCGGAGCGGGTCCTGCCGGATTAACGGCAGGAATCTACCTCTCGAGAGCAAAGATAAAGACCCTGATACTTAACGAAGGAACGGCAGGTGGACAGTTAGTATTGACGCACGAAATAGCAAACTATCCCGGAGTTGAAAACATAAGCGGATATCAGCTTGGAAACATTATGAAAAAACAGGCAAAGTCATTCGGCTGTGATATCAAATCGAATATAATAATTAAAGAAATTGAGCTTGACTCCGAAATTAAGAAAGTAACATTATCAGACGGGAAGGTTTTTACTTCAGACGGAATTATACTCTCGCCGGGCGGAAGACCCCGCAATCTCGGAGTAAAAGGAGAAGCCGAACTGAAAGGAAAAGGAATATCATATTGTGCAACATGCGACGGAGATTTTTTCACAGGCAAGGAAATTATAGTTGTAGGCGGCGGGAACTCTGCACTTGAAGAGGCAGTCTCGCTGACAAAATATGCAACTAAGGTAACTATAGTTCATCAGTTCGACCATTTTCAGGCATTTGAGCATGCAATAGAAGAAGCGAAAAGCAATCCGAAGATAAATTTCATAATGGAGTCAACAATCAATTCCTTTACCGGCGATGAAAAACTAAAGAGCGTAGAAATTATAAATCTGAGTACAAATGAGATTTCAAAAATGGAAATTGACGGAGTATTTATTTTTATAGGATATATTCCAAATACTGAATTTCTGCAGGATATGATTGAATTGAATAAATACGGTGAGATAACAGTTGACTCAAACTATGCTACAAATGTAAAAGGCGTTTATGCCGCCGGCGACAGCATTGCAAAGAGATACAGACAAGTAACAACGGCGGTTGCAGACGGAACCATAGCGGCGTTATCATTATCGGGATATCTGAACGAGATGAAAGTAAGCAGAAAGAAACTTCAGGCGGGGAAAGAGGAACCTGCAGAAGTAGTAATATAAATTCATTTGCTTTTTTTAATAAAAAAATTATTTTTAAAGAATGGAAAAAATAACATCACACGACGAATTAATAAGAAAAGTAAAAGATAAAGACAAAGTATTTCTGTTGTTATATAAAAGCGGCAGTGAACAGAGCGAATGTGCTTTTAATAATTTGAATCAAACCACGGAAGGTGAAATTCCCGTACCGGTATATTCGGCGGATGTAAACTCCGTAAGAGATATACACGAAAAATACGGAATAACTTCTGTGCCGGCATTAATGGTATTTGAGAAAGGTGAATTTACTAATACTGTGAAGGGATGTCACGACGGTGATTATTACAAGGCATTGATGCAGAATGCAATTTATGTGGCGAAAGCGAAGGCAGAAGGAAAAGCACCAAAGAGAGTAACGGTTTATTCGACACCTACCTGTTCGTGGTGCAACACATTGAAATCATGGCTGAAGAAAAACGGAATTCCATACACCGATGTTGATGTTTCAAAAGATGAGAGAGCGGCACAGGATTTGGTAAACCGCACAGGACAGCAAGGTGTACCGCAGACAGATATAAACGGACAGATAGTGGTCGGGTTTGACCAGACAAAACTAAAGCAACTTTTAGAAATTTAATAAATAATAAAAACTAAATGAAAGAATTACATCCAACAAATCAAAACGTAGTAATAGACATATCTGCAACGCAGGAAGAACAGATGACAGCATCGGGCATCATAATTCCCGATACAGTAAAAGAGAAACCTACAATGGCACCGGTAAAATGGATGAGTGCAATAGAGGATGCGGAAGTAAAGCCGGGAGATGTAGTATTGTTTAAGTCGTACAGCGGTACGGAGATTGACTTTGAAGGCAAGAAATATTTAATACTTCCTTATGCCGATATTCTGGCGAAAGTTGTAGAGACAGAAAGCATATAGAAATATTTTGGTTAACGGTAATTTAAGAGACTGTCCGGAAACGGGCAGTCTTTTTTTTATTGCTAAATTACGTCACATCTTAAAAACCGATACGCAGAAAACACAGAAAATACAGACAAGGCGCGGATATATTTATCAAAAAAAGACCTGTTAATATATCGCGATTCCGTCAGGAGTCATATGTTTGTAGATGAAGGGATGTTTTTTTCGACTCCATTAGGAGTCGTATGTTTGTAGAAGAATGGATGTTTTTTTCGACTCCATTAGGAGTCGTATGTTTGTAGTAGAAGGGATGTTTTTTTCGACTCCATTAGGAGTCGTATGTTTGTAGAAAAGGAACATTACCCCTCCTCCTTCCAAAGCTCCAGCTTTGGAAGGAAAAAGAATTAAAAATTTATTAAATAGCTATCG
This sequence comes from uncultured Ignavibacteriota bacterium, assembly GCA_937983305.1. GTDB lineage: Bacteria > Bacteroidota > Ignavibacteria > Tepidaquicellales > Tepidaquicellaceae > DSSM01. The sequence continues at coordinate 176 of CALKAJ010000280.1, read as the reverse complement.
TCACAGTATCATCATTCCCGATACGCTTCGCTATCGGGACTTCTGATTAAATAGCTATCGTCACAGTATCATCATTCCCGATACGCTTCGCTATCGGGACTTCTGATTAAATAGCTGTCGCTATTTAAAGTTCGTATCATATGACTATAGGAACATATATTTTTGTAAACTATAAT
>CALKAJ010000279.1 GCA_937983305.1 uncultured Ignavibacteriota bacterium | reverse complement strand
ATTAACATTTCCTCTGTTCTTACTTCAGGCATATTTATGTTTATATAGTTTGTAAAGTTTAAATTTTTCTGTTGCTTTGGTTTTATATCTAATTACAAATCAATAAGGAACTTTCATCCCATTGTAAAACTCTTGTACTTTATAGTCTTTTAAAAGAGGGTGTCCTTCCCAGTCTTCAGGGAGTAATATTCTGCGCAGGTCCGGATTTCCTTCGTATCTTATTCCTAATAAGTCAAAAGATTCCCTTTCATGCCATTCGGCTGTTGACCATACCTGATAAACAGATTGAACTACAGGGTTCTCTTTGGGCACATCCACTTTAATCGTAAGCCTTTGTTTTAATGCGTAAGAATACAAATGATAAACAGTGGTCAGAGTAGTTTTATCTTTATCTACTCCGCTTAGACACATAAGTGCATCAAATTGCAATCTTTCTTCATCCCTCAGGAAAAAACATACCGCTTCAATTTTTCCGGCTTCGACATAGATACAATCCTCAACCGGAATACCCGTCTTAAGTTCTCCAACTCCATCTTCAAAAACTTTTTTCAACAGGTTATAAATATCGTTAATATCCATCAATTATGCTTTTTTTATTTGTTTTGCAATAGATTGTGTTCTGATTTTTTCCTGTACTTTCAGTAGTCCTTCCAGTAAAGCTTCCGGTCTTGGTGGACACCCGGGAACATAAACATCAACAGGAATTATACGGTCAATTCCTTTTAATACATGATAACCGTGTTCCCAGTAAGGACCGCCACAATTTGAACAACTGCCCATTGATAAAACATATTTTGGCTCAGGCATTTGGTCATATAACCTTTTAATTCTGGAAGCCATTTTTAACGTAACTGTTCCGGAAATCAAAATTATATCACAATGACGCGGAGATGGTCTTGGAATTATTCCAAATCTGTCAAGGTCGTAATGTGATGCTGACGTCGCCATCATCTCTATTGCACAACAAGCAAGGCCGAAAAACATCTGCCACATTGAAGATAATCTGGCATAGTTTAAAAGTTTATCAACCGAAGTAATCATTAAATTACCGGTTTCAAATTGTTCAATTCTGCTGTCTAATCTGTTAAGAATACCCATAAATATTTATTATTCTGTATGACTATTTTTAATTCAATTTGAATCTGCTTTAAAAATTTGTCTGCTTAATTTTGGTATTATTGGAGCAGGCTTATCCCATACCAAATCTCCTTTAGCCCAGGCATAAACGAAACCGAGAATAAGAATAAACAAGAAAACTACCATCTCTAAAAAAGCAAACATACCAAGTTCTTTAAATACTACTGCCCATGGGAATAGAAAAATTATTTCTACATCAAATATTATAAAAATTAATGCAACAACATAAAACCGGAAATTAAATTTAAGCCAGGTATCCCCTACTGTTTCCTCGCCACATTCATAAGTTGAATCTTTTGATATGTTTGGTTTTCTTGGTGATAATATAATTGCCGAAACAAATGCAACAAGAACAAATGCTATTGCAACCAACATAAATATCAATATTTGACCGTAATCTGAAAACATTTTTTTATAAGATAAAAGTTTTCCACAAATTAAAAAAAAAATTCAATAAATGAAACTTATTTCACCGGAATAATGTTTTTGGACCTCCCCTGATTGATTTTTCAATAAGATAGCTCCTAACTTATCATAACCGTATATAATGGCTCTTTTTATCTCATTCTCTTCTGAAACCCTGAATGAGACTGATTTTCCGGCAGGGAATGCAAATTGACGCCATACATGAATTATTTCTTCGGGCATATTCAGAAGTTCATAAAATTGATAAAAATATTCAATAATTTTTTTTAAAACCATATCAGGTTCATAAATAATATCGGTTTCGATTAACAATGAAGTTGCTTTTTCATTAAGCTCTTCCGGGAAAACATTTTGATTTATATTAACTCCAACTCCAATAAAAAATTTTTTTATTTTCGCAGATGTATCATTAGTTTCCGTCAAAACACCTGCAATTTTCTTTCCGTTGAGAATAATATCATTTGGCCATTTTAAAAAAATCTCGAAATCATTACCGATTATTAGATTCTTAATTGCACTAAATAATATAACCGAAGTATAAAAGTTTATTATGTGTGCATTTGAAGGTTCAATTTCAATTTCTTTAACTAAAGTGAAAGTTAAATTCTTATAAGGTGAAGAAAACCACCTGTGATTTAACCTGCCTCTGCCTGAAGTCTGATTTCCCGTAATCACAAGTGTGTCACTATCCAAGTCATTTTTCTTGGAATAAAGGTTAGTCGAATCTAATTCATCAAAATATTTAACTTCTTTCAGATTCCCGTCTTTTATCTTCATTCTAAATATTATTTCTTTATGGCAGGCGAAGGTTCCTCTGTTGAAGTATTTCTTTCATTATGATGGTTTATTGATTTGGATTGTTCTTCTTCCGCTTTACTGCGCTCATTCTTTTTCTCATCAGGACCTTTGCCACCATATCTTTTATCATTTTTATTATTTTCTCCTGTTATTTCAACTTTTTCCTTTTTCTTATTTCGATTATCGGAAATAATTCCCTTTTCAAACATCAATGCATCATAACAATCAACTCTTCCATATCCCATATACTGATCCCAGCCGGCTCTGTCTTCCGAAGGATTACCCACCATGTCCTTCGAAGTAGAAGTTATAATGTTCAATATATCTTTTGGGGTCCTTGTTCTAACCTGTGTATACAATAAAGAAGCCATAGCACTTACTATTGCTGTTGATTGGGAAGTCCCGCTCCATGAAACATCGTACTTATCATCATCTAAATAATCAAGCCCATAAATTTTATTTCCTGGAGCAACTACCGATATATGTTTTCCCCAGCAACTGCCGCCCCCCCAGGTAAATCTTTTGCATCTCCAGTCATCTGTGTCCGTTGCACCAACAGCTATAACTCCATTAAAAGCCGCCGGATAATAGTTTTTGTTATTTGCCCTGTTCATCATCGCGGCAACTACTGTAACATCTCTTTTAGCCGCATAATCAACAGCTGTCTTAAGAACCCTTGAATTCTCATCTCCGCCTTCACTCATATTTATAACTTTTGCACCATTGTCAACTGCATATTTTACGGACTCAGCCCACCACTCGTATTCTCCGGAATTATCGTCTGTAAGATTTTTGCAATTCATTAACTTGCATTTGGTATTAACGCCGGCAAAACCAATCTTATTGTTCGTATTTGCTCCAATTACTGTCGCAATATTAGTACCGTGACCAAATCCATCTGTAGGATTTGGGTCATCGTAGGCAAAATCCCAACCTATTGTGTCGTCAACATAACCGTTTCTGTCATCATCAACACCATTACCGGGTATTTCGTTTGTATTAATCCATATCCTTCCTTTAAATTCCGGATGGTCGTATTTAATCCCTGAATCGAGTATTGCCACTATAATGTCTTCAGAGCCTTGCTCAATTTCATAAGCCGGCAACATATTAACATCTGCACCTTGTTTTCCTTCCCTTCCGGTTGTAGGCATCATACTTCCGTCATTTTTCAGATACCACTGAACATTAAACATCATATCATTTGGACTCATTGAAAAAACCTGAAAAGGAACTTCAATAGGATTGAACTCGTTTTTTTTACCTGCTCCTTCTCCCGTAAAATTTAACTCGCTGTATTCAACTTCATCAAGTTTTGAATACTCCTCAACCATCTTTTCAACCGGATAATTACCGGAAGTTTCAATTACAAAAGAATATATCCTGTCCATTCCCAGCTCTAAATAAATTTCCTGATTTCCGTTATTAAGCTTAAAAACCTCTTTTACCTGTTTTACTTTGAATTTCCTGTTTAAATCATCAATAGATTTTATACCGGTCTTAGCGGTAACTGTACCGGTTGCTTCGGATTTATTAAATGCAATCTTAGTTTTAACGAAAAATTTATAGTTTGTATAATTTCCGGAAGCGTCATTTTCTCCTGTAATCAAATTACCCGAAGGTAATGTTGAAATAAGCAAAAAAACAACAGTCAGGAAAAAAAGTCTTAATGTTTGCTCCATAATTTTAGGATTTAAACTTTTTACAAGAAAATTTTTATTTCAAAAAAATCATTTTACCTGTTTTCGAAATCATATCATTTGAACCTTTGAATAAAGTCACTCTGTAAAAATATATACCCGAAGTAATTTCATTTAGTTCCAATTTCTCATAATACCTTCCTTGCTCTTTTAATTGTCTTGAAACAGTTTTTATAACTTTGCCTGTAATATCAATTATTTCAATCTTAATATCTCCTCCTGATGGAATTGAGTAGCTTATAAGAGTACTTGAATTAAAAGGATTTGGGAAATTTGAATGTAAGATAAAATCATTTGTAATTTCATTCTCGAATTTAATAATACCTGTGGATGTCGAATATTTTAAAATTTTTCCTTTATTGCATACTGCATAACCAATATTTTCATTTGCGAACTGAAGCCAGTTAACGGTTGAGCTGTCAGGTGAATCCACAGGAAACCATCTGACTCCCGCATCGGTTGTATAAACAAGCTTCTGAGAAAATCCGGAAGATGCCCATCCCTCGTTTACGTTCCGGAAATCAAAGCTCAATGCCATTCCAAATATATCAATATTTTTATAACTCCAGCTGACGCCGCTATTCGAAGTTTCAGCATAGCTTAATCCGTATTCAAAATCTCCACCCATCGCTATAAATTTATTATTCAAATACCTTACACAAAAAAGAGGTTCAGAACCAATTGGAGCGGAAATCCAGTTATTTCCCGCATTAGTAGTGTACCACGCAACTGCTGCAATATCAATAAAACCGCCAACTGCAATTCCTGTATTAGCGTTCAGAAAAAATATATCTCTGACCGGAAAATTCGAGACAAATCCGGAATCAATATTTCCGGGAGACCAATTCACACCCGCATTCGTTGTTTTGTAAATCGTTCTAAAAGGAGATGAAGCTGTTCCAAAATATCCGGTATTTTGATTAAGGAAAAAAATCGTTTGTGCAAATACCATTGTATCGGGATATAAGGTAGAACTCCAGTTCAATCCTCCATTTGTTGTCTTAAAAAAGAAAGTACCAAACTGGTTAAAGTTATATCTCCAGGCTAATGCCCAACCAATATTTCTATCAACAAAAAATATGTCGTTGAAATAATAGGAAATATTCCTGTTTTGCAAAGACCAGTTTAAACCGCTGTTTGTGGTTTTCAGAATAACTCCTGAATCTCCGGCAATCCAACCATATGATGAATCAACAAAGTAAACCTTTCTCAGGTCATCCTGAACAGGCGTTTGGAAAAGCGACCAGGAACCCTGAGCTCTGATATGAGATTGTGATATTAAAAATATAGATATTATAAGTAATAGTTTTTTCATTTTTTAATTGACTATCGTTTCTCTTAATTTAATTTTTTTTACAATTTAATTCAATCTAAGAACATTTCTTAAACCTTTTATAAGTACATCAATATTATTTTTGTCATTAAATCTTCCGATTGATATTCTTATTGATGAAAGTGCTTCCTTTTCTGATTTACCAATCTCTGTTAATATTTTAGATGGTTTTAAAGAGCCTGAACTGCATGCCGAGCCGCCTGATACGGCTATTCCCTGCATATCGAGTAAGATTAAAAACATATCCGGAGGAAATCCATATTTATCCGAATTAAAAGTAACATTAACAATATTTGGAAGATTTCTTTTCGAGCGAAAGTTGATTTTTGCATCTTCGCCAAAATTTTGATGTAATTGCTCTACCAGGTAACCTTTCATTACATTATAGTGCTCGAGATCTTTGTCGAAATTCAATTTAATTATTTCGATTGCTTTTCTGAACCCTGCAATCAAAGGAATATTTTCCGTACCTGCTCTCAATTCTCTTTCCTGTCCGCCTCCGTCTGAATATCTTGTAAACTTAAATTTTGGATTTGCAACGAGAAATCCGATTCCTTTCGGCCCATATATCTTGTGTGCGGAAGATGTAATAAAATCAACTCCAAGTTTTGAAAATTTTAAATCTGCCTTTCCGATACTTTGAACCGTATCAGATAAAAAAGGAATGTTTTTTTCTTTTGTACACTTTGATAATTCCTCAATATCATTAATAATTCCTGTTTCATTGTTCGAATGCATGAGAGAAACAAGAATTGTATTCTCCTTGACTCGTTCTTTAATATCCTCAATACTTATCTCCCCGTTTGAATTTGGTTTTATTAAATCAACTTCCACACCGAAATATTTTTCAAGAAAACTAACCGACTCAATAACTGCCGGATGTTCAATTGTTGTAGTTACAATATGATTCTTTTCTTTTGCGTTTTCGAAGTACAAACCTTTTATAACCGTATTGATAGACTCAGTCCCTCCGCTTGTAAAAAAAAGCTCTTTTGGTTTGCATCCAATAAATTCAGCTATATATTCCCTCGAATCCTCAAGAATAACTTTAGATTTTTTACCAAAGTAGTGAATAGAAGAAGCGTTACCAAAAAAATCTCTTTGATACATTGAAACCTCTTCAACAACCTGCGGGTCAACAGGTGTCGTTGCTGCATTATCTAAATACACATTCATTCTATAATCCCTCCGCCTATTAAAATATCCCCCTCATAAAAAACGGCAGATTGCCCGGGAGTTATGGATTTTTTGGGAGAAAATAATTTTGCCTTTATTCTGTTATCATTTAGCAATTCGATTGTACCCATTGTTCCGGAATCTTTATACCTCACTTTAATTAATAATTCTTTCTCTCCTTCAAAATGTTCATAATACATAAGATTCACATTGTTTACAAAAAAATCAGTACTGAACAATCCTTCTTCGTCATCAATTACTATCACATTATTACGGGCATCTATCTGCGAGACATAAACCGGCTTTCCGAGTGCGATATATAATCCTTTTCTTTGACCAATTGTATAATAAGGATATCCCCGATGCTTACCAACTACTTTACCTTTGTAAATTACATCGCCGCCTTCCAGATTTTTATTAATTTCCGGAATTCTGATTTCAAGCAATTTTGTATAATCATTATCGGGCACAAAGCAAATTTCCTGTGAGTCCGGTGTTGAAGCTGACTTCAGATTCAGTGTTGATGCAATTTTTCTTATTTCCGGTTTATTATAATCCGAAAGCGGGAATAAAGTTTTTGAAAGCGCTGATTGAGAAAGAGCCCAAAGGAAATATGATTGGTCTTTTTGTTTATCTTCAGGACTTTCTATATAATATCTGCCATTTTCGGTATTCTTTTTTATTTTTGCGTAATGACCGGTAACAAGATAGTCTGCTCCAAGATTTTGTGCTTTCTCCAGAAGAGGTCCCCATTTAATTGATTTATTGCAAAGCACACACGGATTTGGAGTTCTTCCCTTCATATACTCCGATACAAAATTTTCAATAACAACTTCATTAAATTTTTCCGTGAAGTCAAGTGTGTAATGTCTTATTCCAAGCTGGTCTGCAACCATCTGTGCTCTGTATATTGTATCAAGTGAACAGCAGCCAGTATCATTTTCCGGAATTTGATCATATCCCCAGGTTTTTATTGTTAACCCGAATACATTATATCCCTTCTCTTTCATCAAGGCGGCACTTACGGAGGAATCAACCCCTCCGCTCATTGCTACTGCTACTGTAATTTTATTATTGTCCAATTTGTTATTTTAAAATAATAACACAAAAATAATTAAAAAAATCCCTATATGAAACTGTGATAAAATTTTGTGTTGATAATTAATTTGATATAAACAATTTTGTTCTAATTAAATAACTATTATGTTTGGATTAGGAACACCTGAATTAATATTAATCGGAGTAATTATACTTGTTCTTTTCGGAGCGAAAAAAATTCCGGAACTTATGCAGGGACTCGGAAAAGGAATCAAAGAGTTCAA
>CALKAJ010000278.1 GCA_937983305.1 uncultured Ignavibacteriota bacterium | reverse complement strand
TATGAAGAAGAGAAGAGAAAAGCAGAGATAATAATTGGAAAACAAAGAAACGGTCCAACGGCGGATATAGAAATGCTATTCATATCAGAGTTTGCAAAATTTGAAAATAAAACAAAATCTCCTGTTTTGGAGATTGATTCACCTGATTATAACCCTCAATTTTAATTATGAACAGAAGAACATTTATAAAATTATCCGGGCTGGTGGCGGGGTACATTACTTTTAATTTTAACAAAAATATTTCAGGCTCTCAATTAATTGATGACTATGAAATCGTATTATTAAAAAGGAAACTTAAAGAATTAGAATCCTTAGATTATACAAACGATATTTCGGTATTAGTAAAATCAGTAGGTGAGTCATTTATCGGGACGCCTTATGAAGCCGGAACATTGGATGTAAATTTAACTGAAAAATTGATTATAAAATTATCAGGTTTGGACTGCGTTACATTTGTAGAAAACTCTCTTGCACTTTCGCGATTAGTAAAAAAACAAAAATTAACTGTTGAAGATTTCAAAGAAGAATTGAAGTTTATTCGATACAGGGATGGAAAATTAGATGGATATCTTTCGAGACTGCATTATTTCACGGATTGGATTTATGACAATGAACAAAAAGGGGTGGTGAAAGATGTAACAAAAGAAATTGGCGGAAAGATATTGAATAAAAACATCAACTTTATGTCAACTCATACAGATTCATACAAAGTATTAAAGAAAAATCCGGATTTAGTTGATGAATTGAAAATAATTGAAGAAGATATAAGCCAAAGAGAGATTTATTATGTTCCTATTACAAAAGTTGAAGATAAATATGATTTATTGAATGATGGTGATATTATTGCAACTGTTACAAGTATTGACGGACTTGATGTAACACATACAGGTTTGATTTATAAATCAGCGGGGGAAACAAAATTTTTACATGCATCGCTAAAAAACAAAGAAGTCATAATAACTTCCGGAGAACTCACTTCATATCTGCAGGGTATAAAAAAATGTACAGGTATAATAATAGCGAGACCACAATAATATGGAAGTATTTTTTGTAAATTATTCTTTAATTTGCTTATTAAGCTATTTGATAGGTTCAATACCATTTTCATACATATTAACGAAGAAGATTACAGATAAGGATATTACGAAATCCGGAACCGGCAATGCGGGAGCCATGAACAGTTATGAAGTTACCGGGTCGAAAAAAACAGGAATAATTGTACTGATTTTAGATTTTTTGAAAGGAATAATACCTGCAATTTTTCTTACATATATTCTTGAATTGCCTTTCGAATTTTCTCTGTTGCCGTTAATGTTGATAATTGCAGGCCATAATTTTTCAATATTTTTGAAATTTAAAGGCGGGAGAGGATTGGCAACTTCAGCCGGAATTTCTTTGGTAGTTAATTTCTGGTTAGTGATATTCTGGCTCATTGTTTTTTTTATTATGTATATGGTAAAAAAAAATATTCACATCGGAAATATTTTTGCAACTATATTACTTCCAATTTTTGTTACATTTACCGGAGACATAATTATTAAACTGAATTTTATTGATTTCAATGGAATATTTTCAGATTTTAATTTATTGTTAACATATACTGCAAT
>CALKAJ010000277.1 GCA_937983305.1 uncultured Ignavibacteriota bacterium | reverse complement strand
TTGAATGAAAAGGGAGTTCCATCGGGTGAGATACTTTCACTTGAAGAAGCATTAAATCAGGAACAAATTAAACACAGAAAAGCAATTTCAGAAATCGAAACACCCGGCATCGGAAAAATTAAAGTTTTTAATTTAACGGCAAAGTTTGATAAAACAAACGGCGATGTTGATGCACCTCCTCCGCTTCTTTCAGAGCATACAAATGAAATTCTGAAAAGTCTCGGATATTCGGAAGAAGAAATTGCGTCATTAAAAGAAAAACAAGTTATTTAAATAAATTAAACGGAGTTAACAAAAATGGGAATGACAATAGTCGAGAAAATTCTGGCGAAGGCAAGCGGACAAAAGCTTGTTAAACCGGGAGATGTACTCGAGCCCAAAATTGATGTCGCAATGTCACACGAAAATGCGGCGTTAGTTATCAATCAATTTAATGAGGTCTATAAAGGAACAAATTTAGAACCGGAAGTTTGGGACCCAAGCAAAATTGCAATAATATTTGACCACAGAGTTCCTGCAGAGAGTTCTAAGACAGCAACAAATCAAAAGAAGATTCGTGATTTTGTAAAGAAAAACGGAATACAAAAATTTCACGATATCAGGTCAGATGAAGGCGGTATCTGTCATCAGATTCTCGCAGAATACGGTTACATTAAGCCCGGATATGTTGTAGTTGGAACGGACAGCCATACAACTACTCACGGTGCATTCGGAGCTTTCGCATTCGGTATAGGTGCAACAGAAATGGCAGCCGGTTGGACACTTGGCAGAATTCTAAATGTTGAAGTACCTGAAACTATTAAGGTAATAGTTAATGGTAAACTTCCGGAAAATGTATATCCAAAAGATTTAATATTATATCTGATTGGAAAGATATCGGCACAAGGTGCAAATTTCAAAGTACTTGAATTTCATGGTGAGACAATAAAAAATATGGCTCAATCGGGAAGATTAGTTCTTTGTAATATGGCTGTTGAAGCAGGTGCTACATCCGGGATTGTTCCGGCAGACGAGGAAACTGTTAGATATCTTCGCGAAGCAGGAGTTAAAGAAAATTTAGATTTTTACAATGCTGATGAAGATGCTAAATATTGTCAGGTTGTAGAAATCAATGCCAACGAGCTTGTTCCTCAGATTGCTTGTCCGCATACCGTTGACAATGTAAAACCGATTACGGAAGTACTTGGGAAAAAAATTGACCAGATAGTAATTGGTTCATGCACTAACGGCAGAATAGATGACCTCGAAATTGCCGCTTCAATACTGAAAGGAAATAAAGTATCTCAGGGAACAAGAATGTTGATTTTCCCTGCATCCTGGAAAATTTATAAACAAGCAATGAAAAAAGGTTTCCTCGAAGTATTTTCGGATTCAGGTGCAATAATAATGAATCCCGGATGTGGCTGCTGTTTAGGTGTACATCAGGGTGCTTTAGGAGACGGAGAAGTTGCACTTTCAACAACTAACAGAAATTTCAAAGGAAGAATGGGCAATCCAAAAGGCGAAGTCTATCTTTGTTCACCGGCAGTAGCTGCAGCAAGCGCAATTACCGGAGAAATTAGCGCCCCTGTAAAAATTTCAATGAAAGGAGGAAAAAATTAATGGGAAAAGTCATTTATATTTTCGAAAATGATATATCAACCGATCATATTTATCCCGGAAGGTATATGGCAACTGTTTTACCAACAGAAACACCTCAATTCTGTTTCGCAGATATGGCTGAATTAAATAAGAATCTGAACGATAATAAATATCCGGCAGGAAGTGTTTTAATTGCAGGTGAAAACTTCGGTTGCGGCTCTTCAAGAGAGCAAGCCGCTTCCACTATTAAAGGTCACAACCTTGAAGTTATAGCAAAAAATTTCGCCAGAATATTTCTTCAAAATTCAATTAATCTCGGTTTAAACCTGATTACTTGTCCTGATATTGAAGCAAATTTAGACGACGAAATTGAAATATTTGAAGATAAAGTTATAAACAAAACAACAGGAAAAGAATTTAAAGTAGAACCTCTTCCTCCGGCTCGCAAGGCAATAGTAGAAGCAGGTGGATTAATTCCTTATACCCGGAAAAAATTATTAGAAGAAAAATCGAAGTAGATATTATTTGCAAAGCCGTTTAAATATTTCGATTTTAAACGGCTTTTTTTATTATTTTAAGTGTATTTTATAAACCAAACAACTTCATTATATTAAAAACGATGGAAAAAAGAGTATTTTATATTGACGGAAATAATTTAACAATTGATAAATCAATCAATATT
>CALKAJ010000276.1 GCA_937983305.1 uncultured Ignavibacteriota bacterium | reverse complement strand
CGGGCTTTGCAGTTTCAGGTGTTGCGTTATTTTGTCCTGCCGAAACAACATTATCCATAGTTAATTATTTTTTTTAATTTTTAAAATTTCTTTTACTTTTTTTTCAATTTCTATTGAGTTGAACGGAATTCCTTTAACCTTATTAAACGTTACCGCCTCTAATAAAAATTCTATTCTTAATATTTTTGCAAGTTGACCAAGATTCATCTCCGGTATCAGAACTTTTTTAAAGCTCTTTAGTACGTTTTCGAGATTCTTTGGAAATGGGTTCAGATATTTAAGAACAGCGTATGATACGTTGATTCCTTGCTCTTTTAAACTATCATAAGCTGAAGCAATAGAGCCAAAGGTACTGCCCCATCCGAGTATCAGAAGTTCGCCCTCTTGTTCGCCTATAATTTCAACATCCGGAATATCATTGGCAATTCCGCGTACTTTTTGTTCTCTCAAACTTACCATTAACTGATGATTTTCAGGGTCATAGCTTATATTGCCTTTAATATGTTGTTTTTCAAGGCCTCCGATTCTGTGCTCCAAACCGGGAGTTCCGGGTTTTACCCATGGTCTTGCTAAAATTTCATTCCTTATATAAGGGGCAAAACCTTCTACCTCAGTTCTGAAGTTAGGTTTAATTTCCGGAAGTTCTTCAATTTTCTGAACTTTCCAAGGCTCAGTTCCGTTTGCAATATACCCGTCTGTAAGTAATATAACAGGTGTCATATATTTTACTGCAATCCTTGATGCTTCAACTGCCATCGTGAAGCAATCAGCCGGAGTACATGCAGCAAGAACAGGAGCAGGACATTCGCCATTTCTTCCATAAAATGCCTGCAATAAATCAGCTTGCTCAGTCTTAGTTGGAAGACCGGTTGAAGGTCCGCCTCGCTGAACATTTATAATAACAAGGGGAAGTTCAGAAATCACAGCAAGTCCGATAGCTTCTGTTTTTAAAGCCATACCCGGACCACTTGTTGAAGTTACACCAAGCGAGCCGGAAAAAGATGCTCCAATTGCAGTACAAATACCTGCTATTTCGTCTTCAGCCTGAAATACTTTTACTCCATATTTTTTATATTTAGCTAAATACTGCATTATTTCTGATGCAGGAGTGATTGGGTAACTGCCTAAAAACAGTTGAAGTCCCGCTCTTTTAGCTGCCGCAACCATTCCGAGTGCTACTGCCTCATTTCCGTTCAGGTTCCTGTATGTTCCTTTTGGAAGAACAGCAGGCTTAACAGAAAATCTGGTGGTAAACATTTCAGTAGTCTCGCCATAAAAGTAACCTGCTTTTAACGCTCTGATATTTGCTTCGAGAATTTCAGGGTGTTTTGCAAATTTCCCTTTTATCCAGTTTAGTGTATAATCAAGTGACTTATTATATAACCAATAAACAACTCCAAGTGCAAAGAAATTTTTACACTTCATTGCTGTTTTCATTGGTAAATTCAAGTCTTTTAGAACTTCAGTTATTTGTTTTGAAATGGGGATATCAAAAACATTGTATCCTTCTAATGTACCATCTTCAAGTGGATTGCTTTTGTACTCAGCCATATCAAGATTCTTTCTGTCAAAAGAATCGGAATTTGCTATAATAATACCGTTCTTTTTTAAATCCTTTAAGTTCACTTTCAGCGCCGCAGGGTTCATTGCAACTAATGCATTGATTTCATCTCCCGGAGTATAAACTTCGTGGCTCGAGAAATGTATTTGGAATCCGCTGACACCATACAGAGTACCGATTGGGGCTCGTATTTCTGCCGGGTAATCCGGTAATGTTCCTACATCGTGACCTGTTGCAGCTACTGCATCAGAAAACTGGCTACCTGCTAATTGCATCCCATCTCCGGAATCTCCGGCGAATCTTATTGTTACTTCATCAACCGATTTAATTACAGGTTTGGAAGCTTCAGTTTTTGATGATGCTGATTTCTGCTCCTTAAAATTTGATTCAACACCTGGTTTGTCTTCCATTTTTAATTGAAGGTTTTATTTTTTAATTAATAAAAATAATAAAAAAACCGAATCGAACCGAAACGGTTTCTTTATAAAATTACGATATTTTTTTTTGAATAAATAGTGAAAAGCAATTTAAAAATTATTTTAAAGTAGCATTCCTGATTATTCTGCCGATTGCTCTTCAGATTTTACTTCTTCTTGTGTTTCAACAACCTGCTCTGTCTCAAGCTCGTTTTTCACCGAAACCATTAACTTAGCTACCACGCCCGTATATAATTTAATTTCGACAGGATGTTCACCGACTGTCTTTATATGTTCGGGAAGCATTATTTTCTTTTTGTCTAACCCTTCAAATCCTAATTCAACAAGTCTGTCAAAAATCATCTGAGTTGTTACAGAACCAAAAAGCTTATCTTCTTCTCCAACTTTCGCTTTTATTTCAATTTTAACTTTTTCAAGTTGGTCTAATGTTTTCTTTGCTTTCTCTGTTTCTCTTTGTGTTTTTCTTGTTTGCTGCTTTCTGATATCTTCAAAATGTTTTATATTAGATGCAGTGGCGTTTAATGCAATTCCTCTGGGTATTAAAAAGTTTCTTGCATATCCGTCTTTAACTTCTTTTATTTCTCCGGCATTGCCAAGAATTTCGAAGTCTTGTTTGAGAATAATTTTCATTTCCTTAAAATATTATATACAAAGGGTGGTGTGTGCCACCCTTTTCTTTTTATTAAAAATCAGTTTAGTTTATTTGTCGTGTATTAAAGATGAATCCTCCGGTGATAGAAGGGAATCAAAATTGTCATCTGTGAATGTGGATGGTTCGTCCTTGTCTTCTGTTCCTGAAACTCTCTTGTTTAAAAACTGTATCCTTCTTGCCTTTATCTCAACAACAGTTCTGTTTGAACCGTCTTCTGTTTTAAATGTACGGCTTTGAAGCTCACCATCTACAAGTACTGCGTTTCCTTTTCTTAACTTATCTCTGCAACTCTCAGCCAGACGATTCCATGCAACTATACCTACATAGCATACATCTTCTTTCCATTCGTCATTTTTATCTCTAAATCTTCTGTTACTGGCTATGGAAAAATTTACTACCGGTGTGCCATTTGTTGTTTGTCTGAACACCGGGTCTTTTGTTAGATTTCCTGCAATTACTACAGAGTTTAATTCGGGCATCTTAAATTCAGCCATTCTTTACCTCCGGATATTTAATTATGGTTAATATTAATTTAAACAAATAATTCTTATTTTTTTTCCTCTGATGCTTCTGTTAAATTAGCGGAAGACTCTGCTTGAAGCCTTTCAGCTTCTACTTTTTCAGCTTCCACTTTTTCAGCTTCTACTTTTTCTGCTTCCACTTTTTCTGCTTCCACTTTTTCTGCTTCTATCTTTGCCGCCTCAGCCATCATTAGTTTTTTCTTCAAATGTTTGGATTTCGACTCAAGTTCTTTTTTGCTCATAAATATAGTGAGATACCTCATTATATTTTCATCTAATCTGTAAGCTCTTTCTATCTTTGCTATTATCTCAGCAGGAGCTACTACATTAAAACAAATATAAAAGCCATTTTGTTTCTTTTTAATCGGATAAGCCATTCTTCTTCTTCCGATTCTTTCAATTTCATTAATTTCAGCATTGAACTTTTTGAAGAGCGTCTCATATTTTGTTATTATCTCTTCAATCTGGGCATCTTCAAAGTTGCCGTCAAGAATAATGTACGATTCGTAATCTCTCTTAATCAAATCTTTTAAATTTTAAATTTTTGTATAAAAATGTAAAAATATCGTTATCAAGCATAATAATCAAGTGATTAAGCTTGAATTTAATACAAAGACCACCATCTTATTACGGTGGTCTTTTTGTGCGGGAAGAGGGATTTGAACCCTCACGCCGAGTCGGCGCCACCCCCTCAAGATGGTGCGTCTACCAATTTCGCCATTCCCGCGATTAAGGTAATTACAAATTTATGAAATTTTTTGATTTATTACAAAATAAAAATAAATACCAGAATTTTAAGCTAAGAAACTCTTCTTTTTATTTTTTCCTATTGAGTTGCTGTAACTCTTTAAATAAATTTATTTCTTTCGGTGTAAGATTTTGTGGAGTCTCAATTTTGACCTTTAAATATAAATCACCGTGCCTCGAATTATCGGCATAATGAGGCATTCCCATACCTTGTAACCTCAGAACTTTTCCGCATTCTGTACCTTTTTGAATTTCAAGTTTAATTGTTCCTTTCATAGAATTAAACTCCGCTTTACCTCCAAGAACGGCTATATAAACATCCACCGCTATATCTGAATACAAATCGTCTTCCTTTCTTTCAAATACTGTGTCATTGAGTACTTCGATTGTAATCAATAAATCTCCCGGATCCACTCCTCCGGGACTTAATTCACCTTTGCCTGCTAATTTTAATATTTGCCCGGATTTTATCCCGGGTTTGATTTTTAGTTTTATTGATTGATCTTTATATCTGAAAACTTTTTCGGTTCCGTTATATGCTTCCTTTAATGTTATGGAGATTGAAGCACCAACGTCCTGACCTTTATAACTTTTAGGACTTCTCCTGCCCCTTCTCCCTTTTCCGCCTGAAAAGCTGCTGCCGCCTGAAAAGCTGCTGCCGCCTGAAAAGCTGCTGCCGCCTGAAAAGCTGCTGC
>CALKAJ010000275.1 GCA_937983305.1 uncultured Ignavibacteriota bacterium | reverse complement strand
AAGAGCACCAAATAAAGTGATAATCATTCCAAAGAGTAAACTCAATCCGTCAACATAAAAAAGAATATTAACGTTTAAACTCTCAAACCATAGAAATTCCTCTGTAAAGTGCCCTCCATTAGAAGTTATATCAATATTATAAATCAGGTAAATAAATGCAGAAAGCGGGAAAAGTGCAAGCACCCATCCCGAAATTCTGTTCAGGTATCTGTATATTAATGGAGCTAAAAAAGCCCCGAAAAAAACTAATATTAAGATATAAGTCATATACAAGTTTATGAAATAAAAAGCAAATAAAAACTATAAAAGAGACAAAATTTTTATTTACAAAAAGTTAAAAAAATTTACTATTTTGTAACATCTCCTTAACTAATTGGTAAAATGAGTTTCTCATCTTTGCTTAATAAACATTATTTTAACTTAAACCAAAACGAATGGTATGAAAAAACTATTTCAGTTTCTTTTCTTATCTCTTGTATTTTGCCTGAGTGTTAATTTTGCGTATGCTCAGCAATATACTATTACCGGAAAAATTACAAGTTCGGTAAACGGTGAACCCCTGAACGGCGCGGCTGTATCATTAGTACCTACTACGATCAATGCAACAGCTGATGCAAACGGCGAGTTTACATTAACAAAAGTTCCAAAAGGTAATTATACCTTAAAGGTAAATCATATCGGTTATGAAGACTACATAATCCAGGTAGTAATCAGCAGTGATATGAATTTCCCAATTGAAATGAAATCATCAGGTATCACAACAGATGTAATTGAAATCAACCGTGCAATTGACAGACAAACACCGGTTGCATTTACAAACATTGATTCAAAGCTTCTTGAAGAAAGAAGAGCGGGACAGGATGCACCATAATTATTGAAAAACGTTCCGGGTTTTTATGCATATTCTTCAGATGGTGTTGGAAACGGCGAAGCGAGATTATTAATCCGCGGATTCAGCCAAAACTATGTACAGGTTTTAATTAACGGTATCCCCACAAACGACCCTGAATCCAATTCAGTATATTGGTCAAACTGGGGCTCAGTTTCATCTAATGCTTCATCAGTACAGATTCAAAGAGGTGCCGGTTCATCATTATACGGTTCCGGTTCATTTGGTGGTTCTTTCAATATCTTAACACAAAACCCCAGCTTAGTTCGCGGCTTCAGAATAAACGGAACAATGGGTGATCCGAAAAACAGTTTATATGGATTTAGCGGCACATCAGGATTATTAGGCGGAAAATTTGCCGCAACATTAAATGTTGACAGAAAAATTGCTGAAGGTAACAGATACAGCGGCAGATATGAAGGATTAAATTATTATACTTCAATTGGATTTTATCCGTCTGCAAATCAAAGTATTAATCTCGTGTTACACGGAGCACCTCAGGTACACGGATATTCTTATAGTAATACTGCAGCATTTTTCAAAAAATATGGGATGAAAGCTAACTCTGCTCCATTCTTACCAAAATCAATAGTTGACCAGTTACCCGTAAATAAAACAACCGGTGCACCGAATTACGGTTTAGACGATAATTCAAGAGAACTTGTTGACGATGAATTTGTAAATTTATCACACAACTTCTTCCACAAACCTCAGCTTGAATTACACTTTAATAATACATTCAAAGATAATTCACTTCTAAAAGCAACATTATTCTATTCAACAGGAAGGGGCGGCGGTTCCAGTATTACAGGCAGCGGAACACTATTTGCCACAAAAAAAGGTGCAACATTCACCGGCTTTGGTTATACAATAGATACTGTAACTACTTCTCTTTTAGGACCTGATGGATATGTAACTTCACTTGGAATAGCAGATACAGTCTATTTAAAGAACGCATTACAGAGAATCAGCTATTCATTGCATGACCAGGTTGGTTTCCTCGCAACATACCAAAAAGACTTTGCAAAGAACTTCAAGTTCACAGGCGGAGCCGAATTCAGATACTGGCATGCAGATCACCCCGGTCATTTCACAAATCTGTTCGGAAAATCAAGCTCCAATGCTATGACCTATGCTGCAGTTGATACAGCAGGAAAGATAGGTTCATTCACAAGAACAATATATCAGGGCGATTTAGACGGACCCGCAGGCGATATCGGCTTCCCAACGGGATGGAAACTTGCAGGTGATAAAGACCCGACATTCAGAACTCAATACAGAAATTATCTTGGTGAAACACCTCAGTTCACTATCTATGCACAAGGAAATTATGAATTCGAAAAAATAGGATTGAACATAATGGGTTCATTACAGTATGCATGGTATAAGTATAAATTAACAGAAAGTATGCCGAGTGAAAATGCTATCGGAAAACAATTAACCACTTCACAGGTAAGTCAGCTTGCATTAGTAAATGAAGGTCCGAATTCAGGCAAGTTCTATATGAAAGGTACGAATAATAAATGGTACGAATTTGATTTAGTAAATGCAGACAGAACAAAAGGATTCATTCAGCCGAAGGTCGGATTTAACTGGAATGCAACAAAGAACTTTAATTTATTCGGTAATTTTGCAATGGTTTCAAGAATGGTTGATTTAGGCGTATATTACAATCAGGGCAGATTAAATCCTGATGTAGATGACGAGAAATCAAATCAGTTTGAATTAGGTTTTGGATGGATTGACGATATATTCCAGGCAAAGTTGAATGGCTATTATATGACTTGGGACAATAAGTCTGCAAGAATACTCGACGTATCAAAAGCAGGACAACCCGGATATGACAGAAACGGTTACAGAAGTGAATTAATTGGTACATCAGAGCACAAAGGAATAGAATTTGAAGCCGGTGTATTATTCGATAAATGGTTACCCGTTAAAGGATTTGGTTTAAGAACTTCGTTCACATTTATGGATAACAAATGGACAAAAGTGTTAGATGAAGTCAAAACTGTCAACGGTGTAAGACAGATATTTAATACTTCTGCACTCGATGCTGACGGTAAATCTTACACTTTCTATTTCGACCAATTAGAAGGAACTCCTGTAGCAAGCGGACCACAATTAATAACAACTGCAAGCTTGATGTATGACAATTACGGTTTCTTTGGTTCAATAGATATGAACTATTTTGCTAAAGATTATATGCTTGACGGAGGTACATTCTTCGGAACAGAAGCAGAATATATGGGCTTAGATTCAAAGAGCAGAGAGTTATATAAAACATCTTATACAGATGAATTACCAACCAGATTCTTATTTGACGTAACAGCAGGATACAACTTTATTATCGAGAAACTTGTAAAAGGAACATTAACATTACAATTATTCAACGTATTTGATAAAGAACATTTCAGCTCATCAGACAGATTCGGTGTAATTCCCGGATTAAGAAGAACTTTCAGAGCTAATATCTCTATCGGTCTCTGATAAAATACGTTATTTAATATTCAGATTTAAAAGAAGCTGTCCGAAAGGGCAGCTTCTTTTTTAATTTTGAATTTTATGGAAGGAATATGCTTGACTAAAGTACTTCTTAAATCGCAAAAAATTTAACCTTAAGTATTAAATATTAATTTCGTTGAAATTAAATTTTTTTACCGATATCTTTTGGATAAAAAATTTCAATAAGAATATGAATGAAGTAATTGAAATAAAAGTCTTAGATAATTATAAAATCAGGATTAAATTTAAAGATGGTTTTTCAAAAGAAATTGATTTCTCGCAATTTATAAGTGAAGGAATATCACAGAAATTAAACGATAAGGATTATTTTAAATTAGTAGAGATTGAAAGCGGAGGCGGTATAACTTGGCCAAACGGATATGATTTTTGTCCAAACTTCCTTAGAGAAATTGCCGAAAAATAATTTACATCTTCTTAAATTTATCTCCAAAAACCGAAAGAATTTATTTTGCAAATGTTTTTACGTAATTAATATTTTAGAAATAAATTATTGATATCCTCATCGAAAATATTCTTATTTACCTTTACAACAAATAACCCGTGCTTATTCTTTTGTATTGGTGCTCCGTTATTTGAAAAAGAAACCGCATAATTAAAAATAAGGTTGTTTGAAAAAAGATTATAAATAGAAATTTCATTTTCGTTTGCGACAGCAAGATATTTTTCCCCTTCGTATTTTTTATCTTTAAAAAGTTCATCATATTTTTTGCTGATATAGTCCGGAAAAATATCGTTACTAAATAATTTTATATGGTCTTTGACAAAAAATAAGTAACTGCCTTCGCTTGATATTATTGAGGGCTTTGTTATTTCATCAATTATGTCATATTGAAAATTGACCGACTTTGAATAATCCGAAAATAATAAATTTGAATAATTCTTGAAATCTTCCTGTTGAAATAAATCTTTTTCATCAATCCGGATTTTGTTGATATTTTCTCTGCCTGAGCTGTATTTCTTATATAAGTTCAGATAATTATCGAATCCTTTATTATCAACCAAATATTTGCTTATGATACCGGCTGCGGGATATGTGATTGAAGCGTCTTCCGACAAGAAATCGTCTTTTGTAAGTAAATCCTGTATTTTAATGAATTCCGAGTTTATAATAAAATTTCCGACATTATGCATTATTTCCGGCTCACGACCTCCTCTGCCGCCATAAGCAACAGCAAATCCCCCTTGCAGTAGAGGATGTTTAAACAGTGGAACGTTTTTAATTTTATAGTTCATCAACAAATGACAGATTTCATGGTAATGACAGTTATATGTTGTAATAATCAAATCCGAAGCAAGATTATATATACCTAAAGTTTTAAAACCGCTTAGTTTTTCTATTTCAAAATCATCTTTACAGAAATAATAAAATATTTTTTCTTTTTCAAGCAAAGCCAAATCGTCTTTTGAATATTCCAATACCGAACTCATTTTTAATACAAAATTATCAAGCCTTTCTGCGGTATAGGCATTAATCAATTCCGGCGTGCTGATATAAAACTTAAAAAATCTGCTTTCCGTAGTTTTCCAACCCTGAGAGTAATAAAAAGAAGGAGAGACTAAATAATCACCACTAAAGTAGAAATCAACCTTATAATCGTAGTCAGGAATAATCAGCTCTAATTTTGAAAAATTATTTTCTAAAGGCAAAATATTGTATTTATATTTTACTTCTCCGGATTTAACTTTTGGTTTTATTTCATCCGGAATGTTATAAGCAATCAAATATTTAATTTTTGTCTCATCGTAAGTAATACCAAGTCTTCGTGATTTTCTAAGTTCTTCCCCGTCAATAAAATCTTCCTCACTGTGCTTATCAAATAGAGAAAACTCAAGAAACTTATCTGCTCTTTCCTTTGAAATTGCCTGAGCCGGGCTCTGTTCAGATGATAACAAATATATCAAAATAAAAAAACTAAGTATAATCTTCATCTATTTAATTTTATATTTAAACAGCAATATTAACAAGTTAACATAATTTTTCTTAAAATATTGTACATTTTCCGAATTGGATTTTCGCTGCTTTTTACAAGAAATAATAGAGTTTTGTGAATTGATTAATTAATGAATGTTGATAATATTGCATGAACAGATAATATATGGCTAAATTAACTCCCGGAAAT
>CALKAJ010000274.1 GCA_937983305.1 uncultured Ignavibacteriota bacterium | reverse complement strand
CGTCGGGATTAGATCCGGAATCCGCATATTTTAGAATCAACCTGTCAGGTGCAGTATAATTAACAATCTGTTTGTTTTCAAAGGTATTTACATTTTCGAGTAACGCAATTTTATATCCCGTAGAGTGATAAGAAGCGTATGTTAAATTTCCGGTATTATCAAGAGAAGGCATAAAGGCACCTCCAAGAACATTTGTGATTTGTTTGTTTTCCTTAGTTTTAATATTATATCTGAATATGTTGAATATTCCCGATTTATCATTGCAATACAAGAATTCATTCTCGCTTATATATATTGGGTTCCTGAAATCGAAGCCTTTTTCATCAAGTATAAATTCCATTTCACCGGTTTGTAAATCTATTTGAGCAATTTTTCTTGACTCCTCAAGCGAGTAATCGAAAATGATTTTTTTTCCGTCTAATGAAAACTTAGGATTATATATTTGTTCACCGTTTTTAAATTCGGTTAATCTTTCGGTTTTCGATAATTTTTCGTCTGAAATTTCTAAATTTAAAGTTCCGTCTTTCGAAATAGTGTAAACAAATTTCTTACCGTCAGGAGAATAGGAAGGTGAAGTAGCTCTTTTGTCCTTAGTAATTCTTACTTCCTCGTCCCTCTCAACGTCATATACGTATATATCATAAAAATAAGTTTCATCAAGTTTCGCGGGATAATTTCTTCTTGAGTAAATAATTTTTTTCCCATCAGGAGACCATCCAAAGTTTGAACCAACTAAAATTCCTGTATATTTTTGAGAGTTTTTCTCTTTATCGTAAAGCATTAAGCCCGTAACGGCATAGTCAAAATCCTGATTTGATATATAGGCAATTTTTTTTCCGTCGGGTGAAAATTGCGGGAAATAATTGGCAAATCCTTTTTCCTCAATCAGTTTACCTTCGATTTTAGTTTCTTTTACACCTTTAAGTTTTGATGCATAATCTTTTTTAAGAAAGGCTTTCCATTCGTCATATAACTCATTGCCGTCTTTACCTATTACTTGGCTGAATGCCTTATCTATACTGAAATTAAATACACTCCCAAGATTCTTGGTAACCTCATTTAATTTATCTTCACCATATTTATTTGATATATATCTGACAAAAGCGAAACCTGAATTATAAATTGATTCTGCTTTTAGAGAAGTAATCGAAGAAAATTGTCCCATTTCATTATATGTGAGCATATTATCATCCTCAACATATGAGCGTAAAATCATATCTCTCTGGGCATCCCAGTAATCATATCCTGTAGCCTGCCTCTGATATTGAGCTGTGCCTTCTGCAAACCAAGCCGGAACACCGAAACCTGAGATTGGATAAGAGATAATCATATTGGGGTAACCATAAAGAACATCAGGCCTTCTTTCTTTTTCATAATTCAACCATTGAAAATAAATTGCAGGCATATTTTTAGGAAATTTCATAGAAGCCTGTATTTGTATCATGTGTGTATATTCATGAGTTATAACATTTCTCAACCAGTTATGTGTACCTCTTAACTCAAAATCCAATGCTGAGGAAAAAATCTCAATACGGTTATTAAAGAAATCAGTTGCTCCGTTTGCAACGTCCGATAAATCATTAATAACAAAATTTACTTTGTCTTTTGGTTTGAAATCATAAAGTGATGTTATTGGACCGTATATTTCTTCCGCAATTTTTGCTGTGGTATATGCAGTTCTTTCCGTTCCTTCGTGATATACAATATTGAAGTTTTCAGTGGTAATAGTTTTCCATTCTATTTCAGGGTGAGATTCAAACTGTGCAAATAGTGTCTGATTAATAAATAAAACAAAAATAAAAACTGAGATAACAGCTAATGATAAAATGATTTTTTTCACAATAATAATACTAAGATTTTAAATTTTAAACTTGAAAAACGATAAAAAAGTTTAACTTTGTTCTTTTCGAATTCCGAGTTTTAAAAATGTAGGAGAGTATTCTATAATCTTTTTTAATTTTTTACATACAAATATAATCGAAGATATACCAATTTGCAATATATTCTCGATTACTTTTTATTTTGATTTTATCCTTAAGAATATTTATGTTTACCAATATTTAGTGAATAAAATAAAACGGATATTTATAGAATAATTATTACCATTGATATATAAAAACATAAAACCTTAATTGATAAAAAAAGCTATAAAGGTATTTTTTATTTTCGGAGTTATTTTATTATCCGTCAGCAGTTTATTTGCTCAGGGAAGACGTGACTTGAAGTCAGGTCGTAACTTTGGGTATAAAGGAAGTGATACTTCTAAATTTTCGGGTAAAGATACTCTCTCCGTGATTGATTCTACATTGATTTTTGTAGGGGACTCCCTATCTACACAAAAGTATTTTGCTTATTTCCCAAAATCCAAAACGGGGTCAAAAGTTTTTGAAAAAAATATTCCTTTACTTCTTGGTGATGCTTCGGGTATTTCAAGAGAGGTTCTATTTGATTCTTCAGGCAGGGTTATTATCAGGCAAACTCTAAATGACCGGCTTATCCGTGCTCCGTCAGAAATTTCATTGGAGGATTATTTGGTTCGAAAAGATTCCGAATTAAGAAAGGAAATTCTTAACCAAATTGTTTATGAAAAATTTAAAGGGGAAATTGTTGATGATTTGAGTAAATTAATAGAGAAGTTTACGGATATTACTATTCCATTGCCTTTTAAATCAGAGACAATCTTCGGTCCTCCAACTATAAATTTAAGAATTAACGGAACTGTTGATCTCACAGCTTCTTACCAAAGTGTTACCAGTGACCAGTTGAATCTTAGTTTTAATACCGACCAGAATAATATCAATTTTAAGCAGGATTTACAGATAACAGCCAAAGGCTCCGTTGGTGATAAATTAACAATTGATGCAGACTGGAATACACAAAGAACTTTTGAATTTGAAAACCAACTCAGAATCAAATACACCGGTTATGCCGATGAAGTTATTCAGAAAATTGAAGCAGGTAATGTATCTCTTGAT
>CALKAJ010000273.1 GCA_937983305.1 uncultured Ignavibacteriota bacterium | reverse complement strand
TGTAGCTTTTGTTGCTTGTCCAATTCTATTGTAAATAGTGCCTTTGTATTGATACGGTTTTTTAGCTCCTTCCCAAACACTGATTAGAATGACATCCTTTCTCTTGTAACCGATAGGTTGAACTGAAATGGGGGCAGTTGGTTTTATCCACTCTACCAATTTATGTTGTAATTCTGTTGCTAAGATATTTGCGTTTTGAACACCGATGATGTTTTTGTTATCATCAATACCTACAACAAGGTCACCTCCATGTGTATTTATAAATGATGTAATCACCTTAGCAATCGAATCTATATCAGGTTTAGCTTTAAATTCAAGTCGAACACCTTCGCTTTGTTGCAGCAAATTTTCTATGATAAAACTATTTTCCATGGTCAACTTTTTTAGTGTTAATTACTTCTTCAATAAACTCTTTGCTTGAAAACTGAGCAATTATATAAGTCATCATATCATCAAGACGATAAAACTCCTGTGCCCAATTGCCGTTTCGGAGAGTAACAGGAATATGATTTTTAATCACGTATTCATACATTTGAATTGACAGTAAATCGAAGAATCTATTATCAGTAAATTCAATTTGGCATCCTTTTTTCTTCTTCATTTTCTTGAATAGCGTTCTGGCAAAAACTACATCCCGATGAACCAAAAACCAATATGGTTTTTCTAAACGAATAGCCTCCTTTATTTCTTCAAAGGTGATATTCTTTTCACCGATGTTTCCAGTGCCGCAATACGGTCTGATAATGCCAAGGAACAAATCGCATTCCTTTACAGCATTTAAGCAGTTGTCTAAATTGGATAGCTTAGGATTGACTTTAATACTACCATAATGAGAATTGAGCACTTCAAAACCCATCGTATTGAGTTGAGCTACAATGGATGAAAGCTGGTCTTCAAAGCCATAAACAGTTGAGCCAACCATGATTTTTATTTTATCCTTTGGTTTATCAACTAGCTTATTTACAGAACCTTTCTTTTTCGTTATGGTTGCTTTTCTATCCATTCACTAATACTTTATTTTTTATTGTTTTCACTTTCTCCTTCTTCTCAGGCTTTCCGGCTCCTTGTTTGCCCTGAGCTCTTGAGGTGAGCTTGGTCGAACTTTGCCGAAGGGCTCTTATTCTCTCCAGCAACTTTTCTGCAGGTTCATCACTTGGGTCTTGCGGAACGAGTTTGCCTTCAAATGCTTGTTTGATAATGCTTAAACGCAAAGCTTCTGCCTGTTGCAAACTGCTTTCTATCGTTTCTTCAATTTTATCGCAAACCGAAAGTCGGGATTCGATTTCTGAAACAATTTTGGTTTGCAAATCAGTGTTTTTTGGAATTGGGATTGAAATATTCTTTATTCCTGTTTGCCCAATGTTCCGCATTGATTCTTGATTTCCATTTGAATAAAATTGAATCTGCTTACGGCCTTCTTTACTTCTTAGATAATAAAGAGCATACTCTGGAACGATGTGTTTTGAAAAAATAATTCGCAAAGTTTTATCACTCAGCATAACATTTTTTGAAACACTTTTTGCAATTACAACAGCACCAATTAAATCTAATGTATTTGCTCTACTGAAAATAAAATCACCGGTCCTAACTAAAAAATTTTCATTCACAAACCGACTGTCGGTAATTGTTTTACTCTTATTTTCATCATATTTACCCCAAGTAACAGCACTCACCTTTAAAACACCATACTCAGATTTTGATGGTGGTCGTTCTTCACATTTAAAACTTTTTCCAGCTTCGATTCTTTCAATATAAGCTCCAAGATTATCACTTCTCAATTCGATTTCTTCAAACCCTGATTGCGTCAACTTACCTTCAAACGCCCATTTCAAAACTGCTTGCCGATAAACCTTCAATTGCTGTTTGGTGGTTTCTAAATATTCAATGCCTTTATCGAGGTCGGTGAGTAGTTGTTCGAGTTTGGCGAGGATGCGGGCTTGCTCGTTGAGTGGGGCAAGGGGAAAATCGTAATTCCATAGCAAATTTGGGTCAACATGCGGTATTCCAACTCCTTTTGCTCTTGAGTTGATTTCAATAAACTTTGATTTTAAGAAGTAGTAAGTCAAGTCTTGATTTATCAATGGAAGCTTTATTCTAACTAAGGTGCTTCCTAATGCTCCTTTAATTGCTTTACCAACATAACCTGAACGGCTTCCATCCCAAACCATTAAAAAATCATCATCTTCACAAAGCACACACCCAACGCCATCAGTATATTCGTCAATAATGTTTTTCTCAAATGCCTTGATATTTACATAAGGAATAAAACATTCATTAGTCTTCTCTTTAGAAATACGTTTTGGCTTTTTACCTTTTTCGGTAAGTACTAACTCGCCTAACTTGGCAATTGTCCAGCCCTGTGGTATATTGTTATTACTATTAATCATTCAATTGTTTTGCGCTAAAACCAAATATCTCTTTCACCTTGTTGTGTTTATTCATAAGATATTCAAGCACTTGCTTGATTCTTTGAATGCGTGTCCGCTGATTGTTTAATTGTTGTTCTTTTTCAGCTGGTGTTCTTAGTAGCTTCCAACCTGTAAGATCATTATATTTCGCTTCTTCATTTTTTACAGCATTTGCATAAATATCAATTGATTTTTCCAGTTCACGGCCTAATATTTCTGCAAGTAGAATTGAATTATCACTTAGCTTGTCTGTAACTTCTCTTATCTGCTGCTCAAAAGCGGAAATTTGTTCAAAAGTTGATTTTTGTAGTGCATCAATTTGTTTCTCTGTCAATTCCTGTAATGCTGTTATTTGCTTCTCAGTTGCACTTTGTAAAGCGTCAATTTGCTTTGTGTTCAGTTCTTGTAAATGTTCTAAATGCTTGCGAAATTGTTTGTCAGAATCTTCTTTTGAGAAAAGGAATATAATAATGGTCAAATAAATACCGGAAACAGTTCCTATTGCTTGCAATACATTTCCGAGCCATTGTTTGTCTTCAAAAAATATAGCAGTGAAAACAAACATAAAAACCAATGCACCAAAAGTACACCAGTGAATTCTCCATTTATTTCTTTTCAGGAAAGTCATTTTTCTACAAAACTTTTAATTCCGGTATCTTATCATACCTCTTACCTTCAAGCAATCTACCAGTCTTCTTTTTATTTGTGCCTCCCCATTGCTTAAAGTAAAAGGCAATATCAGCTCTCTGGCATTGTTCTTTAATATCAATGACCCATTCTTCTTTCATGGGTCTTGGGGTTCTTCCGCTTTCGCCACCTACTATCACCCAATCAATCCCTTGTAGATTCATGTTTCCTAATGGACTCAACAATGGTTCGCAGGAAAGAACTTTTACTCTTGCACCGGTATTACTGATGTTTTCATTTCTGTTCATTACCCTTTTAATTTCCACAGTAACTCACACACACAAAT
>CALKAJ010000272.1 GCA_937983305.1 uncultured Ignavibacteriota bacterium | reverse complement strand
GAGCTTAGGAAGGAGAGATAGTAGACTGGAGCTTAGGAAGGAGAGATAGTAGGCTAGAGCTTAGGAAGGAGAGAAAAAGTAACCGACTCCGTTAGGAGTCGAACGTTTGTAGAAATGGGGAGAATAATCTCAAAAAAAATATAAAAATATAAAAAGGGCTTGACTTTAAGAAATAATTTGCGGATTTTTGTATTAACTAAATGGTTAGTCAATACAAATAAATAGTTAAACTAAATGGATAGTCAAATTATTAACAAAGAAAAAGGCACAGAAGCCAAAATATTGGATGCAGCCCGGAATATATTTCACACAAAGGGACTTGCCGGAGCGCGTATGCAGGAAATAGCAGACGAGGCAGGCATTAACAAGGCAATGCTCCATTATTATTACAGGAGCAAGGAGCAATTATTCGATGCAGTATTCAAAGAAGCTATCGGAAGAATCTTCCCAATAATTGTTCAGATACTTTCTTATGAAATACCTTTATTTGACAAGATACGAATATTCGTAAAAGAATATATCAGATTAATGAGGGAAAATCCTTACCTCCCCGGATTTGTTATCAACGAAATCACTCAGCATCCCGATAAATTCGCCAATTTATTTGCCGAAAAGGGAATTGAATTCCCAAAAGTATTTTACGATGATATTAAAAATTCGGCAGAAAAGGGAGAGATAATAAACATAGACCCGTTGATGTTAATAGTCAATATCATAGCACTATGTATTTTCCCGGTTGTAGCAAAACCGGTAATAAAAGGAATTTACAGATTAACTGAAGAGGACTACAACGATTTTATGGAAAAGAGGGAATATGAAGTAGCAGATTTTATTATAAATTCAATATCCATGAATAATAAAAATGGAGACAAATAAATGAAAATATTATTATTAATAACAACTCTTTTCACAGGCGGCGGTAACGATTCACTGACACTCGAATATTGTTACAAGCAAGCCGAGTTGAATCATCCTAACAGGAAAGCAATAGAATATTATGAAACAAATTCCGCTTTAAAAAATAAAAACCTCGGAATTAATTTTCTTCCAAAACTTACCCTGAACGGACAGGCCTCATATCAATCCGATGTAACCGAGCTTGAAATCAGCAATCCTTTTTTCACAGCTCCAAAGATGAATAAGGATATGTATAAATTATGGCTCGATGCCAGACAGTTAGTTTATGACGGCGGCTTAACCACATCTCAGGAGGAAGTGGAGCTAAAGCAGTTTGATATTGACAGACAAAAAATATATGTAGAGCTATACACTCTTAAACAAAAAGTAAACGACATATATTTTTCAATATTGCTTCAGAAAGAGAAATACAATATTAATGCAGTTTATAAAAAGGATATAGAAAATAAAATGCTTGAACTGGAATCAAAAATTAAGAACGGTGCAATTCCGCCGGGAAATATATATCCATTACAGGCACAGATTGCGACGATAGAGCAGGAAATGAATTCAATCCTGGATGATATTAAAGGTAGTTTTTCAATGCTATCTGAACTGACAGGAATAGAATTTTCAAACGAATCGGAACTTGCAATACCAAATCCGGGGAATGTAAATGACGATAGAATTAACAGACCTGAGCACAAATTATATGAATTGCAGGAAGTACATTTTAATGCATTATCCGAACTTTCAGGCACAAAATTATTGCCAAAGGTAAGTTTATTCGGACAGGCAGGATATGGAAGACCAGGTTTGAATATGTTGAAAAATGAATTTGAGCCGTATTATATGGTCGGAATAAATTTACAATGGAATCCCATAGACTGGGGACAGGATAAAAATGAAAGGCAGATATATGAAATCAATAAAGAAATAGTAAGAAAACAAAAAGAAACATTTGATAAAAATATAAAAGTTTCAATAAGCAAATACAAATCGGATATTATCAAATATGAAGAATTATTAAAAAAAGACGAAGAGATAATCTCAATAAGAGAAAAAATAATATCCGTTACCGAATCTCAACTTGATAACGGAACAATAACGAGCACAACCTATTTAACGGAAACAAATAACCTGAATCAGGCGAGATTATTACAAAAGACTCATTATTTGCAGCTGCTTCAATCAAAAATTAATTATTTAACTACAAAAGGAAACTGAAAATGAAAAAAATAACTTTAATGCTTTCAATATTTATAGCATCTTTCATATTGCAATCATGCTCTGATAACGAAATTAAATCAGATGCTTTCGGAAATTTCGAAGCAACCGAGACCATAGTATCCGCAGAGGGAACGGGAAAATTATTAAGTCTGAATGTTGAAGAGGGATTGACTCTTGAAGAAGGAATGCAGGTAGGATTTATTGATACCGTACAATTATTTCTCAAGAAAAAACAGATATACTCTCAGAAAAAAATAATCGGCACAAAATTCGGAAATATAAATTCACAGGCAGAAGTATATAGAGAGCAAATGAGAACGGCGCAGGTAGAAAAAAACAGGATTGAAAATTTAATCAAAGATAATGCCGCTTCTCAAAAACAGCTTGATGATATTAACGGCAGTTTAAACACACTTCAAAAGCAGGTTGAAATGGTAATGACTCAGAATAATACCGTAAAAAGCGAGTTTGGAAATTATGATGTGCAGGTACAGCAAATAGATGACCAGATAGAAAAAAGTATAATTAAAAATCCGGTAAGAGGTACAGTATTAATGAAACTTGCAGAGCCGGGAGAAATAATGAATTTTGGTAAACCGCTGTATAAGATTGCAGATTTATCATTTTTAAATCTAAGAGTATTTGTAAGCGGTGAGCAGCTGCCAAAAATAAAAATTGGTCAGAAAGTAAAAGTTTTAATAGATGACGGAAAAGAAGGATTCCGCGAACTGGAAGGAACTATAAGCTGGATATCGTCAAAATCCGAGTTTACTCCAAAGATAATACAGACAAAGGAAGAAAGGGTAAATTTAGTATATGCTGTTAAAATAAAGGTCAGCAATGACGGTTCTTTAAAAATCGGAATGCCGGGAGAAGTAATATTTAACTAATATGAGTATTGTAAAAGTTAACAATTTATCGAAATCATACGGGAAAACCGAAGCTCTGAAAGATATCAGCTTTGAAGTGAAGCCCGGCGAATTATTCGGATTCATAGGACCTGACGGAGCCGGAAAAACAACATTATTAAGAATACTTACATCATTAATAATACCCGATAAAGGAACAGCAGAAGTTCTCGGTTATGATGTCGTAAAGGATTACAGGAAAATCCGTTCATCTGTCGGTTATATGCCCGGAAGATTTTCATTGTATCAGGATTTAAGTGTTGAAGAAAATCTTAAATTCTTTGCGACAATTTTCGGAACGACATTGGAAGAAAATTATAATCTGATAAAAAATATCTATATATACCTTGAGCCGTTTAAAAAAAGAAAAGCCGGAAAACTTTCCGGAGGTATGAAACAAAAACTTGCTCTTTGCTGTGCTTTGATTCATAAGCCGGATTTATTAATACTTGATGAGCCGACTACCGGAGTTGACCCCGTATCAAGAGACGAATTCTGGGAAATGCTCGGCGGTTTGAAAGCAGAAGGAATTACAACGGTTGTCTCAACTCCATATATGGATGAAGCAAAATTATGCGACAGGGTTGCATTAATACAAAAGGGAAATATTCTCGATATAGATAAACCTTCGGAACTCATTAAAAGAAATTACAGAAAGATGTATGCAATTAAATCCGATAATATGTATGGTTTAATAAAATCTTTGAATGAATTCGAAAATATAGACTCTGTAAATATTTTTGGAGAGTACATTCACTTTACGTTTAATGAAGGTGATGAAAATATGGATGCATTAAAAAAATATTTATCCGAAAAAGGAATCACGGAAATTGAATACAAAGAAATAAAACCGGATATTGAAGATATTTTTATAGAATTAATGAGAAAATAATGAATATGGAAAAAATCATAGATGCGGAAAACCTGACCAAGAAATTTGGTAATTTTATTGCGGTGAATGATGTAACTTTTCAGGTCGGGCAGGGAGAAATATTTGGTTTCCTTGGAGCAAACGGAGCGGGAAAGACCACAGCCATTAAAATGTTATGCGGTTTGCTCACACCGACCGGCGGAAAGGCAACAGTTGCAGGATTTGACGTATTTAAAGAAACCGAAAAAATCAAAAATAATATCGGATATATGAGCCAGAGATTTTCACTGTATGAAGATTTAACCGTAGCAGAAAATCTTGAGTTTTACGGCGGAGTTTACGGGCTCAGGAAAAATATAATAAAAGATAAAACTGATTATTTCTTAAAATTACTGAATATGGAAGAGGAAAGGAATAAGTTATTGAAATCACTTCCGCTCGGCTGGAAACAAAAGCTTGCATTCCTGACCGCAATAATACACGAGCCGAAGATTGTTTTTCTTGATGAGCCGACAGGCGGAGTGGACCCGGTGATGAGGAGACAGTTCTGGACACTGATATACAAAGCAGCCGAAGAAGGAACAACTGTTTTTGTAACAACTCACTATATGGACGAGGCGGAATACTGCGGAAGGATTTCTATGATGGTTGACGGTAAAATTGCAGCACTTGATACACCAACAAAATTAAAAGAGAAATTTAATGCTTCTACAATGCACGAAGTATTTGTAAAAATAGCAAGAGGTTAAAATGAAAAGATTTTTAGGTTTTCTGGTTAAAGAGTTTTATCATATTTTCAGAGACTACAGAACAATGGTAATTCTTTTTGGTATGCCGGTTATACAGATTTTGCTTTTCGGATTTGCCATCCGTAATGAAATCAAAGATACAAAAATTGCAATACTGGATTACAGCAGAGACAACGTAACTCAGGAGATAAGCAACAAAATATTATCATCCGGATATTTTATTTTATCGGATAATTTATTTAACGAAAAAGAGCTTGAGGAAGAATTTAAAAAAGGTACAATAAAGGAAATAATAATATTCGAGCAGAATTTTTCCGAGAATCTTTATAAAACAGGAAAAGCCAATATACAGCTGATACTTGATGCTTCCGAAGCAAATCTTGCAAATATGGTTATGGGTTATACGAATTCAATTTTAAAGGAATATCAGAAAGAAATTTCCGGAAAGTATTCGAGTCCGCCTTCAATTACAACCGAGGTGAAGATGAGATACAACCCCGAATTGAAAAGCGTTTATATGTTCGTACCCGGAATTATGGCAATCATATTAATGCTTGTATCTGCATTGATGACATCAATTTCTATAACGCGGGAAAAAGAACTTGGTACAATGGAAATTCTGCTGGTGTCGCCTTTAAATCCTCTTATGATTATAATTGGAAAAGTTATTCCTTATCTGATACTTGGAATTATAAATGCAGTTATTATTCTGCTTATATCTGCAAATGTTTTTAATGTGCCGGTTTCGGGCAGTAATATTCTTCTTCTTGCCGAGACCGTATTATTTGTGATAACCGCTCTCTCGCTCGGCATTTTAATATCAACTTTAGTCAATGACCAGCAAACCGCTATGATGATATCTCTGGCGGGCTTGATGCTCCCGACGGTTATGTTATCGGGTTATGTATTCCCAATTGAAAATATGCCCGTTGTCTTACAATGGCTAAGCCACATACTGCCGGCAAAATGGTACGTTATCATAGTGAAATCAATTATGCTTAAAGGTTCAGGCTTCGGATATATATGGAAGGAAACTTTAATACTTGCCGGTATGACCATATTTTTAATTTTATTAAGTATTAAGAAATTTAAAATCAGATTATTTTAATGAAGACAATATTACATATACTAAAAAAAGAGTTTTTACAGATTTTCCGTAACAGGTCAATGCTGCCGATGATTTTCGTAATGCCCTTAGTTCAATTATTAATACTTTCTAATGCGGCAACTTATGAAATCAAAAATATAAATTATTGTCTTGTTGATTTAGACCAATCAACTTTTTCAAGAGACCTTGCAGAAAGATTTCGTCAAAACGGATATTTTATTTTAAGCGGAAATGAATTTTCCACTAACGAAGCAATCGAAGGATTTAAAACAAATCAGTGGAAACTTATACTGCATATACCGAAAGATTTTGAAAAGGATTTCAGAAGGGAAGGAAAATCGAAAGTACAGCTATTGATTAATGCCGAAGACGGAGCTGCGGCAGGATTGATAAATAATTACTCTTCAAATATCGTTCAACAGTTTAATCAGGATATAATAACGGAATATATTCCTTCCGGAGGCTCAATGAATATGCCGCCTATGATTAATGTGAATTTTACAAACTGGTATAATCCCGAGTTAAATTATAAAACCTATATGGTGCCGGGAATACTTGTTGCGCTTGTAACGATGATTGGAACATTTCTGACGGGAATGAACATTGCGAGAGAAAAAGAAATCGGGACGATTGAGCAATTGAATGTTACGCCGATAAAAAAATACCAGTTTATTGTCGGAAAGCTTTTCCCGTTCTGGATAATCGGTTTGTTTGAACTTGCATTTGGTTTAATGCTTGGAAGAATAATTTATGATATCCCTATGCTCGGAAGTCCCGTAGTATTGTTTTCATTAACGGGAATTTATCTTATATCAATGCTCGGTATAGGTTTATTAATTTCTACCATTACCGATACACAGCAGCAGGCAATGTTTATTGCATGGTTTATAATGGTGATTTTCATTTTGATGGGCGGGATATTTACCGCGGTCGAGTCAATGCCCGACTGGGCTCAGAAATTAACATTCTTTAATCCTATATCACACTTCAGCAAAGCTATAAGGATGATAATGTTGAAAGGTTCGGGGTTTAAGGATTTGGTCCGGGAATTTACTGCCTTATCCGGTTTTGCATTTTTGATTATTACATTTGCGGTTCTGCGGTACAGGAAAACAAACTAATCAAGTTTTTCAATTCCGTTTTTGCAGATAAAATTACCGGAGCTCTTAACCTTCGCAAAATATTCAATGTTGGCAGGATTTACTTTCGTTTCGCTGTGATAGATGTGATATATGATTGCGAGATTTTTGACTGATGAAAATTCTGCTCCGGAAAGCTTCAATCTGAATTCAATGTCGCTGTCTTCGCCAATGCCCGGTCCGGCATAATTTTTATCAAAGCCGTTAATTTTTAAAATCATATTTTTATGAAGTGAAAAATTACATCCTGTTAAATTAATCCGTTGTTTGGAAATTTTTTTTCTGAATAAATTATTACTCAAATAAACCGAATCATCGGCATAGCTTGTTTTTCGCTCACCTCCGAAAACAGAATCCCAAAATAATTTCAGCGGAGAAAAATCCGTAATATTTCCCTGCAATGCTTCTTCCGATATTTTTTCCCCGAGCATAACCCTTCTTCCGCAGAGGGCTGTATTTACTTTTTTATTTTTAAAATGTTCTTTTATAAATTCAGAATGTGGAATGCAATCTCCGTCAAGGAAAATCAGATATTCGCCTCCGGAGTTTAAAATTGATTTGTTTAAAATTTTATTTTTCCTGAACCCTGAGTCATCATGACTGATATGTTTTACCGGAAAGGGAAATTTATTTTTTTGAGATAATATATACTTTTTCATTTCCTCTCCGGAGCCGTCATCTGAAATAATTACTTCAAATTCGTTGAAAGATTGATTCTTCAAAGCATCAAAAATTAAACTTAATGGTTTAATCTTTTTATAAACCGAAATTATAAGTGATACTTTTATTTCCAATGCTTATTGACTTTGCTTAAGCGGGAAAATGACTGTAAACGTTGAACCTTTACCATATTCCGATTCAACGGTTATATTTCCGGAATATGATTCTGCAATTCTTTTTACTATAGAGAGTCCTAAGCCCGTACCGGGAATATTTCTTGTGCTTTCATTCTTTGCACGGAAAAACTCCTGAAATAATCTGTTCTTTTCTTCCGGTTTCATACCAATACCGGTATCGGATATGCTTGTTATGAGATTACCGTTTTCAAATTTTATCTTTATATCTATACTTCCGTTATCACGGTTATATTTAACCGAATTACCTATAATATTTGTAAACAGTCTTGAAATTTCATTATAATCTGCCTTGAGCAGGGGAAGTCCGTCTGGTAAATCAAGATTCAAAGTAAGATTTCTTTTTTTCAGTTCCAGTTCAAGAAAATCTGTATTTGATTTGATTATTTCCGCAAGGTCAATTTCTTTGATTTCTCTTCTCTTTGTTCCGATTTCCATTCTTGAAATATCAAGAAGGTCATTAACCATATCAACAAGCGTAACGAGTCTTTTTTCCGAGCGGGTGAGATAGTCTTTTTGCTGTTCAGGGCTGAGCTTGAATTCCGGGTCAATTATTATTTTTAGAAAACCAAGTACAGCAGCTATTGGAGTCTTTAGTTCGTGAGCAACCATCGAGACAAACTGGGACTTAATATGTTCAATCTTTTTAAGCTCGGTAATGTTCGTTATTACAATCACAACTCCGGCAAGGGATTTGTCAACCTGTGGAACGGGTGAGCAGGTTACATCAACAACCAGTTCTCTGTCCGGTTTAAGTTCAATTTGTTCGCTGAAACTTTTATCGAGATATTCTTCGGAAGTAAAAAAATTATTGACTAACTCGGATATTTTTGGGTGAATAAAAGTAAGAATGTTTTCTCCTATCATCGAATTGCTGAGATGATAATATTTTAAAGCCGCCGAATTGAAGAGAACAAGTTCGCCGGATTTATTAACTACAATAACGCCGTCAACAATGGAATTTACTATTGTATTTAAACGTGTTTTTTCAAATGCAACCTCAAGCATTCTTTCTTCTCTTTCCCTTTTCAGTTTTTCGGCTTCGAGAAGCAGTAATCTTTTTTCATAACCCGATTCGAGTTGTTTTATCAGCTCTTCCGGTGTGAATGGTTTTGGAATATAGCTTGCGGCTCCTAATCTTGTTGCTTCAATGGCTGTTTCGTAACTTGCATAAGCTGTTGCGATAAAACAAATCGTGTTCGGTCTTTTTTCCTTTATTGCCTTGAGAACATCTATTCCGTCTATATCCGGCATTTTCATATCAATAACGGCAAGGTCGTAGTCGTTCGTTGTACCGAGTTTGATTCCTTCGGTTCCGTTTTCGGCAGTGTCAACTTCGTAACCTTCGGCGGTTAATAGCCGGCTTGTTCCGAGGCGTAAACCTTTTTCGTCGTCAACTATGAGTATGCGGGGCATGGGTAGTTTGTAAAGTTTATCAAGTTTGTAAAGTTTATCAAGTTCATCAAGTTCATCAAGTTTATCAAGTTCGTCAAGTTTGTAAAGTTTATCAAGTTTATCAAGTTTCTTCCTCCTTCCTAAGCTCCGGCTTAGGAAGGATACGAAAAAACTAAAACTTATTTACTTTTATATTTCTCAAAACATTCTTCCAGTTTACGTGCAAGTTCTTCAATTTCAATTGGTTTATTAAACCATCCGTCGCAATGAATCCATTCCTGCTCTTCGGCAGTAGAAGCATCAAACTTCATACCGGTTACATAAGTTGCTGAAGTTAAAAGAAACACCGGAATATTTTTCCCATATTCATCTCTTTTAATTTTGTGTGAAAGAATAAAACCTGCATCGTGTTCTTCCATAATAAGATCAAGTATGGCGGCATCAGGTTTTTCTTTTTTGAATACGTTCCATGCGTCATCAACATTTTCGGCAGTAATAATATGATAGCCCTTAGATTCGAGAATAAGTTTATTCTGTTCGAGAAGGTCTATATCATCATCAACAAGCAGGATAGTTTTAATTTCTTTTTCCATTATTTTAATATATTTTTTTATTTTTAAATTAATTATTTGTATTTAGTTCAAGAGGCAGTTTTATTGTAAATGTTGTGCCTCCGGTTTCCGGACTCGATGCTCTAATATCTCCTTTATGCATTTTAATAATTCCGTAAGTTATAGCAAGTCCAAGCCCTGTTCCCTTTCCCATTTTTTTCGTTGTGAAAAATGGTGTGAAAAGTTTAGGGAGATTTTCTTTTGGAATACCGCATCCTGTGTCGGTAATTTCCGTAACGAGAAATGCTCCGTTTTTGGTAATTTTTATGTTTACTTTTTTCAGTGAACTTTCTTCAGTCGCCTCACAGGCATTATTAAGTGTGTTTAAAAAAACCTGTTTCAATTGGTCGGCATCACCTTTGATTACCGTATCTTCAGCGTCATTTTCAACGGAAAGAGAAATACCTTTATTTTCCGGTTTAAGTTTAACGGTTTTAATAATTCCGTTAATCAAATCAAAAATATCAACATCTGAAATATTAAGTTTTCCCTGTCTTGCAAAGTTGAGAAGATTTGAAACAATTACTTTACACCTGTTTGTTTCCTCGGCAATAAGTTCGAGGTCTTCTTCCATAGGATTTCCCTGCGAAAGTTTTGCAACTTCTTTTTTCAATATTGAAGTGTAAAGCAAAATGGTACCGAGTGGATTATTGATTTCGTGAGCTACGCCTGCGGCAAGCTGTCCTATTGAGGCAAGTTTTTCCGCTCCGGCAAGCTGGTCCTGAGTTTCCTGCAAATCAACATAAGCTTTTTCGAGTCTTGTAATTAGCCAAGGCAGGCACATATCACTTTCTGCGAGTCCTTGAGCAATTGCAAGAGCATAATTTCTGCAAGTTTTATATCCGCATGCACCGCAGTTCAATTCATCTTTTGTCTCGAATTTATCCGTCTGCGCAAGAATTTCATTAATCCTGTCTTCGCTTGGAACAGGTCTCAATTGATTTTTGTATGAAAACTCTCTTGAAAGGTCAAGATTTCTGGCATTATAGATATTGCTTTTCCAGATACCCTTATCGGTTTTATTGATACTTTCGCTGATGTAATTAATAACGTTTTCACGTCTTGAATAATGATTTAATCCGGAATCCATTCCCGGTCCCTGAATACATCCTTCGCAAAAAAGTATATCAATAAACTTAGCATTGATATTGCTGCTGTTAAGTTCGTCAATTATTTCAAGAAATTTTTCCTTACCTTCAACAACGATAACCCTTTTTTCAAGAATGTCACCGGGTATATCGGCGGTTTTCAGCAATCCTCCTGCAAGCGGATAAGATTTACCGAGATAAGCATAAGGAGGGTCGAAAAAAGAATCTTCAAGCTCTGCAAGGTTAATATTATTCTCTTCAAAAAGTTCTTTGAGTTCCTTAAACGTAAGAACCGCATCAATAGCTCCTTTTACTTCCTCATCCCTGTATTCATTTTTTTTAGCAATGCACGGACCTATAAAAACAATTTTATTATCTGTACCAAGATTTTTTTTAAGAAACCTTCCCATTGCAATCATTGGTGAAACTATTTTTGCAAGATGAGGAACAAGTCTGTCTCTGTATTTTTCAATAAAAGTAAAAACAGCAGGGCACGGGGAGCTTATAATAACCTTGCCGGGATTTTCCTGCATTTCTTCAAGGTAGGAATTGCTGACAAGGTCGGCACCAAAAGCAGTTTCGCAAACAGTAGTAAATCCGAGTTTCTTAATACCGGTTACAACTTTTTGATAAGTGTCGGGAAAAGATGCGGAAAACGAAGGAGCAACTATTGCAATAGTATTTCCTTTTGGAATAAATTCATCCATCACCATTCGTGAGTCGTTAAGAGTAATTTTTGCTTCCTGAGAACATACAGTAACGCAATGCCCGCAGGCAATGCATCTTTCAGCCAAAACAACTGCCTGTGCATTTTCTACTCTGATTGCAACTGCAGGACATTCCCTTACGCAGGAATAGCATCTGCGGCATTTTTCGCCGATAGTTTCAACTATTCCGGCAAAGTGCTCAAGATGCATATCCTTTACAGGTGATTTTCTGTTTATTGGTAGTTCCAAATCTTAAACTGTTTTATTTCTTTTCTTTCCTTGATTTATAAGTTGTATGCAAAATTTCGTGTGATTTGTGTCCATTCGGTTCTCCAAGAAATTCTTTGTATAAAGCTTTCACTGCTTCGTTTTCGTGAGATTTTCTGTTAACCATATTTGCATCAATTCCATAAAGAGCTTTAATTCTTTTCTTAATTTTTTCCGGTTTCTGATGAATTGGCTGACCGCCGCCGTTGATACAACCTCCGGGGCAAGCCATAACTTCAACAAAATGATACTTACATTCGCCCTGTGCAACCATATCGAGAATCTGAGCAACATTTCCAACGCCATTAACAACTGCTACATTCAATTTAAAACCATTTATATCAACTGTCAATTCCTTAATGCCATCAAGACCTCTGATGTCTGAAAACTCAAGTTGCTTAAGTTCATTTCCTGTTAGCAAGTGATATGCAGTTCTCAATGCGGCTTCCATAACTCCGCCGGAAGTGCCGAATATAATAGCGGCTCCTGTTGATTCGCCAAGCGGATTATCAAAACTCTCATCCGGTAAATCTTCGAAATCAATTCCTTTGAGATTAAAAATTCTCACAAGTTCGCGAGTGGTTAATACGGCATCTACATCCTGTAAGTGATTTTCCGAAAGTTCAGGTCTGCCTGCTTCAAATTTCTTAACGGTACAAGGCATTATTGAAACCACGAAAATATCTCTCGGGTCAAGACCCATTTTCTTTGCGTAATATGTCTTTAATACGGCACCTTCCATCTCGTGAGGAGACTTACAGGTTGAAACGTGTTTAAGCAATTCCGGATATTTATGCTCAATAAATTTAACCCAGCCCGGACAGCAACTTGTGAACATAGGAAGATTTCCTTTGTTTTCCTTAATCCTTTTTATAAGTTCTGTACCCTCTTCCATTATAGTAAGGTCTGCGGCAAAATTTGTATCGAATACGCGTTTAAATCCGAGTCTTTTTAATCCGGTTACAATTTTTCCTGTTACATCTGCACCAAGCGGCATATTATATTCTTCGCCAAGTGTGGCTCTTACTGCCG
The DNA here is from genome assembly GCA_937983305.1 of uncultured Ignavibacteriota bacterium. Taxonomy (GTDB): domain Bacteria; phylum Bacteroidota; class Ignavibacteria; order Tepidaquicellales; family Tepidaquicellaceae; genus DSSM01. Next base: position 277 of record CALKAJ010000272.1, on the reverse strand, counting down.
GTGCAATCTGTGCAATAGCATATTTCCCGCGATTAATTGCATTTACTACTTCCTTTACCTGACTTTTTTCTCTTAGTGCGGCTGTCGGGCATACAAGGATACACTGACCGCATAAGATACAGTCGCTGATATTTAAACCTTTATTGTAAGGAGTTGAAACTATGCTTTGAAATCCTCTTTTAGTGAAGTCAATTGCTCCAACTTTTTGCACTTCGTTGCATACCCTTACGCATCTTCCGCAAAGAATGCATTTTGCAGGGTCTCTTTCGAGTGACGG
>CALKAJ010000271.1 GCA_937983305.1 uncultured Ignavibacteriota bacterium | reverse complement strand
CCCTGTATTGCGTTATGCATCTACGATTTCCTTAGTTATTTCAATATATGTATGATCAACCAAACCACTCGGTCCACCCAGGAAACCATACAGTTTATTGGCAGGATTGATAGCTTTCAGTCCGTCGAACAATCCACTGATTACATTGTGACCACCCGGCGCTTGTCCACCCGACAAGATAACCCCCACGTTTTTCACCGGATAGTTTTTCTTTTCACCCGGTTCAAAAGTTACCAGCGGCATACCATAGGTATTCGGGAACAATTTTTTGATATCGTCCTGATCCGCAACCGATTCAGTTGCAGCGCCTTCTTTCAGCACCACATTCCCTTTCAGGGCATTGGGCAATTTAGGCTGATAACCCGCCCTTGCGATCTGCAAAGGACTTTTAGTCATTGGTTTCATACGTTTGATTTGATTTTAACTCTTTAGTTTATAATAGTTTGATGATTATGCTGGTTTTCTCCAAATTGTCAGCAAATTTACAAAAAAATATGCAAAATAACAGGGTCGGGAGGGTAAATAAATATATTTTGAGGAATTGCATGGAAAATTTATACGAATTGCGCAGTAAAAATTTTGGTATGTCAAAAACTCGTTTTACATTCGCATATAATTAAGGTTTAAACCCGATTTCACATCTGGTAAGCTTATAAAAAGTTCTACTTCTTCAACCCATAGAGCCTACTCGTTCAGCATCAAAGAGCAATGTAGCTCTATGAAAAAGAGCAACGTTGCTCTACGCCCGAGAGTCTACTTGCTCTACAACTTCGAACGACCTCGCACTACAAACACGAACTAAGTAGCTCAGCTCCCTTGAACGCACTTGCACGATGCCCGTTATGCCCTGCATAAAATTCATTTATGTAGGGCGTAAAACTCAATTATATAGGACGTAAACTTCAATTAGTAAGGGAGTAAAAATTAGATTCCTCGCTTTGTGTGACTTTTACTGATTTTAGTAGACACTTTTAAATTGGTTGTACTAAATAAATAGACACTTCTGGAATAGTTGTACTGAAAATATAGACACTTTCTCTTTTTTCGTACTAAAAACGTTTACCTTCGGTTTGAACAGTTCGGAAATTCCGAACAGTTGCCGACGCATCCAACTCTCCTTCTTCAAATACATTTTTTATATGCTCGCTAATAGTGGCTTTCGATTTCTGAAAAAGTTCACACAGTTGAGCCTGCGTAAGCCAAACGCTTTCTTCCTCCAACCTAACATCTATTTTAATGCTGCCTTCGGAATTTTGATAGATCAGGATTTCGCTATTATTCATTTTCTTTTCCTATATTTTGATTGTTAGCAGGGTATATACATGATATACTCGTCTTTCCAAACAGATTTGTATTCTATGTTTTAAGATTCGGGCATAACTGTTTTATTTTGTACCAAAAACTTATATTATTTACTTTTCTTTTCCTCCAAATACTTCTCATTCTTAAACCCCATACCTTTGAAACACTGTTTATCAAATATATCCGCTAAGCTATGATGTATGGTCCGTATTGCTGGAGAGATTATCGGGTTTGTATAGAATAGGATGACCTTCGTCCGGTAGGTGTCGAAATACCAATACGTGTTATTACGTGATTCATAGTCATACATTTTAATACTGCAAAGTTAAATTATTCCTGTTGATAATCGCAAGAATAAAACTTAAAATAAATATGGTATTTGCTGCTAAAATAAAAAATGCCTCCCACTATTTGGCGGAGAGGCTTACCAGATGTTTTCACAACGGAATAATCCTTATTGTGATTTGCTTTCAAAAATTGATAAAGCAAAAGTAATACAAAAAATTAGAATAAAAAACACATTAACTTAAAATTATTTAATATATTTACGGCTGATTTACAATTACCTATTTAACAACAGATTACGACTCAAAACATGGATAGGGGAACATTTATCAACATAATTACTTCCGGGACAGGTAGTTTACTTTTATCGGGACTGGATTTAACGACTGAAAGGCTACAATACGACCTGAGAAAGGTTAAAATCTACGACAACTATGTTAGAGGTGTTAATTTCAGAAAAGCTGATTTTCTATCTATCCGTTTAAAAGTCAACGATGAGTTGCAGTTGGAACGTGATACTGAAAACAATTATGACAAATTCGCCATCAAGGTGATGAAAAATGACAAGTTTCTTGGTTACATTGCTGCGTACGAAAACATTGTATTGGCAATGTTGATGGATCAGGGAGTCAGGTTAGAAGCAAGCGTAAGCAAAGTAAATCAGGTTTCAGACAAAGATAAATACCTCGACAATGTTTTCTCCGTTCAGGTATTTACAAAATTACTTGTACCTTATAATCATGTAGAAAAAAATGATTTAAGAACAAAAAGAGCTGATGATGCAGCGGATATATACAGACAAGGAACAATCATAGAATAACATTAATATTATGAAAAAGATTTTAGGACTGGATTTGGGGACGAACTCTATCGGGTGGGCGTTGGTGGAACAAGATTTTGACAGCAAACAAGGCAAAATACTGGGTATGGGGAGTCGGATAATTCCTATGACACAAGACGTGTTAGATTTATTTACAGGAGGTAAACCATTACAAACTCAAACTGCTGCAAGAACAGGATATAGGGGAATACGTCGTATTCGTGAGCGACATCTACTACGCCGTGAAAGACTACACAGGATATTAAATATTTTAGGATTCTTACCTGAACATTATGCAAGAGAAATTGATTTCGAAAAGCATTATGGTCAGTTTGTAGATGAATCTGAACCAAAACTAACTTATGACAACAGAAATTTTATCTTTACGAAGTCATTTGAAGAGATGTTGAATGATTTCAAACAATCGCAACCTCAATTGTTTTATACAAAATCCAATGGTAAAGAAACCAAAATTCCGTATGACTGGACTATTTATTATCTGAGAAAGAAAGCTTTGAACCATAAGATTGCTAAAGAAGAATTGGCATGGATAATTCTAAATTTCAATCAAAAACGTGGATATTATCTGTTACGTGGAGAAGAGGAAGAAGAAAATCCAAACAAGTCAGTAGAATTTCACTCTCTTAAAATCATTGACGTTGTTGGTGACGAAAAACCAAATAACAAAGGTGAGATTTGGTATTCACTTCATTTAGAGAATGGTTGGATATATCGTCGTTCGAGTAAAACTCCTTTATTTGATTGGAAGGATAAGGTTCGTGACTTTATTGTAACCACTGATTTAAACGATGATGGATCAATAAAAATAGATAAGGATGGAAATGAAAGACG
>CALKAJ010000270.1 GCA_937983305.1 uncultured Ignavibacteriota bacterium | reverse complement strand
CTTGATGCATTTATCCGCGACCAATACGGACCTGTAGAAAAATAAATAAAATTGATTTAATGCCAGAAAGCAAAATTATTGACGGGAAAAAAATATCTTCCGACATAAAAAATGAAATTAAACTTGAAGTTGAAAAACTGAAAGCAGAAAAGGGATTGGTACCCGGACTTGCTTTTATATTAGTCGGAGAAAATCCGGCATCGAAAGTATATGTTAAAAGCAAGGGCAAGGCATGCGAAGAGCTTGGATTTTATTCTGTTACGGAAAAGCTTCCGGAAGATACATCTGAAGAAACATTACTTGCTCTTATACATAAATTCAATGAAGACAGTTTAATTCACGGAATTCTTGTTCAATTACCCCTTCCGAAGCATATTAACGAATTCAAAGTAATTGAAGCAATCAGTTTCAAAAAAGATGTTGACGGTTTTCATCCAAACAATGTCGGCAGACTATCTATAGATGTTGACTGCTTTTATCCTTGCACACCCTATGGTATTATTGAATTACTTAAAAGAAGCGGAGTTGAAACAAAAGGAAAGCATTGTGTGGTAGTAGGACGAAGTAACATAGTTGGTAAACCCGTGGCAAGTCTTATGCTGAAAAAATCCATAAACTCTACAGTAACTATCTGCCACAGTGCCACAAAAGATATTGGTGAAATAACAAGACAGGCGGATATACTAATAGCTGCAATCGGTAAACCGGAATTTATAAAACAGGATATGATAAAAAACGGAGTCGTAATAATTGATGTCGGGATAAACCGTGTTGAAGATGCCTCAACCGAAAAAGGATATAGACTCACAGGAGATGTTGACTACAAAGGCTGCTATGAAAAGACATCAAAAATCACGCCTGTACCCGGAGGAGTTGGACCAATGACAATTGCAATGCTGATGAAGAACACTATGAAATCCGCAAAAGGTGAAATTAAATTTTAAACAGCAATGAAATCTTATATAGAAATAAAAATCCCCGTAAGCAGTGAATTGACGGACGAAGTATATAATAAACTTTATTTGCTGGGTTTTGATACAATACTTGAGGAAGAGAATTATTTAATTGTATATGTTGAAGAAAACAGAACCGGTGAAATCGAAAACTTAAAAACAGAACTTGGCAATATATTAAATCCGGATTCAATACAAATCAAGAAGTTTGAAGACAGGAACTGGAATCGTGAATGGGAAACAAATATAGAACCGGTTTACATTAGAGAGAAAATCGCAGTTTTCCCTTCATGGCAAAAAGATAATGTCAAAGACGTTGAAATAAAAATTGAGATAGACCCCAAAATGTCTTTTGGAACAGGACATAACGAAACAACTCAACTTGTTCTTGAATTGATGTGTGACTTCATTGATAAAGACGACAAATATATGCTTGATTTCGGCTCGGGAACCGGAGTACTGACAATTGCGGGAATCAAGATGGGAATGGAGAAAGCAATAGCAATTGATACCGACAACGACGCAATCGATAATTCTATTGAGTACTTCAAAGTAAACGGAGTCAGCGAAAAGGTAACTTTATACCGGAAAAATATAAAAGATATTTCCGAAGAAAATTTCGATGTTATTTGTGCAAATATTATCAGAAGTGTAATAGAAAACAATATCAGGTATATTTATGGGAAATTAAAACCCGACGGAAAGATTTTCATATCAGGAGTTTTAGTAAGCGAAACCGAAAGAGTACTTGAGGTATTAAGTGCTTCCGGATTTTCCGTAAAAGAAGTTTACAAAAAAGCAGAATGGCTTGGTATCTATGCTCGCAAAGAATAACCTCAAAAAATCCGGAAATTTCTTAATGGAATCACAATTCCCTTTGGATAAAACTTCTCCTGAGATATTTCACAGATTATACGACACTGACAATCTAATTATTGAAAGGATTACATCTAACGGACAGGCAACTGCAAATGATGAATGGCTCGAAGAAAATTTCAACGAATGGGTCTTGCTGTTACAGGGAGAATCAAAAATAAAATTTATCACGGGCGAAGAGTATAATATTCTGAAAGGAGATTATCTTTTCATACCGGCAGGTACAAAACACAGAGTTGAATTCACAAGCCAGAAGCCCGAATGTATCTGGCTTGCAATACATTATAAATAAATAATAAATTATGACCCAAAAACAATCTCTCATCAGTTTTGATACGAACGGCAAACCCGTTCACTCATCAGAATATAAAATCAGAAGGATTCTAAACTGGCTGCCATTAGGGCTGACATACGCATTTCTATATATGGCGAGATATAATTTAACAGTTTCAAAGAATGCATTAGGCAGTTTAATGACCAAGGAAGATTTCGGAATTATTTTTGCGGCAGGTACGATAACATATGCATTTTCGTTTTTAATAAACGGACCTTTAACGGATAAGTTTGGAGGAAAGCAGTCAATACTGCTGGGAGCCGGAGGAGCAGCGATTATGAATATATTAATGGGAGTATTTTTACTGGGGATTTTAAAATTGGGATGGGATTTAAACCTCACCTTAGTATTTTCGATAGTATATTCAATGAACATGTATTTTCAGAGTTTTGGAGCGGTTGCGATTGTAAAGGTTAATGCATCATGGTTTCACGTAAAAGAAAGAGGAGTATTCGGAGGAATATTCGGAATACTTATTTCGTTAGGATTATATTTTGCGTTTGACTGGAGTCAGTATATTGTAAATTTTGCAGAGCATATTAATCCACAGAATCCACAATACTGGCTTGTGTTCTGGATACCGGCAATAATATTAATAATCTGGTTTGTGATTGATATATTTTTAATAAGGGACAGACCGGGACAGGCAGGATACGAAGATTTTGATACGGGCGACGCATCATCGGGAGATATGGACGCAAAGTTTAATCTCTGGGAAATCATAAAAAAGATTTTCACAAACAAAGTAATAATATTTGTAGGGCTGATAGAATTTTGCACCGGAGTATTAAGAAACGGAGTTATGCACTGGTTCCCGATATACGCAAAAGAGCAAGTAACGGCAATTGCATCAACGGCGGCATCGTGGAATTTCTGGTTACATAACTGGGGATTATTATTAATGTTAGCAGGAGCAACCGGCGGAATGTTAGCGGGCTGGATGTCGGACAAATTTTTCGGTTCAAAGAGAGCGCCTGTTGCGGGAATACTTTACGGTTCAATATTACTTGCAACCATTGCGATGTATTTCTTAGTAGGAGTAAGTCCTGCAGGTTTAGGAATATCAGTGATTATAATTTCCATAGCGGTAATCGGAACGCATGGAATGTTAAGCGGAACCGCAACTATGGATTTTGGCGGCAGAAAAGCCGCAGGCACAGCAGTCGGTTTGATAGACGGACTCGTATATCTCGGAACCGGAGTGCAGTCACTTTCACTTGGATTTATTACTACAAAGAACTGGAATTACTGGCCTGTGTTTTTAATACCATTTGCAATATTAGGAATACTGTTTACGCTAAAGATATGGAATGCTTTTCCAAAAGGAAAATCAGCAGGACATTAATCAGTTTTTTAAAGTTATAAAGTTTATCAAGTTTATAAGCTAATCGAGAAAGAATGCTTTCGTTAAAGTTATTTTACCAATTGCAATTCAGGTAAGGGATACCAAAACGCTTTTTTAATAATTTCATGATTTCTTTCTGTTCCCAGATTCATAAAGTAATTAATTTTATCTTCGGCAGGGAAAAAGCCATGACAATATCGAGGTATAACCGTTTCAGGCACAATACCAATATTGTCAATACCGTGTGCCATTTTATATATTTCCTCTGCTTTTCCGAAAATAAATGGTATTCGATTTTTGTAAAAAGCTACAGCCATTTTTATTGTTTCTATTACTCTTGATTCGCTATCCCCCTCTAATCGCAAGTACCATCCATTCTCATCAAGACAAACGAAAAGCGAAATATGTGTTGAGTTCCCGCCTCTGCATATCTCCCACGGATGACCGCCACAATTTTTTTCGGTTTCGTACCACTTAAGGAAATCTTGATTTGAGTTTTCATTTAACATTCTAAGTCCGCAATCACGACCATCTGCCATTTTCAAATATTTTTCTTTTGCACTAAACGCTTTATTTGATTTTTCAAAATAATTGTTTGAATCGTATCCAATTTCACAAAAGCGGAAAAAGTCACCCGAGTTAAATGTTGGTAAATGTTTAAATGTTTTTGATTCTGACTGAACTTTGACTTTTTTAAGAATTTCAGAAACTTCAGGTGTAATTACATTTATAAAATCAAGCAGTTCATCCGGAAAAATAGACCAATAATCGCTTCTCAAGATTCGACCTGTACGTTTTTTATAAGGCAGGTTTGCTTTAATTGAACCATTGTATTCTTCTATATTATTCTTAATTAAGTTAATAGTATCTTGTGTAAGTTTTAGTAAACATTCTGTTAATTCCGATTGGAAATCATAGAATATTTCACTGACGTTTTCATTCAAATTTACCTGAAGTAATAATTTTGAATCAATATAATAATAATTTACATTTGAATATTTCGCTACTGCGAAATTGTACCAAATTATTTCATCCGGATAATAAAAATGCCACAATTCAACAAATTCTTTCTCATTTCTGACTTCGCCATCTTCCAGATATTCATTGAAATCTCCAAAATCTTCAATTTTTCCGCGTTCAACAGAAAACCAAACGCTTCGAAATTCGTCATCGCTTTGTTCTTTTATACAGCTCATCAATTCAAAAATCAATATCAATTGTTTTTTGATTTTTACGTTATTGACTTCCGGATATTTTATACAAGTGTCCTTTAGTGAATCAATATAAGGTGCAGTTATGTTTTTGAGATTCATTATGCTTTTTTTGATTTATTTAATGTAATAGCGATTTACCGGCTTATCTTCCCCGATAAAAAATAAAATCGGAGGATATAGGATTCGTTAATGCTAAATTTAATAAAAAGCTTCATAAGATTCAAATTTAAAGGGAAACAAATTAGACCAAAGAATTGCTAAATACCTTATTAGATTTGTTATATAAAGTGGAAAAGAGTACCTTGATTTTTTAATTGATTTATGGATGTCATATTCAATAGAAGATATTATAAAGTTGAAGAGAGGATGGAACGGAGTTTCAGAATTAAATGATGAACAATTGAAAGCTTTTAAACTTCAAATTAAAATTTGCAATAGCATAGATGTTTAGACCCGAAAATATTATTACTCTAATCGAAGGTAATCTTTCTAATAATGGTTACAATGAATTACTTTCTTCGGTTAAATTTTATATAAATATATTTAATTGGCAAAAATCATCTTTAATTGAAGGCTCTATTTCTAATTCGCCAAGATGGTCAGAGGATGATATAATGGAATTAACTCATCAGTTTCTGGAATGGGCATTAATAAAGGGTAAATTTAAAAATATTTACAAAGTCCCGGATAATTATATTTCTTACTATGTAACTCAAGTTTTAATTTCATTTATTGCCGAAAAGACTAAAAAATATCAGAACGAAAAAGGACTTAGCTATGCTGTATGTAAAAAAATAGTAAGTGATTTAATTAAATCGGATTTCGAACAAAAAAATTATAAAGGTACTAAATATATTTTCAACAAAGATTTTAATTATAAAGATATTTTATCAACTGATGAAATAAAGGATAAATATAAATACGTTTCAAAAATACCTCTGACACCATCAATTAAACATTATAAATCTCACGTAAAAACTGCAATTGAAGATATTATTAATTTCATTGACTCCCCTGTTGAAGAAAAATTATTGGCAAGCCTTGTATTTGAACTATTTGACCAAACATCTTTTAAAACTGATACCGCTGATTTATATGATACTTTGTCAACAATCGAAAATCTTGATTCCAATAAATTTAAAAATGCTGTTAATTCGATTTTAAAAGATCTTTCCAAGACAGATGCAAAATTACTTAATATATATCTCTTCCAAAGTCATCGTGACTTATCACTTTCAGAGCTTTCTACTGAATTTAATATCCCTAAAAGTACTCTACATTTAAAAATAAAATCATTCAAAGAAAATATTTTTCAATCATACATACCCGAAGATGAAAATGACGGAATTAACTTTCTCAAATATTTATCATCGGAATTGGACAAAATGACAAAATAGCGGTTTATAAATAATAAAACCAATATGAATCCAATAAATAAATTTCTTAAAAATAGTCAACTCACCGGTACCGAAAGAAATGAAAATTTCAGGAATACGCAGGATAATTTGAAAAGATTAAATCAACTTTTTACAGATTCTGATATTGAAAAATCTATAAACATAGCTGAAAAGTTACTAAAATCACTTCAAAAACATCAAATCTGGTCAGTTAAATCCGAATACACAGATTTTTACGGTAATATTCAAAAAACAATACATCCTTTTATTGTTTATATAAACACGGAAATAAAAGAAATTGAAAATGAAAAATTTGCAAGAGTAAATGTTATCAGTCCTTTTGTTGAAATGGCAGCTGATGATGACGAAATTTGCAATGATAATTCAATTATCGGATTTCCTTTTATATTGGAACATTGGAATAACCAGCCAATTCTAATTGATATTTTGGATAAATATCTTGGGGATTATATTGCTGTTAATATTCATAAAAGTTTTATTAATAAAACAGAAAACAATGTTATTGAAATGGTTCAAGAGCAGGAGTCAGAAGACTATAACACCGAACCAATTCACATTTCAAATGAGATTATTGAATTCAGGCAAATAGAACTTTCCAGAGCTAAGTTTTTAAATCATTCGGTTATTTCAGTGTTGTCATTCATTGAAAATAAACATTAGGTTTTCTCTGTATGTTTCAATAATTCTCCATTAATAGTCTGTAGGCTTTCAAATATTTATTCAATCGCTTTAGGTCTGAATTTGTAAGCTTATTTATTCTTGTAATGTCCATATTGTCTCTTAAATCATTTAGCTTAACAGATATGGCTGTTTTGTTTTTCATTACTCTTTGGATAAAGTTATCATAATCTTCATTGTCGGATTCTTTGGTTACTAATTTTAACACTTCAATTATTTCTTTTGAGAACCCTTCTTTTTCAAGTTCTTTAAATGTCCAGTTTGTATCTTCCACCAAATCGTGTAATACACCGCATATTTTTTCAATTTCGTTTTTCCCGTTTTGCATTACCCTGATTAAATGCAGAATATAAGG
>CALKAJ010000269.1 GCA_937983305.1 uncultured Ignavibacteriota bacterium | reverse complement strand
CCTGTATTTCTATTAATAAATTCCAAATCATATAAGTTTACACTCACCCCAGATGACTGAACTACCCATTGCGAAAACACTCTTCCCGAACTAAACATTTCTATTAATATAACTACTGCTATTAATAGTATTTTTTGTAAAGTTATTCTTTTCATTTTTGTGTATTTTTTATTTTATTAAAATTAGTTTTTTCGTTTCCGAAAAATCGCCTGCTGTCATTTTGTGTATGAGCCGGTTTGATAAACTTAATAGTTTCTTCGGATATCTTAAATTCATTTTTATATTTCTCCGTTTTTAGTTTTCATTAAATTTGCTTTTGTGTTTTATAGTTTATGTTTGCCGCTCCAACTAAATATTTATAATCTTCCCATAGGTCGTTTGCGGTTTTCTTTATTAAATAGTTTCTTATTGATTTTGTGTTGTCGGTGAATGATTCGCAAATTGTGTTTTCGCGCGTTACTATAAATTCATCGGAGATTATTACATTATGATTATTTTTACAACTTACCATCATTGTGAAATTGCTTCTTCCGGTTTGCTTTGTCTGATTGTTTTTTTGTTTTACTATCCCTATTCTTTTTTTTAATCCCTGCATTACTTCACATTTTAGGTCTAATTCCAGTTTTGTGGTATATGGAAATGCATTTATTGTCAGCCTACAATTACCCGTATTTTTCCCGTTGTTCTTATTTGAGCATTTCATTTTATTTTTTTTAGACTAATTTAATGAAATTTCTTTTTACAAAAAAGATAACTTATTTTGATTTTATAACGCCATTTTAGCGAAAAATCGCTTCTAAAATTGTATTAAATGCTGTATTTTCATAGAGTTATGTTTGTTAAAAACTGTTAATTTTATAACACTTCGCGGCTGTTCGTAAATTATTTTATTCTATGTAATGCTTTGGCAATAGTGTGATTGTTACTTCTGTTCCTTGTTTATCTTCCCTGTCTCTGATTGTAATAAATTCAAATTCTCCGTATTCGGGTGCTAATAGTTTTAGTCTGTCTTTGATTATTGATTGTCCTTTTGATATGTGCTTTGATTTTTTGTGTTTTGCCGCTTCCGTTATTCCGATTCCGTCATCTTTTATTTCTATGAGTATTGCAGAAAGCATTTCCTTATTTACCGGGATTTTCTTTTTATTTATTTCTATTGATACGAGCCCGTTTCCTTCTTTTGGTAACAGCCCGTGCCAGATTGAGTTTTCTACAAACGGCTGGAGTATCATATTCGGAATCTGAAGGGTTTCGGGATTTATTTCATCGCTGATTTTTATTTCGGAAAATAATCTTTCGCCAAATCTCAATTTTTCATATTTGAGGTAAAGCTCAAGTCTGCCGATTTCTGTTTCAAGCGGTATAAGGGTTTGCCTTGCAAGGTCTAAATTCATTCTTATCAGGCGTGAAAAATTTACTATATATTCATTTGCATCTTCTTTGCTGTGAGTTGTCATATAGTACTGAATCGAATTGAGCGTGTTGAATATAAAATGCGGATTCATTGAAGCGGAGAGCGCCTCATGTTTTAGTGCCGTTATATTGCTCTGCATTTCAAGGTCTTTCTTTGCTTTGTCTTTGAGATATTTTATTCTTCTGTTGAAAATGAAGCCGACTGTTGCAATTATAAAAATTGATGTTAATGCGGTAAACCATTTTGTTTTCCAGAACGGGGGCATTATTTTAAACGAGAGCGATGTTACATCGCTTTTGAAATTATTATCCGCCGCTCTTATTAATAAACGGTAATTATCGGGCGATAGCGAGGCTAATTCCAGATTTGTGTTTTCTGTTTTATTCCATTCTTTTTTTTCGGGGTTTTCGTTTTCGCTTCCGATTTTATATTCATATCTTATGTTTTTTGGGTCGTTGAAATTTGGCGATGTGTAATTTATTCTTATGTTGTTTTGGGAATAATTCAGTTCGATGTTTTCAAAACTGTTCAATGTTGTATCAGGTAATTCGAGATTTTTTATTATTACCTTTGCAGGCGGGAGCAAATATTTTCCGATATTATTTAATTCAAGTTTTGCCATTCCGTTTACGCTTCCTGCCCAGAGTTCGTTTTTAAGTTCGTCATAAGCTACGGTGTATATTGAGCTTGAAGGCAATCCGTTGTTTTCGTTTAATATGAGATATCCGGATATTGTGTTTTTTAATATTGAGTCAATCGGAATCCTGAAAAGCCCTTCCATTGTTCCTACCCAGAGATTGTTGCCGTTATCAAATGTTAATGAAAGCGAATTTCTTAAATCCCATTCCGGTGATATACTGAAAGAATAAGATTTTCCGTCAGGCAAAATAACACCAATTCCGTAAGAAGCCGCCACCCAGATTCTTCCGCTGTTATCGGCTTTTACAATAGAAATGTTTGAGTTGAACACTGAGTCGTTTGAATATGTTTTTCTTTCTTCACCTTTTTTGCTTACGAGTCCGCGGCTTGTTCCTATCCATATCGTTCCGTCTTTTCCGGTTTCAATATCTTTTATTGCAATAAGTTTTGGCTTTTTTTCTTTTTCGAATACTTCAAAACTTTCTTTTTCGGAAAATGTATTTCCGTTTCTGATTATCGTAATAATTTTATTTTCTTCGCCGAATAAATAAGTTACGGAATCAATCTGCTTTGTGCATCGGGTCGGGAAATATGTAAAGTTCATACCTTCGTACGGCTTCATAAAATATTGAAACTGTTGTGTTGTTCCCGTTAAACTTATGGTGTAATTTTCTTTGTAGCCCGGTTTTAAAAACCTTATCCATTCAGTATAGCTGCTGCTTAATCCGATATTTACCTTTGAAAATTTTTCGCCGTCAAGTATGTTTAATCCGTCTGTTGTCCCAATCAGCTTTTTACCGGCACCTGAAACAAGTATTGAAAGAACACTGCTGTTGGAGAGTCCGTCATTTTCCGTATATTGTGTGATGTAAAGATTGTTAAGGCAATATACGCCCTTACCTGCTGCCGATACCCACAGATTTCCCTGCTTATCTTCAAGTATATCTAATGGTCTGAATTTTTTCGTGTTCAATTTTTCACCAATGTCGAAGAGTTCATTGTCTTTATAATATGATAACCCAACGCTTGAAACGATGAACCATGCTATTCCGCGGCTGTCAATAAGTATTCTATGTACTCCCTCTTTTTCGGGCAGTGTTATTTCTTTTATTACTTTGAAATTATTTACTACATAAACTTTGCCTCTTGAGCCAATCCATAAATTACCGGTTTTATCTTCGTGAAGTGTTAATATCAGTGAGTCGTTAAAGCCTTCTATATTTATTTTTTTTAAAGTCCGGTTTTCCGCTTTATAGATTCCGCTGTTTCCAAACAGATATATTCCGTTATCATTACTTAAATATATCGAGCCGAGTTTTAATGAATCCGTTAAGAGCTTGTTAGTTTCGGGATTTGTAAAATATTTTCCGTATGTGTGGTTATATATAAAACTTAATGTTTTTTTATCTTCAATAAAAAAGATTGTATCGTTCCGTGCTCTGAATTTTGAAATATCAAATGTGTGTTTTGCATCGGTTTCATAATTCCCGAATTTACCGTTTTTATAATAGCTTATTCCGTGCCGCGATGATGCAAAGTATAATGTGCCGTCATTGCCTGCGGCAATTAACGTAAGACTGTTTGTGTTTAATCCGTCAGCATCATAAAAATTTTCAAAACTGTTTCCGTCGAATCTGCTTAATCCGTGATTTGTCGCAAACCATAAATATCCGTTTAAATCCTGATACATATCTATAACGTTCATATTGCACAATCCGTCTTTTGTGGTATAGTTTATGTTAGGCGGAGTTTGTGAGTAAGAATTATTTAATAATAGAAAAATCAAAGAGAACAATAAACCTTTTGCTAAATTTTTCATGTTGATTATTTTAAAATTGTTTTTACCTTATCCGTGAACTCGGATATTTTTCTTCTTGAAATTTCCAGTTTTGCCCCGTCTTGCAAAATAACATATCCTCCATCCTGATTAATAAATTCTTTTAAAAATTTTAAATTAATAAGATGGGATTTATGAATCCTGAAAAATCCTTCTCCTCCGGTTTCTTCAAAGTATTTTAATGGCTTGGAAATAGTCATTGGTTTTTTACCGGCAATGAAAACTTTTGTGTAATTGTTTTCTGCTTCAAATCTGATTATTTCATTAGTCTCATATACTGAAAACCCCTGAAAATGTGTAAGAACTATTTTGTGTTTGCCGGAAGTCTCATTTGCCGGAACCTGAGTATCTTTTTTGTTTATATTGATAAGATTTTTTACGCATAACTGTAATTCCTTTATGCTTAGGGGTTTCAGCAGATAATCAACTGCACGGGCTTTTACCGCTCTGATTCCATATTCCATATGTGCCGAAACAAATACTACGGAAAAATTTCTCTCCGGAAGACTTTCGAGGAAATCAAAGCCGTCCATTACAGGCATATTTATATCAAGGAATATTACTTCGGGATTTTTTTCGTAGATTATTTTTCTTGCAGCTTGCGCCGAATCCGCTTCGCCTATTACTTCAATCTCGGGACAGTAATCGCCAAGCATTGCTTTGAGATTTTCTCTCGCATGAAATTCATCGTCAATTATTAAGGCAGATAGTTTTATCATTACAAAAGATGAAGTTTAAAACGGACATTTGAAATTATAAGATTAATTTTCAAAAATCAATATGTAAAAAAAGGCTGTCTTTTTTTAAAAAAGACAGCCCTTGTTTAAAATATGTTGTAACTTAATTATTTTTTTGCCATAAAATCTTTGACGGCTTTTAATAATGCCGGCGCATCAAGCCCTGCCTGATGTAATACGCTTTCGGCATTTCCGCTTCCGAGGAAGTGTCCGCCTTTGAACGGGTGTATAATATGTTTTCTTGCTTCTGCTCCGGTTATCCATTTATGCATTGTTGGCAATGTGAATCCTGTTATGCCAAGTGCGTTTTCTCCGGTTTTTGCAGGATAGATTTTTTCCTGCTCTGCTTGCGGAAGTAAATCAAACAGTTCTGCACTCGATACATAATATATATTTGCATTTATTCCTTCTTTGTCAAGCTGAGGCAAGACATTTGTTATGAATTCAATTGCTACGCCGCTTTCCTGAAGAACAATGTCAATATCCGTTTTTCCTTCTTTTGCTTTTCGCAATAAGTACATTCCCGTTACTGAATCGGATGCAGGTGCAAGATTCATTGCGGCTCTTTCTGCAATTTTTTCATTTGGTCTTGTTACAAATGGTGATAAAACTGCAGGTCTTTTCTTTAACCCTTCAACTATTAAATTCCATACTTCGCCCGGTTCCCATGGTGTCAGAGTAATCATAACGCCTTTAGGAAAGTTACCCTGCAATAGCTGTAAACACTGAGGGTCGGCGTGTGTAGGTCCGTCTTCACCTGTTTTTAATCCTGCGTGTGCGTTTATTAAAATCCAGGTGTTATAGTTTCCGCCGTAGTGCTCTACTTTTGCCTGCTCGCCAATTCCGTGCAGTCTTGCATCGGTATGTTCCATTGCGGCAATAAATGCTCCGTAAGATGAGCTTGCTCCGATATTTTTTCCGTAAGCTCCGAGTCCTGCCATCATCGCTCCCATAGCGTCTTCGCAAATACCTCCGATTGAAAGTATTCTTGAGTCGGAATTGTCAACCGAATCAAAAAATCCGGAATGGAATCCTTCGCCGACGAGGTTTACGCTCGTTGAGCCGAGTAAATCTGCAGCGGCTCCCATAAAGGCTCCGCCTGTTTTCTTGTTTAAATATCCGAGTGATGAACCTAATGCGGCACGGATTGTAGTTGTTGAGCCTTCTTTTAATCCGATTTCTTCAGGTGCTTTTTTCGAATCTATTGATTTATCGCTGTATAGTTTATCAAGTGCGGGAGCATTTGCTCTCGGTTTGCGATTTAGCTTTTTTAATCTTTCTTTAGATTCTACAATTTTATCTGCGGCTTCTTTTAACTCGGGAGTTGATTCAACTGCTTTTCTTAAAACAAGCATTGTATCCCAGAATGTCTGTTCAATTCCCAGATTTTTCCAATCACCGTCAAATTTCGGAACCATTACGCCGAATTCATTTTTAAATTCTTCGCTCGATTTGTTTTCAAATACCGGTACTTTTAATCCGAATTCTTTTTCAAATGTTTCCATAAAGCCATAATTTTCGGGTTAGCAGAATTTATGTCCGGCACCGTGTGAGCCCTTGCCTTCAATACCGTATTTCCAGCCTTTAATTGTACGGTAAACTATTGCCGTGGGCATTTTGTTGTCAATATTTTTTGCAAATTCCTGCGCGGCAAATATTTGTGAAAAGTCTTTTCCGTCATCAACATATATTACATTGAAATCGTGTAAGTATGCAAGTTCCATTGGATTCCACTGTACATAGTCGCCTTTTTTATCGCCTTCGCGGCAAACGCTGTTGGAATCAATTGATGCCTGATTGAAATCAATATTTATTGTAACATTGTGCAGTCTCATTGAGGAAGCCGCCGCAAATGCTTCGTGAACGCGTCCGGGAGTCATTCCGCCTTCGCCTTCTACTACAAATACTTTCGGTGCATTATCGCCGAAATAATCAAGTGCTCCAAGAGCAAGTCCGAATGAAGCAGGTACTCCGACTCCGCTTGCACCGGTTGCTACTTTTACAAAAGGTGTGCCAGGGGTTGGATGCCCGTCAAGAGCTTTTGCGTTAAACTTTTTAAACAGAGGAAGGTTATTGGTTGGATTTCTTCTAAAGCCAAGCATATCTTCAAACCTGAGTTGATTTTTCTCGTCAGGTAAAAGTTCGGGATGAAATACTCTGATGATTTCATTTCTCAGGGCGTACATTGCATAAAGTCCCATTGCTTTATGACCTGCGGCATATACAAGCATATCATTGAAATCTGCAGTTGGTATTGAGAAATCATAATCAGCGGTATTGTAAATTATTCCCTGAACAAATCTGCCCGAAGAGATTGAGCCGCCCGGATGTCCGCTCGTGGGAACAAAGTTATAAAGAACACCACAAAGTGTTCTGTAAATCAAATCAAGTTTCTCGAACATTTTCAGTTCGGCATCTTTTACAGGAGAAATTTCCTTCATAATATCGGAAATCTCATAATACTTTCCCCTTCTGGGACCTAATGTAAAATCTTTTGGTTTTATCTTTGAGTAATCCATATGGTTAGTTTATAAAGTTTATAAAGTTTGTCAAGTTTGTCAAGTTTATCAAGTTTATCAAGTTTGTAAAGTTTGTAAAGTTTTTTTTTACTCCTTACTAAGCTCCAGCTTAGTAAGGAAAAGCTCCAGCTTAGTAAGGAAAAGCTCCAGCTTAGTAAGGAAAAGCTCCGGCTTAGTTTAGAAGCCTGCACCAATTCCGGCAGTAAATATAAATCTTTTTCCAAAGTTTAAATCGGCATTAATTACAACGGGAAATAAATGAAAACTTGCTCCTAATATGCCGCGGAAATGACTATCGCCTTTTTGGGTAAAATTAACAGGAATTTCGCCGGCAAAAGGATTTGTGTATATATAACTTACATCAATGGAAAAATTTTCATATTGTGCCGCTCCATAAATGGAGAACAATGCAATGTTTTTATTGAATTGTAAATTTATAAAGGTAGCATTTGCATTTATAATTTTTGAACCGTCTTCATTTTCTACGTTGAAATTCTGATAACCGCCCTGCAATGCAATATCAAAGGGCATTTTAGGAATATAGCTTGAAAAATTATGTCTTATTGCAAATCCCGTAAAACCGATTCTTCCGTAATTTCCAAGCGACAATGTCGGAAAATATCTTACCACTACGTCTGTTCCGTATATTGAACCGATTCCAAGCTGTGGAATAAACAGCGGTACAAATTTTGTGTTCGCAACTCCGCCGATTAATTCCTGAGTACCTACTTTTACATTGTTTACATATACATCCGCAACCGATGGAGTTGTACTTCCAAATACAGTCGGAGCATTTTTTACAACAAAAGTTGCATCCACGTCCTGACCGTTGTATTTATATTTATCTTTATATGTTAAATCGAAATACTGGTCTTCGCTGTTCAAAATCAAACCTGAAAATTTTACACCTGCATAAATATTAACTCCGACAGGTAAGGGTCCGAGTTTTGAGTCTAATTTCAAACCTCCTACAAACCCTGAGTTCAGATTAGAGCCAAATGCAGTTGTAAACGGCTCAAGATACTTCTCACCGTATAGCGCAGCTGATTTTAATAACTGGTCGGGAACTGTTTGAGAATATGAATTTATTGCAGAGGTTAAGAATATAACTAAGAAAAGAAGAAGGAGTTTTTTCATCTTTAGAGAATTTAAGATTAATAAATTTCATAAAGATACATTCTTAAATATCAATTTTAAATATATTAATATTGACCGATTTTTAGTGTCAACTTTTTAGATTCGGATATTTTTTTAAGCGTTTTTCTAAATAATCACTACCCTTTTTGGTTGATATCCCCATCAAAATATTTTTTATCAGTTCTCCGTATATATTCCGGTTTCCGAACTCTTCCACGGAATAATAATCCTGGGACCAGGCTATGATTGATACTACCGATATAAATCTCGTAATAATTTTTATATTCATACTTTTTCTGAAATATCCTTCCCTTATGCCCGGCTTAAAAATATATTTCGGGTAAAATTTATTTTCTACTTCCGCTATAAATTCATCTATCAACTTATATTCTTCGGAATAATATTTTTTTAAATCATCAATTATTCCCGGATAGCTTGCTTTTGTCTTAAGTGAAAAATAATCTAAAATTATTAAAACTTTTTCCAATGAAGGGATTTTTTGTGTCATTAGTTGTTTTATTAAAGCTCTGTCTGCATTTATACCTAATAATAATACTTCTTTTACAATCTCTTCCTTTGTTTTAAAATATAGATAAATTGTTTTTGTAGAAACCCCTAATTCGCCCGATAGTTGCTGTATAGATACAGTCTTTACTCCCTTTTTGGAAAATAACCTTGCCGCTACTTCAACGATTCTTTGTTTTGTTTCAGGACTCATAGTTGTTTAATAATTTTTTTAATGTTCATATTATATTTTTTTATTTCAAGTCGAAATAAAATGCAAACTAATTCTTCTTAAATTATTCCTAATTATTTCTTAATTCTTTTCCAAAAATATTTATTATAAAATATTAAAGGGAGAAAATACAATTAAGTTTTCTCCCTTAATAAATTTCCTTATAATTATTCTATTACTTTTTTAAAGGTATTCTGTAAGGTCCTATTACCGAATTAAATAATAAGTCTCCGTTTTCCAATAACTGTAAAATTGCGTATGCTCCGTTTCCTCTGTTGGATTTTCCAAACTTGACTTTGAGTCTGTCTTTTCCTGTATTCCAATCCAATCCTGATATTTCCCAACCTCTTTCCAGGGTATATCCGTTTACTAATACCATATTGGAATTGCTCGTAACTAAAGGAACCATACTCGTAGAAACTACATCGTTTCTTGTCCAGACTGAAGTGAACATGTTTTTCTCCGGATTCCACTCAACCCTTTCCATACCCTTTGGTCCGGGGTGAACAGGACCTACTGTCATTACATCTATAATTCTATCCGGGTGTCCTTCATCTATAAGATTATTAACTAAAAAAGCTCCCCACTTATTTACTACTATTGTCTGTTCTGATTGAATCCACGGTTTATCCTCGGGTAAACCCGCTTTAATAGGTATCATTCCTGCTATTCTTCTCGATTTTGTTCCTTCGACTTGTTTGTGTGATTCGGGAATTGCTTCTCTCCAAAATGCAACTAAATTCATTCTGTTTTGGCCATCTGTTATTAGTACAAGTTTGTCCTCATCACTGCCAAATCCCATTAATGTTGGGGTAGAGCCTGCACCAGTTCCTGCTTTAATTGCCGGCGGCCAATCACCTCCGTTATATGGGCTTATCCATGCACCGTCTTTTTCCTTATCCGATATTTCTTTTCCTGTCCATACTAACTTACGCATATTGCCGTCTCCTTTTGGCATTTTACTTCCTGTGGCTATATAAATTCCGTTGTTTTCGTCAACCGCCATTGAATTCGTACATAATTCATCATCTTTAAATGAATAAAACTGACCGGGACCTTTAAACTCTCTGTCAATTATTGCTACACCGTTTACTGCTCCTATTATAATATGACCGTCATAAGTCATATTCATTCCAACCATATTGATTCGTTTTATTCCGGGTGCGATTTCAGCAGCAGGAATTAATTTTGATACGTCAAAGCTGTATTTTACCTCAAGACCTTTTTGGGGATCATTTTTATCAACCATACCGATTGCTGATACTATGTTTCCGGCGTTGGAATATACATAGTTGTCAGAGCTTACAAGCGCATATACACCGGCAGGCAATACCAATCCGGGTTCAGGTCCTAATATTGATTTTAAGTGTTTTGATGCAAAATCCAGTGAGCTATATTCCACGTCCGAGATTGACTTAAGTTGTTCTTTTGTTAACCTTTTTGCACCGGGAAGGTCA
>CALKAJ010000268.1 GCA_937983305.1 uncultured Ignavibacteriota bacterium | reverse complement strand
AAAACGATGTGTTATATAATACCGCCGCAAATAAACCTGCATTTTCATCTTTGATTTTTTTCGCAATGAGAAAAATTAAATATGTATTAATTCCGCCGAAAATCACAGAAGAAAGTCTTATAAAAAATTCAGACGAAAGCAAAAGATTCAAAGAAAATATTTGTATGAAATAACCCACCATCGGCGGATGGTCGAAATGGCTGAGTGCGGGATACTTTGCGTAAATCCAGTAATAAACCTCATCGTTGCCAAACTCAATACTTCCCGCTATTACAGCTCTTGCAACAACGGATACTGCAATTATGTAAAAAATTAATTTACTCTTTTTTACTGCTGATATTTTTTCTTCTTCTGACAATGATATAAAATACAATTGAAAATATTATAACACCATAAACCACAAATCCGATTACAACCTGAAGATAAGATAAGAAATAATTTACTTCCGGCTTTCTGGTATTTTCAGGAAACATTTTTTCTGTTCTGAAAACAGGATTCAAATAAAACCTGTTCTGACTTGGAAACCATATTTCTGTTCTGACGTATGTATCTTCATCTTTGAATTGATATGAGGCACTGTCGGAATGTTCAACGTTTAGCAATGCTTTCCCATCCTGCCCTATAAAACTGAAATAGACTGCAGGAGTATTTGTTCTGACCGTAAGTATGCCGTCTTTTACTTCAACTTTTGAAAGCTCTTCAATAAATTTTTCCAACCGGATTTTTTCTTCAAATGATAAATTATCATAAATCCTGATTTCCGCTCCGAATGTCCTGCCTTCACGCATTGCTTTTACTACATCACTTTGATGCAAAGATTCTGAGTTTACAAAAGTACAAAACTGCCCTACTTCATTATTCTTATACAAATCATGTCCGTCATCATTCGCAACGATATAGGCATAATATCCGTTTGATAAAAGCGAATCCCATAAATGCGTTGACCTTGATAATCTGCTAACCGCCTCAAACATTTCAAAGTTCGCCAGATATTTTAAATCATATCCTGTTACTGCGTTTCTGATTGACGGATGATTCAAGCTGACAAGCTCGCAGCTCTCTTTCATCAAATCAATTATATGCTGTTTGTTATGAATCGTCTGGAAATAAGGATAATCTGTATAAGTAACTTCTCTCGCTCCTATTCCAAGCTGATGATATTTTTGAATGCTGTAGCCGTGCTCATATGTCGGGATATAAAAAACAGAATCTTTTAAAAAATCATTGATTCTCATATAATCAGATATGCTATAAATGTCATATTCCATTTCATTATATAGACCTGTTAATACTTCCGGAAAATTCTTAAAACCGTTTGTTACTCCGCCCCATGCTCTTGAATGTACGTGCAGATTTGCTTTTTTCCAGTTAGCCGTCTCAAGATTCTGATATGGATTATAAATATAACTTCCTTTGAATTTTTCCGGCTCTTTAAAATCATATACCGGACAATAAATATAAATAAAATAAAAAACCGACAGTTTTATAAATATTATAATCCCTATAAACGATAAAAAGTACTTAAGAACTTTCAGTAATATTTTCAACATATATAATAATTACCGCTAAAATAATTCTTTAATTTATAATAATAAATCCTAAATATATTATTTCTTTATTAAGATTGAATTTTTAAAAACATTATTATATATTAACTGCCTGATAAAAGCAGGAATTAACAATGCTTTATCTTTGTTATAAATGTAAATATAAATATTTTATGAAATTATTTTTCTTTCTGTTTTTCTTAATACCGCTTACCTTTGTTAATGCAGATGCGCAGTCTCCGGAGTTTTCTTTTAATATTAACATCGAGCAGAAAAGCCGTGCATGTGGTCCGTTTTTCATTGTGATAAATATCATTGACCTCGGTATTGAACAAAGAAATGTTCCTAAGAAAAATATTTACGATAAAGACTCTACTACTTATGACTGGAATTCGCTTCCTGCCGGCTCTCTTGATACGGTAAATATTGATAAAGGATTTCACAGTGATTTCGAATATTTATTTCAATATTCAAATCAGAATTCTCTCTTCAATAAAGTTGTAAGAATAGATATTATTAAAGACAGCCCGATTGAAACAGACACTATGACGATTGCATTTCCCGTCACACAAAAGGCATTTATTACGAAATTTAATCTAATTAATCTCCCTTATGTCCACGGATATTTTGAACCGGGAGCTTTTATAGAATATAATTACATTAACGAAAAGGAAGCAGTAGCTACAATCAACAATTTTAAATGGAAATATGACTCTTCCAAAGAAAGGAAACTATTCCTGAAATAATGAATAAAACACCTGAAAATAAATACACAAAAGTCAGTAAAACCGTCAGATGGATTTACATTATCTCGGGCACAACTTCCTTTTTTATAGGTGTTGCAGGAGTTGTTCTGCCTTTGCTTCCGGCTACTCCTTTTTTACTTTTCTCAGCTTTCTGCTATGCCCGCAGTTCGGAAAAGTTTTATAATAAACTTATGGGGAGTAAAATTTTCGGGGATTATATAAAAAGCTATAAAAAAGGAAACGGAATGCCGCTCCACGCAAAAATAATTGTGATACTTATTCTGTGGACAACCATAATAATATCGGCTTTCACTTCCGTTGACAATATGATTATTCAAATCCTGCTTTTCGGTGTTGCTATTGGCGTTACTATCCATCTTGCCATTATCAAAACCACAAAAGAAAAATAAATTCCCTATTACTATTTAAAAATATTCGCTATATTTTGCGAAAAGGAAAATAAATGACTGATAAGCAAAATACTAAATTTTCCAAAAACTTCTGGACTGTTATAGTAATGGAGTTTTTTGAGAGGGGTTCCTATTACGGCGTTATGTCTGTTCTTTCTGTTTACCTCGTGTTAAATGTCAATGAAGGCGGACTTGGCTTTTCAAAAGAAAGTGTCGGTGTTATAAAAAGTGTTATCACTCCTATGCTATATCTTCTTCCGATTTTATCCGGTGCCATCGCAGATAAGTTCGGTTACCGTAAGACCCTGATTTTTGCTTTTATCGTTATGAGTTCAGGCTATTTCCTTACCAGCTTTGCTTCCGCTTATGGTTTTGTTTTCGCTACGCTTCTTCTAATGGTGCTCGGTGCGGGATTCTTTAAACCGATTATTTCCGGAACCATTGCACGCGAAACTAACGAAAGCAATTCAACAAAAGGTTTTGGTATTTTTTACTGGTCTATCAATCTCGGTGCGTTTATTTTCCCGCTTATTATCGTTCCTTATCTTAAAGCTATTTCGTGGAGCTATATATTTATTATGGCTGCAATCGGAACAGGCTCAATGCTTCTTGTTACTCTTTTCGTTTATAAAGAACCAAAAAAACCCGAGACAACAAAATCTATAGTTGAAGTCTTTAAAAATATTGCTCTCGTTCTGAAAGACTTCAGATTTATTATAATGATTGTAATCTACTCAATGTTCTGGATTCTATATTTCCAGATGTTTGATACTGTTCTCTGGTATCTAACCGAATATGTGGATATGACCCCCGTAGATAATATGATTAACGGTTTCCTTTCAATTTTTGTAAATAATCCGGGATGGAAATTCGATGCGGAACACGTTACCGTTATAAATGCAGGTGTGATTATTTTATTGCAATTGTTTGTCTCGAAGATTACAGCTAAAACCAAAGCTCTTCCAACTATGGTTGTAGGTACTCTGCTTGGAACAATCGGAATGGGTATTCTCGCAATTTCAATGAGCCCGTGGATATTCATTGTTGGTATTATTATCTTCACACTTGGTGAAATGACTGCTCATCCTAAGTTTATTTCTTATGTCGGATTAATCGCTCCGCCCGATAAAAAAGCACTTTATCTTGGATATTCATTTCTTTACGGTGTTATTGGAAGCGGTATCGGCGGCATTCTCGGTGCATCGCTTTATGTGCATTTTGTGGATAACCTTAAACAGCCGGGAACGCTATGGTTTATCTTCAGTATGATTGGTGTCGTTGCAATGATTTCTTTAATAGCATATAATAAGTTTTTAGCTCCTAAAAAAGTTTAAAAATATTGAAAAATGAGAACGGGTTTAATTTCTTTGGTGTTTATTGTCTGTGCTTTCGGATTGAATGCACAACCGCTCTTTTTTAACACCACACCTTTCTGGTCTTCAGCCTCAAGCCCTTATTCTACAGGATGCGGCTGGGCTGATATTAACCGCGACGGATTTCTTGACCTTGTCGTTGCTAATGGTAATGATATGTCTCGCGGAAACATCTGGGTTTATCTAAATACAGGCGGCTCACTTCCATCTGCACCAAGCTGGTCTTCTTCCGATATTGATTATCACGGACATCTTTCCATTGGCGATATTAATAACGACGGCTGGCAGGATGTTGCAGTTTCTGTTTATCTCGGTCCTGCAGGGTTTACTCAGAAAGGAAAACTTAAAGT
Source organism: uncultured Ignavibacteriota bacterium (assembly GCA_937983305.1). Taxonomy (GTDB): domain Bacteria; phylum Bacteroidota; class Ignavibacteria; order Tepidaquicellales; family Tepidaquicellaceae; genus DSSM01. Next base: position 490 of record CALKAJ010000268.1, on the reverse strand, counting down.
TTATATGAATAACAACGGAATCCTATCTTCAAATCCTGACTGGACTTCCGCCGATAATTTCTATACTTTCAGTTGTGCCCTCGGTGATGCAGATAATGACGGAGACCTTGACCTTGCAGCTGCCTGCGGTGAATCATACAACTTATATCCCGATTCTATGAGGGTTTATTACAATAACAACGGGACTCTCTCAACTACTCCCGGATGGTATTCACGCCTTGCATTTTACGCAATGGATGTAAGCTGGGCTGATATAGATAAAAACGGAAGACTTGATTTAGTCTTCTGCGGTGAAAGAGGTCCTTCAAGAGTTTTCCTGAATTATCCTGATTCCTTATCGAAGTTTACTTCCTGGGCATCAACTGATGCAAGTATCTATTCTAATTCCCTTTTTGTCGGGGATGTAAATAACGACAGCCGGCTCGACCTTGCAGTTGCCGATAATAATCAACTCGGCGGTGCAGGTAAATTCAAAATATATTTTAATAAT
>CALKAJ010000267.1 GCA_937983305.1 uncultured Ignavibacteriota bacterium | reverse complement strand
TATTACCAATAGCAACTCAATCAGAAATTCACGCTTACATTCATCCAATGCTCCAGGGTAAAATAATGATTGGATGGAACTCATACGGTCCTTCATTTTATGGTACAGGCTATGGTTTAACTTCAAACAGCGGTGTTAACTGGACAGGTAATAACACTATGCCCGGTTTAGCTACTAATAGCGGCGACCCATCTGTTGCAGTATATGCCGATGGTAAAGTATTTATGAATGCAATCGGAAGTTCTGCTTCACAGCAGTTAATTACCTGGTCAACCAATAATGGAACAAGCTGGTCTCCTTATGTTCTTGCAGGTCAGAACTCATCCGGAAGTACAGCTGACAAAAACCATATGGGTATTGACGATAAATCAACTAGTCCTTATTATAATAATCTTTATATAATGTGGACCGATTTTAGTATTACAAATTATCCAATCAAAGTTGTTCGCACTACAAATGGCGGCGTTAACTGGTCAACCGCATTACAGGTTACTACACCCGGCTCAGGATATTTTTCTCAAGGTGTAAATGTTCATACCGGACCTAATGGTGAAGTTTATTTTGTAAATGCAACAAATCAATCGGGCTCACCTTATACCGAGAAGTTTATGAGCTTTGGTAAATCAACCAACGGCGGTGTCAGTTTTACAAATAACAGTCAGGCATTTCCAATTAACGGTATCAGAGGAAACATAAAATCTTCTTCAATCAGAGTTAACAGTTTCCCATGGATGGCAGTTGACAAAACCGGTGGTACTTACAATGGTCATATCTATGTAACTTGGGCTCAAAAAAATCTTGCTCCGGCAGGTTCTGATCCTGACATTTGTTTTGCTAAATCAACTAATGGCGGAACAAACTGGAGTGCTCCGGTTAGAGTTAACAATGACCCGATGAATAACGGAAGAGACCAATGGTTCTCAAATATTTGTGTTGATGCTTACGGTGGAATTAACATAATATTTTATGACTCAAGAAATCCGACAACAAACGATTCTGCGGAAGTGTATGTAGGTCGTTCAATTGACGGCGGAACTACATGGGAAAATATAAAAGTTTCTGACCACAGATTCAGACCTGCTCCTATTTCAGGTTTAGCCGGCGGATATCAGGGTGACTATATTGGTATCGCTTCCGGTAACAACAAAGTGTGGCCCTTCTGGGCGGATAATTATTCCGGTGTTTATCAAACCTGGACTGCCCCTATTGATTTAGGTCCTTCAATTAATCACACTCAGCTTTCTAATACTGAACAAACCGCGGGAACAAGAGCTGTCAACTGCACAATTACTCCTGCAGGTTCAAACATTGATCCTACAAAAACCAAGTTATATTACACAAAAACAACTAACTTCACAGATAGTGTTCTTATGACAAATACCAGCGGAACAAACTGGACAGCGAATATTAATATGACCGGTTCCGGAACTTACAGGTATTATATTAAAACAGCAGATTTAATTAACAGAATTGCAACTGCTCCTGCAGGTGCTCCCGGTACTTATTACTCATTTATTGCTACACCTGATACCACAAAACCCGTTATCACTCATACTGCATTAGGAAATACTCCAAAAGTTAACTGGCCTGCTACAGTATCTGCAGTTGTAACAGATAATATTGGTATTGACTCCGTATGGGTAAAATGGTATAAGAATAATACATCAACAGGAATAAAGCATAAGAAATTATTAAATACCGGTGGAAACAATTTCTCAGGTGCATTTAATTCAGATACATCACAGGTAGCAGTAGGCGATATAATATATTATAAAGTCTTTGCACAGGATGCCGGCTCATTACATAAGAAAGATTCCACAGCACAATACAGTTTCTCAATAATCAATCAGGCAACAATAACGATTGGAACAGGAACAACCGCAGTAGGCTGGCCCTATTATACATTCTATATGGACAGCAGAACACAAATGCTTTATCTTGGAAGTGAAATAAATATTCCAACAGGCGGTTACATAACAAACATCGGTTTTGATGTAACAACAGCTGCTTCTCAGGTAATGAACGGATTTAAGGTAAAGATGAAAAACATAACTTCATCCACGATATCCACATACGATAACACAAATATGACAACTGTTTTCGACGGAACATATACAGTACCCGGAACCGGCTGGCAAACAGTAAATCTACAGACACCATTCTACTATACAGGCGGACAGAACTTAATTGTAGAAATCTGTTTCAATAACTCAAGTTACACATCAAATACATCGGTCAATGCTTCAGTTGTAACAGGCAGAAATCTGCACAACCATTCTGACCTTTCCTCAGGCGACGGATGTACTGCAATCACAACGGTAGGTTCAACCTATACTCAGTTACCGAATATAAAAATCACAATCAATCCGGGACCAAACAATGCTTCACAGATAGGCAATGTAATCCCCGAGACATATTCGTTAAATCAGAACTATCCAAATCCGTTCAATCCGACAACGAAGATAAACTTTGCAATACCTAAGCAAGGCTTTGTAACGATGAAGGTATATGATGTACTTGGAAGAGTAGTAAAGAATCTTGTAAATGAAGTAAAAGAAGCAGGATTATACTCAGTAGATTTCAATGCATCAGAACTTTCGAGCGGTGTTTACTTCTACAAAATGGAAGTTAACGGGTTCACAGATGTAAAACGTATGGT
>CALKAJ010000266.1 GCA_937983305.1 uncultured Ignavibacteriota bacterium | reverse complement strand
AATAAAATAATATGAAGTTTCTCACAATAATATTAATGTTTACATTAACAGGAATCTTGAATGCTCAGTGGGAACCTGATGTGCGATTGACAAACAATAATGCAGATTCATACACATGTAATAACTATGCACACTGTATTGCAGCAAACGGAGATTCTGTGTATGTAGTATGGTATGATAACAGGGACGGGAACAATGAAATTTATTTTAAAAAATCTTCAGACGGAGGAATTAACTGGAGTTCTGATATCAGATTAACCAGCAACGCTGGTAATTCTGCTTATCCTTCAATATCAATATCAGGTAATGTAATCTTTATAGTCTGGCAGGATAATAGAGACGGTAATAATGAGATTTATTACAAAAAATCTGAGGATTGCGGAAATACCTGGGGAAGTGATATCAGGCTGACTAATAATATTTATATTTCAACAAATCCTTCATCGGTAATTTCAGGACAATCAATACACATTATATGGAATGATACAAGGGTTGACCAAATGAATGAAAGAGTATTTTATAAAAAATCATTAAATACATGTAATAACTGGAGCAATGATACTAACTTAACAGATCAAAGTTACTCATTCCCATCAATTTCGATGTCAAATAATGTAGTGAGTTTAGCATGGGATAAGATTATAGCCAGCGGTTGTATATATTATAATAAATCTGAAAACAATGGAACTAATTGGAATGTTAATGAACAAATATCAGGCGGAAACTATTTGTCTGCTCTGCCCTCCATATCATCGAATGGATCAAATATCTATTTAGTATGGGAGGATAACAGGACAGGAGATTATTCAATATATTATTCTAAGTCTAATAACAACGGTTCAAACTGGGGTTCAAACTTATTACTGACATCAAGTACAGCAGGCACATTCCGTCCTCAGGTTTTTGCTAATGGTGTATTTGTAAATTTAGTCTGGTATGATTACAGAGACGGAAATGCAGAAATATATTATAAACTTTCTCAAAACTCAGGAGCAAACTGGATTACTGACACAAGATTAACAAACAGTACAGGAAGTTCAATAAACCCATCGATAGCAGTATCCGGTAATACGGTTCATGTTGTATGGTATGATAACAGAGACGGAAACAGCGAAATATATTATAAACGAAATCCGAATGGAAATATAACAGGAGTAAATAATGGGGCAGAAAACATTCTTGAGAGATTTTCATTGTCACAGAATTATCCAAACCCTTTTAATCCGACAACGAAAATAAAAATTGAAATTCCGAAGTCTTCATTCGTGAAACTTATTGTATATGATGTTCTTGGGAAAGAAGTAGCGAGATTGGTAAATGAAAAACTTAATGCCGGAATGTATATGTATGACTGGAATGCGTCGAATTATTCGAGCGGAATATATTTTTACAGACTGACATCAGGAGATTTTACAGAATTAAAGAAAATGGTATTAATAAAATAAAATGAAACCCCTTTTTATAAATTTAAAAACAAAAAATTATGAAAAAATTTAAAATTCATCTTTTGTTTGTAATGTCTTTAATTTTAACAAACATTTCAGTCGGTCAAATATCGGAATATTATGTTGACCAATTGTATAACCAGCAATCCATTGTTTTTGCCAACGGCTCTCCTTCTATAGAAGGTATATATGTCGCAACTGAGGGTGGGGTACTCAGGTCAAATAGTAGTGGTGAAACATTTTATACAGCAGGATTATTAGGCAAAAGAGTTTCTGGGATTACTGTGAAATATGTTTCAACAGGTTATTATCTGTTTGCAAATGAAAAACTTGGTATTTATCGTTCCGGAAACGCCGGAGTTAATTGGACTAAGGTCTTTTCTTATACTGGAGGATATTCAAATCAAATCGTGGTTGCTGACAATGGAACAGATTATGTTATTGCAGCATTATATCAGCATTTTACTCAGTTATCATATGTATTTATTTCAAGTGATAATGGAAATAGTTGGAATTCGGTTTCACCACCACCAACTTACTTAAACAATTTGGTCACAGATGGAACCTCATTGTTCGTAGGGACACATGGCGAAGTAACCCTTAACGGTGTATATCGTTCGGATGATTTTGGACAAACCTGGATAAGAATGACATCCGGTTATCCAGCAGGAGCGAATGTTTCCAGTATGGATGCTATAACAATTGGCACAACAAAAAGCGTTTATATTTCTACGACAGATAAAAAGATTTACAAAAGTTCAAATACAGGTAGCGGCTGGTCTTCATGGGTCAATATAACTTTTAATTTAAATAATTCGCAGGGGCGAGTATTAAATGTTGTTAATAATAATAACAGTGAATTAGTTATAATGAGTGAAGTTGGTAGTTCTGGTGGATTGTATGGTTTAGTAGGTACAAGTTGGATAAAATACATCGATGATGAAAATGGATTTATTAGGACTTATAAAGAAGCCATGATAAACCCAAGCAATCGTTTATTTTTGGCGACAGAGATTGGAACATTCTGGAGAAATTCACCTCCTCCACCTAATGCACAATATCAACCTTTAGACAGTTGGAATTGGAGTACAATTACTGATCATCCTTATCCTGGTGGTATACATAATATAGGTAATATTCTAGCTTCTAGAAATAACTTTGTTTTAACAGCATATAATGGTTTTTATGTTGATGATACTAGTGGAGTGTGGACTCCACACAATTCTGGTCTTACAAATTTAAGTCTTAACGATGGATTATATTTTAATAACAACTTATATGTTGCATCAAGAGGCGGAGTTTTTAAATCTTCCAACAATGGTACGAACTGGGTTTCTTCGAATTCCGGAATACAAGACTCAATAATTAATACAATGGTAACATCAAGTAATACGATTTATGCAGGAACTAATAGCAGGGGAATTTATTCGTCGAGTAACTATGGAGCCACGTGGAATAATATCGGACTTTCAAATGGTCAAATAATTAAAAAATTATATATTTCAGGAACCAATATTTTTGCCGCTACAAATCTGGGAGTATATAAATCTACGAATTTTGGTGGAGTTTGGATGTTGACTTCATTATTAGATACATCAATAATTACTTTTATGACAAATGGTTCAAATATCTACGCAGGTTCTAGCTTCGGTGGTATTTACTTTTCTTCAAACGGAGGGAGTAACTGGGCTGGTTTTAATTCCGGAATATCTTCATTAAAAATCAGTTGCCTTATTTCAGATAATGGAACAATGTACGCTGCTACATCAGACTCGGGATTATTTAGATATGAATCAAATACATGGAAAGCCGTAAATATAAATTCAGGAATAACATATACTCACCTTACCTGTTTATACGCTGATTCTACAAATATTTATATTGGAACTGACAGAGGAACGATTTATAAAGGACCGAAGGCCTCTATAATAGGAATAAAGAAAATCGAAAATTCAATGCCACAAAAATTTTCACTAAATCAGAATTATCCGAACCCGTTTAATCCATCAACGATTATTTCATTTTCAATACCCAAATCAGACTATGTAGAATTAAAGATATATAATGCATTGGGACAGCAAATTGAAACATTGCTAAACAAAGAATTGAATCAAGGTATTTACAATGTCGAATGGAATGCAAGTAATCTACCAAGCGGAGTTTATTTCTATAAACTGAAAACAAAGGAATATAGTGAAACAAAACGAATGATTTTGCTGAAATAAGGACAAATGTCCTATCAAATTTGTTAAAATAAGAAACAAAGGAGATAGG
>CALKAJ010000265.1 GCA_937983305.1 uncultured Ignavibacteriota bacterium | reverse complement strand
TCTTATCTGTGTTCCAAAGTTCTTACTTTACAAACTTTACAAACTTTATAAACTTTATAAACTTACCCATGAAAGTACCCCTACTCGACCTGAAAGCTCAATATGCAACAATCAAAGACGATGTTAACAACGCTCTCATCAGAGTTGCTGAGTCTCAATATTTCATCCTCGGTCCCGAAGTAAAAAAACTCGAAGAAAACGTCGCAAAATACACCGCATCTAAATACGCAATCGGTGTTTCTTCAGGTACAGATGCTTTGCTTATCGCACTTATGGCTGTTGACATTAAGCCCGGCGATGAAGTGATTCTCCCCACATATTCCTTCTTTGCAACCGCAGGTGTTGTCGCAAGACTCAATGCCGTTCCGGTTTTTGTTGATTCAGACCCTGTTACTTTTAACATTTCTCCAAAGGATATTGAAAAGAAAATTACTCCGAAAACTAAGGCAATTATCCCCGTCCACCTCTACGGACAGGCGGCTGAGATGCAGGAAATTATGGACATTGCAAAAAAGCATAACCTCAAAGTTGTTGAAGATGGTGCTCAGGCGATTGGTGTTAATTTCAAAGACGGCAGAAGACTTGGCTCGATTGCCGATATCGGCTGTTTCTCATTTTTCCCGAGCAAAAATCTCGGCGGTTTTGGTGACGGCGGTATCGTTACCACTAACGATGATGCACTCGGCGAAAAACTTCGCATCCTGAGAGTTCACGGCTCTAAACCGAAATATTATCATTCTATCATTGGCGGTAATTTCAGAATTGATGAAATTCAAGCGGCTGTTTTAAACGTTAAATTCCCGCATCTCGATGAATGGTCTGCCAAAAGAAGACAAAATGCCGATTTATATACTAAACTTTTTGTTAATGCAGGTCTTGCGGATGAAGAGGGAAGACTCACTTATGATGATAAAAATAAAGTTCTGCTTCCGAAACCCATATATAAGAATATTCACCCGGCTGAAGTTACAGGCGGTGTTTATAATTATCATATATATAATCAGTATGTAATCAGAGTTCAAAACCGCGATGAGATGAGAAAGCATTTAGCCGAAAATGAAATCGGGTCTGAAATTTATTATCCCGTTCCTTTCCATTTGCAGGAGTGCTTCAAGGATCTGAATCAGTCAGGTTTCCCGGTTGCGGAAAATGCGGCTTTGACTTCAATTGCTCTGCCGATTTATCCTGAGCTTACCGAAGAGATGATTTCATTTGTTGTAGATACAATTGCCAAAAAGTTCTGATTACATATATACACAAAATTATTACTTTCTTTTTATTTTTTTAATTTTTATATTCACCTTGGGATATAAGTTGTTATGTTATCCCGGGATTTTTTTAAAATAAATTATTTAGGAATGAGAAAGTTCATTATTGCTTTATTTTTCGTAACACTAATTCCTACTGTAAGCTATTCACAGGGGTTCACTCCTCCGAGATTCGTTATAGGAGCTACGGCTGACGGGCTTTTTGCCGTCCACGATGCTTATGGCACTGACTTTGGTGCTGTAGATAGAACCTACGGAATGATGTGGGGAAGAGGCGGTACAATTTACGGGAAACTTGGTTTGGGTATGAGAGGAAATCACAAGATTACACTCTCAGCGGGATATTCTAAGTTTATCAATTCGGGTGCTTCGTCAAAAACATTTTTTGAGCAGAACCCCAAAGCCGGACTACAAACAAATTACAACATCTGGTCGGGCTCTCTTGGATATGAATATACATTCAATGCAAGATGCAGAAATAAACAGTTCATTGGTATTGCAGGTACATTCAATCTTATCAACGCTCAACCGGGTGCTTTTGATTTTGATGATGCAATAAGAATTGGTGTTCAGGGAACAGCAGGTTATGAAATTGTTCTCGATAATAATTTCGATTACGGTTTGCTGTTTATGTTTAAGTATCATATGCTAAATGTCTTTAACACCGAAAATGGTATTCATAAAATGAATGACGGAACAGGCACTCCCGGTCCGGGATGGTGGAGAAGAGTTGGTACAATTTCGCTTCATTTAGGTTTTAATTTTTATCTTGGTACAAGGCAGATTAAAC
>CALKAJ010000264.1 GCA_937983305.1 uncultured Ignavibacteriota bacterium | reverse complement strand
CCGGACTTTTAGCACCTTCAGCATTTGCTCAAAAAGTAACTTTTAGCTTGCTGAATGCCAGACTTGAAAACGGTAAAGTTGTTGTTGATATATATGCAACAGTGCCTTCAGGTCAAAACTGGAAAGCCGGTCCAACAAATATCAGACTAAATTATTATACTGAACCTGCCGGATTCATAAGTCTTGTAGAAGAAGACCCGGTAATAAATGCAAATTCAAATATTTCCAATAATGCCAATTACGGAAATATTACTTCGACATCAATATTAAACGGCGGTGCAGCCAGTTTGAATATTTTACTTGTTCATCAAAAGACTGCGTATCAGTTTTCTTCCGGAAGCTATTGGCTTGGAAGTTTGAAATTCAACTGGACGAACCAGTCATCCTGTATTTATGCTAACTTTAATACAGGTTCTGCAATTTTTGATGATAACTCAGCACTTGCCTATGGCTCCGGCTGGTCGAAAATTGACCCGCTGCCTTGCATTATTTCGGGTATTGAGCAAATACCTCAGGAGGTACCGACTGAGTATTATTTGTCACAGAATTATCCAAATCCTTTCAATCCTCAAACCAAAATAAAATTCTCAATTCCTAAGGATGGTTTTGTAACATTGAAAGTATTTGATATGCTCGGCAGGGAAGTTGCACTGTTAGTCAATGATTTCAAAACAATAGGAAGTTATATTGTTGACTTTGACGGAAGCGAACTTTCATCAGGTATTTATTATTACAGGCTTGAATCTCCTGAGTTCTTTGATGTAAAGAAAATGATATTGATTAAATAAAATTTACAAAGATATTTAAAAAGATAAAAGCTATCATCCGGCACGGGTGATAGCTTTTCTTATATAGGGAGGCAGATGGATTTCGTGCGTAGGTTTATTTCAGGAGTACCATTTTTTTGGTATCAACAAATTTTTCAGAACCTGCAGTTGAAATGATTCTGTAAAAATATACTCCGCTCGATTGATTGGAGAGATTTATATCTTTAGTATAATAACCTGCTTTCATATTTTCGTTAACTACTTTAAGAACTTCTTTTCCTGTTATATCAAATATTGCTATTAAAACATTTGCGTCTTTTGGTAAGGTGAAATCAATTTTAGTAGTCGGATTAAACGGATTCGGATAGTTTTGTGAAATTTCAAATTTCTTTGGAGTTCCGACATCAATTAAAGTTGAAAGGTTGTGATATTCAAAGTTTCCGTTATAATCAATTTGTTTCAATCTGTATTTATATTTTCCTGTTTCCGTGCATTTATCAGTGAAGTTATAATTGATAATACCGGTCGAATTTCCGTTTCCCTGAATAAATCCGACTTTTGACCATTCTGAATAAGAATTTCCGTTTGAAGAGAATTGTCTTTCTATATCAAATCCCTTATTGTTAATCTCGGAAGATGTTGACCAGGAAAGTTTTACCTGATTTCCAACAGCATTTCCTGAAAATGCCATAAGTTCAACAGGCATTGCTCCCTGATTTCCTACAGTAAAATATGAGAAACTGCTGATGCTGCCTGCTTCAACTAAGTATGATGCTTCTCCTCCTGAAATTGTTGCGGGTAATTCTGTCCATGCTCCGCCTGAATAATGGCCTACTACTATTTGACCTGCAGGTTGGAAATTAGCTCCGTATTCTCCTGTGTTAAATTGGAATTTTAATGTAACGGTCGGACTTCCGCCGGTATTATTGGAAACATTCCATTCTCTCGTTACACATTTTGTCGGGTCGGGTGGATTGTTAGTATATGAATCTTTTACCGTTGCCGAAAAATTTCCTTCGTCTCCGCCTGTTATTCTAACAGTTGCAGGGTTATATGCTGTGTTTCCTATAGGGAATAGTGCATCTGCATTTGTTTTGCAATATCTGTACATTAATCCTGTGCTGTTAGTATTAACATAGTAACTCGAACCGTAACCTGTTATTATTGCATCTGCACCTATTGTTACATTCTTATTGCCTAAAATCAGTTTTCCGCCTGAAACATCTAAATTTTGTGTAAGGGTTATATCATTACTTAAAGTAACTCCATTGGAGTTCAATATCTGAATGCTCCTGCATTCCGAAAAACTGTGTCCGGTTACCTGATTTGTTTCACTACCGTAGAAAACGTATTTTGCTGTAACATCAAAATACTTATTCGCCTTCTGAATAGAACCTTCCACTCCTGATGTATTACTGGTTTTCAATGTCCCATAGACGTAAAAAGTACCGGTTGTTCCGTTAATATAATTATTTTGCGTATCAAATATTCCGTATAAATCTACATTTCCGTTAACAGTTCTGTTTGAATGTAACTTTACAATTGAATTTGCATCTACATATAAATGTTTTGGTCCACTGGAATTTGGAAATTCGTTATCTGTTGTTTGAACTTCAGTTGTGTTAAAATAACTCAGAGTTGCAATAGAACCATATTCTATAGATTTACCATTGTTATTTATTGTTCCTTTGTAGTAATATAATGTTCCATTTACTACTATTTTATTTGTGAGTTTTATTCCTTCATTATTATTTATTCTTAATTCGTTGCATGACTCAACTGCAGTTCCTGTTTCTTGTAAATTAGCTCCATTAAATTCATAACTTCCGCCCTGTGAAAAATCTCTTTTCCCTGTAACCTGGATTGAACCTGCATAAGTACCTATTTCTTTGACTATACCTTCGAGATGCTTCGTTTTTATCTTGCCTTCAAATGCTAATTCGAAATATCCGGAACCTGTGATGATGTTCTCTTTGAAGTCAATCTCTCCGCTAACAGTTAACCTTTTGTCTGCGGCAATATTTAATGTCCCATTTGTCAACGTCAATGTGCTTGGGGTTGATACTTTAAAGTTTGAGTTTATATTAAAGGTTCCGGAACTTATGTTAACTTCCCAGTTTATATTATTAGTATCAATATCACCTCCTGCTTTAGTGAATGAATTCCCATTTCCTTTAAATACGACTTTTAGTTTTGAATCTGCTCGTGTGTTGTTATGCTTGAATTCCCCTCCACTTTGAATATAATCCTTGTTTATATTCATTATATAAGCTCTGCTTGTTGAACTAGTTCCTTCACAAAAACTAAAAATGCCACCTTCAATTATGAAGTTACCTGAAATATTTAATGTAAGAGGGTTATTTTGATCTGCCATGCTGAAAATTTTTCCGTTTGTTGATTTTATTTTTAATGTATCCTGAATAATATTAACATTTGAATTAAAATTTACATTCTCAGTTTGTCCTGTGCTAAAGTCAATTACTAATGTTCCAAATGATATTTCTCCGGTATTGACTAAACTGGCTGCTGATTTTTTAATCTCAAATACGCTTTTCTCAAGAAAAATTTTTGTTCCTGCTTGAAATATCGTACTTGAGTATTCATATGTATTGTTATGAATATACTTTCCGCCATTGTCAATCTGGAATGTTGTTTCGTTTGATAAGGTTACTGGATGATTTGCTTGTAAAATTCCGCCGCTTTGAATTTGTACTTTCGAATTCGTTCCTGAAACTGACCATATTGCTTCTGTCACCATATTTTTTCCGCTTATTATAATAAAAGTATCTCCCAAATCGAAGCTTGCAGGTGCTGTTCCTCCACCAAGTGAATCCGTATTCCAACTTCCTATATATTCCGGTTTCGTTTCTATAGAATAATAAGTTTTATTTTGCCCCAGTGTATCTCCAACCAATATTAGTATTAACCCGAGTAAGATGAGAAGATTGAATTTCGTTTTCATTGCTTTTTTCCTTTGTTAAAATTTGGTTTTGATATAGCTTAAAGCTTTTAGTATTGGTAGTACTAAGAGCCGCTGAATTAAAAATGTATTATGTACATTTATTCTTGTGAAGTATTCTACTAATATGTTTTCCTCAAGTTTTTCCATCTGAGTTTGTCTTTAATTCGACATTACAAATCTACTACAATTATTGTACCAAATTTTAATTCAACATTTGTTTGAAAAATGTAAAAAACTACTCAAGCATTTGTTTCAATTTGAGACTCACTTTCTCATTTTGAGACAAAAAAAATCTTTCAATCATACGCTTGCTTTAACTGATTAACTTCAATGTCGTTAAAGCCGAAACCTAAATAATATTATCATTAGGTCAGCGTAACACGTATATTTATTAATATGTTACGAGTGCAGCGTAGTGTTGGTGGAATATCTGTAAAATTCTGAAAAAATGGAGTTTTTTTAATTATAACCTCACGAAAATTATGATAAAATTTGTATATAAATTTTTACTTTTGATTTGCTTTTTTTATTTGATAAATTACAGATTAAATATTTTTTAATAATTAATAATTCTTTCAATGAAGAAAATCATTCCGCAAATTCTTCTCATCTTTTTAATGCTTGGCGTATCAAACGCACAAGAAAAGTGGGTGCTTGAAAATAAAGCACTTCCAAAACCTCCTATCGGATAATACGAAAGACTTCCGGTTACAGCTCCTTATGTTCACTTAAATACTGTAATAAAATATTTAATGTCACCATTTGGAATTTATGCTATTAATCCTAATATAAGGGTTTTACCAAACTCAAATCAGCAAGACGAAATTATTCTTGTAAGAAGCCCGCAAAACCCATTGGTTATGTTCGGCTCAGCTAATACTACTGTTGGCAGTACTTATGGTCAGGGTTGCTATGTAACAACTAACGGCGGTGTCAGTTGGTATGGTACCGACTTATTACCTAATATGCCGAGTTCAACAAGTGATCCGGGTCCGGCTATTGATAAAGACGGCAGATTTATTTTCACTACTTTGAATACAACAGGTACAGCTTATATGATTGCAAACTACTCTACTAATAGATCGGAAGAGCACACGT
>CALKAJ010000263.1 GCA_937983305.1 uncultured Ignavibacteriota bacterium | reverse complement strand
TTGTATCTATAATTCCCCCTAAAAAATGACTTGTTACATTTTGATACAAGTTTTTACAGTGTGATGAATATATAAAGAATTGATTTAACTATTTTTAAATAAAAAAACAAAAATGAAGAATAAATTTATTTTAGCAATAATTATCTTGTCTCTTACTTTTCTTGCCGAAGCATACGCGCAACGCAATAAGGATGTTGTCGGTTCAATTTCCGGATTTGTAATGGATAAGAGTAATGGTAACCCCCTTGAATCAGCTACAATTCAAATCTTCAAGGCAAAGGATTCCACGCTTGTTGCCGGAGGAGCGACCGATAAGGCAGGATACTTTATAATTGAAAATGTTCAGGGCGGTAAATATAATGTGTTAGTCAGTTATATCGGATATAATTCGGTTTATCGTAAAGAAGTCATGATTACAGGAAAAGAAAAAGATATTGATTTAGGCACGGTCAATTTATCATTCAGTACTGAGATGACAGATGTAATTGAAGTGGTAACCGAAGCTCCAATAATGACAATGGAAGTTGATAAAAAAGTTTATAATGTTGAAAAAGATATTGTAAGTCAGACAGGCTCCGCAACCGATGTACTGAAAAACATCCCTTCGGTAACTGTAGATAATGATGGAAACGTTAGCATCAGAGGAAGCGGAAATATTAAAATATTGATTAACGGAAAACCGTCGGGACTTTTTGGCGGAGACGATAACACTGTACTTGAAAATATTCCCGCAAGTACAATTGAAAAAATTGAAGTGATAAATAATCCATCTGCAAAATATGAAGCAGAAGGTATCGGCGGAATAATTAATCTGATTCTGAAACAAAATCAGGGCTTTGGATATAATGGCAATTTAAGCATAAGTTCGGGTACTAACGACAGGTATAATATTAATGCAGGTGTCAATTTAAAAGACGAAAAATTTTCTCTTTCTCTGAATTACAGCTGGAGAAAGTTTACGATGACCGGAACAGGCGACGGATACAGAGAAAATTTCTTTAGTGACTCATTAAGATTTTTAGACCAGTCACTTGATTTTAATAACAAGATGCAGTCCCATTTCCTCTCAGCCGGTTTTGAATATAATTTTACAAAGAAAAACAGTCTTGCATTAACTACCGGAATAAATTTCAGAGACAGAGAAAGAAATTCATTGGAGTGGAGTGAATTTAAAAATATAAACAGTGTAATAAACTCGCTGTTCAATTCGAGGTCAACAGATAATGAATCAGGTAAAAATATTGATTTATCTCTTATACACAGATTGCTTTTCGAAAAGAAAGGACAGGAACTTTCAAGTTCGCTTTCTTACTCAAGAAATACAGATGATGAAGTGGAAGATTTAACCATACAGTATTTCGATGCAAACAGAAATCCGCTCAATAACACTCCTGCTCTCGAAAAAAACGATATGAATATGAAGTTTAATTTCGTAACCTTTCAATCGGATTATGTTCATCCTCTTAGCGAAGATTCTAAGCTGGAAACGGGTTTGAAGCTTAATTACAGAAATATTTTAGCCGACCAGACTTACACTTATTTTGATTACGTAAATAATATCTGGACACCTGATGTTGCAAGAAACAATAATGCAGATTATACGGATTACATTCCCGCAGGATATCTGATTTTCTCAAATAAATATAAAAATTTCAGCTACAAGGCAGGATTAAGAGCTGAATTCACAAAAGTAGATTTTCAAATTGCGCAGAATAACCAAAATTACAATAACGACTATTTTAGTTTATTTCCAAGTCTCTTCCTTTCTCAGAAACTCGGGAAAACAGATGAAGTACAGTTGAATTACTCGAGGCGTATTAACAGACCAAATATGCGATTCCTTAATCCGTTTATTGACTATTCAGATCCGCTTAATCTGAGACAGGGAAATCCGTATTTGAACCCCGAGTATATTAATTCGCTCGAAGCGGCTTATGTAAAATATCTTGATTTTGCAATTGTAACTGCATCGGTATTTTTTAAGAATGTAAATGACCCTATTAACAGATACAGAACGGTTGATTCCACAGGCGTATCATTAACAACATTTAAGAATCTCGGTAAGACATACAATTACGGTATTGAATTTATTTCTCAGGCATCATTTACAAAATGGTGGAATACAAATATTAACTTCAGCTATTTCAAGATGGATACTGAAGGAAATGACGGCTCAAAAGACTTTAATAACAGCACATATTCATATACTGCAAAGCTGATGTCGAATATGGCAATCCCGGATTTATTCGATTTTCAGCTCTCATATAATTATATGGGAAGAACAGTAAGTGCTCAGGGAATAACAGAGCCTTTCCAGTCATTTGATGTAGCTTTCAAAAAAGATTTCTTTTTTAAAAGATTAAGTTTATCTTTGCGAGTATCGGATTTATTTAATCAACAGAAGTTTCAGTTTACAACAAATGGAACAGGCTTCATTTCGGAGAATATGAGGAAAAGAGATTCAAGGATGGCTATGCTTACAGTTACATATAGATTTGGAAATGACGAATCAAGTCCGGGCAAGAAGAAAAGAGGACAGAGAGAGAATAACAATGAAAACGAAATGAACGATATGGATGACTTTTAATTAAATTTTAAAAAATGAAAATACCGAAAATAAAGCTTCATAATCAGATTGTAATAGCATTAATACTTGGAGTAATATTTGGAGCTTTGTTTTCGGTTAATCAAAAGAAGGTTGAGATAATATCAGCCGCAGGGTCTGAAGATGTTGAGAACTGGTCGGAGTTTAAGTTTTTAAAAGGGGATTCTGTTTTAAGTGTAATAAATACTTCCGAACAAATTATTGTTTCCAAAAAATTTAAGGTACTTTCCAAAAATATTAATTCCGGGCAAATATCCGCGGAAGTGGTTTTTCCGGACGGCTCGAAAAAAAGATTTGACGGAATTACATACATAGATAAAGTTAAATCTTTGGGTTTGATGTTCAAACCGATTGGTGATATTTTTATCCGTCTTCTGAATATGATTGCTGTGCCGCTTGTAATTGCATCGCTGCTGGTTGGAGCGGCTTCGCTCACCGATTTGAAACACGTTGCGAAGGTAGGCGGAAAGATAATGACTTACTATATGCTGACTACCGCCATTACAATAACTGTCGGATTAGTACTTGCAAACGTAATTCAGCCGGGAGAATATATGCCTGCAGAAACAAGAGACCGTCTGCTAAGTACATTTCAGGATGATGCTTCTTCTAAAATAGAGCAGAATGTTTCAATAGATATAATTTCATTTCTTGTAAATATAGTACCTAAAAATCCTTTTAATGCAATTGCAAACGGGGATTTCCTCTCAATAGTTTTTTATGCAATTATAACGGGAGTATTTCTGACAACAATCCCGAAAGAAAAATCTAAAACCATAATTAATTTTTTTGAAGGACTTAGCGAAGCAATGATTAATATGGTTGAAAAAGTTATGCTTCTCGCTCCCATAGCTGTTTTCACTTTAATTGCCGCAACAGTTGCCGAATTCGGTTTTAATATACTTCAATCTCTTATTACTTATGCCTTAACAGTATTGCTTGGATTGTTTTTGATTACGGCATTTTTATATCCTGCTCTTTTAAAAATATTTACGAAAATGAAGGTCAGGGATTTTTTCAAAGCACATCGGCAGACTATGGCTGTTGCATTTTCAACAAGTTCATCTGCCGCAACATTACCGGTGAACCTCGATGTGTGCGAGAAAAAACTCGGTGTTTCCAATAAAATAGCAAGCTTTGTTTTGCCGCTCGGAGCAACGATTAATATGGACGGGACAGCATTATATCAATCTGTAGCCGCTGTTTTTATTGCTCAGGTTTATGGCTTTGATTTAAATATTACACAGCAATTGACTATAATTCTGACTGCTTTACTTGCTTCGATTGGAACTGCACCGGTTCCGGGAGTAGGGTTAATTATGCTGATTGTAGTTTTAAAATCGGTTGGAATTCCGGAAGAGGGGATTGCATTAATTATCGGGGTTGACAGGCTTCTTGATATGTGCAGAACTATTCCAAATGTTATCTCCGATGCTACGGGTACCGTAATTATTGCACAAAGTGAGGGAGAGCTGAAGAAAGTAAAAATTGAAGATTAATACCGTATTATCAATTCAAATATTTTTCAAGCATAGCGAAGAGCATATCTTTTTCAATGGGCTTTGGTAAATAATCAGTACATCCTGCACTGATACATTTGTTTTTATCCTCGTAAAAGGCGTGCGCTGTCTGTGCGATGATGCAGATATTATTGTTAAACTTTCTGATTTCTCTTGTTGCTTCATATCCGTTCATTTTCGGGAGTTGTATATCCATCATTATCAAATCAATATCGGGCTCGTTTCTGCTAATCTCAACTGCATCGGCGCCGTTTTCAGCTCTGAGAATTTTTATGCCGGACTTTTTCAGAACGGTTCTTATAAAAAGGAAATTATTAAAATCATCTTCAACAACTAAAATCTTTTTATTGCTCCAATCACCCTGAACAGGTGCGGGAATATTTTTTTCCGGATTAGTCTTTACAGTGTCGGACTTTTTATATGGAAGTTTAAAAATAAATTTTGAACCTTCAGATTCGTTTCCGGAAAGAATAATATCACCTTCCATTAATTCCACAAGAGCTTTGCAGATTGAAAGACCAAGACCTGTACCGCCATAAATTCTTGAGTGAGAATCGTCTGCCTGTCTGAATCTTTCGAAAATTATATCCATACTGTCTTTTGGAACTCCGATACCTGTATCTTTTACAAAGAACTCCAGATTGTTTTCAACAAGGTTATATCCAAATTCAATATATCCCTGATGTGTGAATTTCAAAGCATTGCTTAAAAGGTTATTCAGAATTTGTTTTAATCTGAAAGAGTCAATTTTGACTTCGCTTTCGGAATCTTCAAGCCCCGGTTTGAATCTTATTTCAATGTTTTCTTTGCCGGAGTCGCTTTTAGTAGATTGGAAGAATGCAAATACTTCATTGAGAAGTGAATTAATATTGCAATCGGCTTCCATTAACTCAATCTGACCTGCTTCAATTTTAGAAAGATCAATAATATCGTTAATAAGATTCAGGAGCTGTCTTCCGCTGCTGTTAATAATTTCAAGGAATTCCCGGCGCTGTCCCTGCGAAACATTTTCGTCTTTTAATAATTCGGCAAATCCGAGTATTCCGTTTAGAGGGGTTCTGATTTCGTGAGACATATTTGCAAGGAAGGCAGATTTTAATCTGTCCGATTCTTCCGCTTTAATCTTTGCTTCTTTCAGGTCATCTTCATATTTTTTGCGGTCGGTTATATCAGTAATTACATCTATCATTCTTGAGGGATTTCCCTTATCATCATAAATCACTTTAGCTCTTAGTTCGCCGTAAAAATATGAGCCGTCTTTTCTTTTAAATCTTAGATGAGAGTTTGTAATATACCCGTTTTTCTGAAGTTCTTCGGCGATTTTTTTTGCTTTCTCAATATCGGAATCGTGAATAAGGTCATAAATATTTTTCTTTAAAAGTTCTTCCTGATTTTCATAACCGAAGAGTGCAACTTTCTGGTCGTTAATGAAAAACAGATTCCCGTTTAAATCGCCGAGGGAAATTCCTTCGGGTGAAGTTTCAATTAAACTTCTGTATAAATTTTCACTTTGCTTTAGAGCTCTTTCTGCTTTTTTTCTTTCAGTTATATCGTTGCATATAACGAGTATTCCTTTGGTACCGTCGGGAAGATAAAAACTCGTTTCTCTCAGTTCCATAAATACTTCGGAGCCGTCTTTTTTTATATTTGTAACTATGCTATAGAGTACATTTCCTTCAAGGATGAAATTAATTCTTTTCTGAACTTCATCGCGATAATCGTGGGGAACAATAATCTTAATATTATTTCCGAGTAATTCTTCTCTTTTATAACCGATGATTTTACAAAACTCCGGGTTCATATCGAGAATATTACCGCTGTTATCTTCAATTAAAATACCTGACGGAGATAACTCGAACAGGAGCCTGTATTGATATACAGATTCTTTTATCAAATCTTCGTTTGTTTTGTCTCTCCCTACAACATTTCTCCCTTCAGAATTGTTTCCTTTCGAATCATCTGATTTACCGGGAATGTTGTTCATATTATTAATTATTTTTTATTTTCACCTATTTGCCTTAAAATATCCCAGGAATAAATTCCGGAATTATGTCCGTCTTTCCAGTGAATTTGAATTGCATAATTGCCAACTGATTCGATTTTTCCGATTTCATAAAAGCCGGCGGCTTTGAAAGGTGATTTGATAGGGATGTAATTATTTAAGATAACGGATTCTCCCTTGCAGTCGGCACAAGGGCATTCATCTCTAAGTTTTGTCAGAGTGATTTCGTCAAAACGCTCGTCACTCCACTTAACTGTGAGTTTTCCGTCATTTGTTTTCTTTATTTGTAGTGGATATATGTTTTGCATATATAAAAGTACAAAATTTAAAATTAAGTAAAAGTGTATTACGATATAGCATTTTTTAACATTTCCGAGTATTCTCCGAAAGGAATTTCAATGGCACCAAAGGTTTTAAAAAGCGGAGTAATCATTTGAATATCGAAAAGTTTGAAATTGTTTTCAATCAGGAAATCATATAAATAAACAACGCAGGTTTTAGAAGCATCTGTTTTGAGAGTAAACATTGATTCACCGAAGAAAGCTTTTTTAACAGAGATGCCGTATAAGCCGCCGGCAAGTTTTCCTTCCGAGTATGCTTCAAAACTGTGAGCGAAACCCATTTCGTGAAGTTTGGTATAGAGAGCAATAATAGAGCTGTTAATCCAGGTTGGTTTTCGCAGTGAGCATTGCTTTATAACTTCTTCAAAGCAGGTGTTAATCTTAATTTCGTAAATATTTTTTGAGATGGTTCGTTTAAGAGAACGGGAGATTTTGAATTTGTTTCGCGGATTGTTTATTGGAATGATTCCTCTCGGGTTTGCGTATATCCATTCAAGCTCTGTGTCGCTGTTCTCAATACCCATAGGGAAAATACCTGCAGTGTATCCATATAGAACGTGCTCGGGTTTTATTTCTCCTTC
>CALKAJ010000262.1 GCA_937983305.1 uncultured Ignavibacteriota bacterium | reverse complement strand
TCATCCGGGCTTCGGGTCTTTATTTTTTTTAAATAAAGATACCGGATGGGCATCATCAAGATACAGTATTTTCAAAACAACTAATGGGGGAATAACATTAGACTCATTTCCAACCGATTGGTTTGAATTCTATGATATTAAGTTTAAAAATGCATTAACCGGGATTGCAACAGGAGATGGAGTATGTTATAAAACAACCAACGGAGGATATAATTGGTTTAATACTCAGGTACCTGTTCCTGCGTTATATCCTTTTCAGAAAATATCGGTAGTAGGTGATTATGTATGGTTAGTTGGAGGAGGCGAAAAAGTCTATCGCTCAACTAATTATGCAGATAGCTGGGATACAGTATCATTTATTCCGGCATATCCGCCATCAATAATTTATAGTTCATATTTTGTGGATATAAATACCGGCTGGGCAGGTGGCTCATACGGTTATTTGTATAAAACAACAAACAGCGGCTATAACTGGATACGTGAGAACACAATCGGAGACCAGCGATTTTGGGGAGCAATATGGTTTTATAACGATTCAATCGGCTGGGGCTCAGGAGGAGCGGGAAAAATAATGCATACAACAACCGGCGGGCAATCAATAGTGAATATATCATCTGAAAACGAGCTTATCCCGTCGGAATTTAACCTAAGCCAAAACTATCCGAATCCGTTTAATCAATTTTCAATTATCAATTTTAAATGTTCAATTGGCGGTAATGTCAGTATTGTTGTATATGATTTAATAGGCAGAGAAGTAAAAACCCTTGTCAACGAATACAAACAGCCCGGAACATATCAGGTAAGTTTTAATGCGGAAGGGCTTTCTTCAGGAATATATTTTTACAAAATGACAGCGGGCGATTTTTCGGAAACGAAGAAACTTGTTTTGATAAAATAAATATCTGTAAAATCTTTTTAATGGTAGATTGAAAATAAAAATTGATTGAAAAAATAAAACTAAATAATATGAAAAATAAAATATTTACATTCGCAATCCTGTTCGTAATTTTAAATTCTTCAATATTAATTGTTAATTGTTTTGCTCAATGGATGATTCAGAATTCCGGGACAACAGCAATACTGAATGATATTCAATTCATAAATGAAAATACCGGGTATGTCTGCGGAAGCGGTACAATATTGAAGACAACCAACAAAGGCAATAATTGGATAAGTCTTTCACATCCGGCTACTAATAAATTGTTTGATGATTTGTATGTGGTTGACAGCAATACAGTTTATTGCGTGGGATTTTTTGAGACAATATTAAAATCAACAAATGGCGGTGAAAACTGGATTGTAATAAAAAATGGTCCCTGGGGAGAAGGTCCCAGTCAACGCTCGGTATTTTTTATTAATCCAAATACCGGATGGATTGGCGGAACGGCTTATTATATCTACAAAACAACAAATGGCGGAACGACCTTTGATTCCACCTACGTTTTCTGGGGTTATTTCAATGATATATATTTTAAAGATTCGTTAACCGGACTTATCTGTGCAGATGGTTCCGGTATGTTTAAAACCACAAATGGTGGCTTAAACTGGGTTCAAATACAACTGCCAAACGGAGGAGTATTAGGTAGTTTTGAGAAACTAAATGTAATAAACAATCAATACGTATGGGTTGTGGGCAGTGACAATAAAGTTTACAAATCAATTGATTTTGGTTCAAGTTGGGATTCAATTGCTACTGTATTGGGTGCAAATGAATGTTATTGCAGTTGTTTTTCGAGTATGAATACCGGCTGGGCAGGCGGAACATACGGCAGGTTATTTAAAAGTACAAATGGAGGTTATAATTGGATAAATCAAAACCTATCAACTGCATATCAAAGAACCATATTTTTTATTAACGACTATACAGGTTGGACATGCGGCGGCGGCGGAAGAATTCTATACACAACTACCGGAGGAGTAACTTCAATAACAAATAATATCGGAACAATACCTGAAGAATTCTATCTGGAGCAGAACTTTCCGAATCCGTTTAATTCAGGAACAATAATCAGATATATACTGACAAAGCCCTCCAAAGTAGAATTATCAATATTTGATATTAGCGGAAAAAAAATTCGAACACTCGTTTCCGGATATAAATCAGCTGGGACTTATGACGTTATTTTTAAAGCAGATGATTTGACAACCGGAATATATTTTTATAAAATGACAGCAGGCGATTTTTCGCAAACGAAGAAGCTTATATTATTGAGGTAAATTTCCAAAGTTGGAATGTCAATCCTGAAGGTTCAGACCCCTATTTCCAAGGTTGGAATGCCAATCCTGAAGACGCTTTTTTCATATCTGAAAGTTCATATTTTCACTTAAATAAATTACTACTAATTTCTGCTTATTCCATTAAACCTTACAAGGGCGGGATCGAGGCTTTTTCGGTGCCGCCCCTGCTTGGTTTATACTTTATTCAAAAATAATTATCTTTTTTGGCTTTTAAAAAATAACTTTTTTTGATATTATAACACCAAATTCGGGATTCGGCGTTTATTAAATGACTATATGTTGCTGTTTTTTATGTATTTAAGCAATTTATAACACCAAAATTTTATAACATGGCATTAGAATTAACATTCAATATTTTTAAGAAATTTTCTAAGAATGATTTTATAGAATTCAATGAATTTCTTCAATCTTCATTTTTAAATAAAAGGAAGGTTCTTTGCGAGGTTTTCAAAGTTATTTCGGATAATAAAGATTTAATACTTTTGAATCAGAGCGATGAGATGATTTCCGAACTCAGGAAAGCAACGGGTTTTTCAGATAAAACAATTCAGAATTATATTTCACAATTAAACACAAATGCTTTAAAATATTTTATGTTTAAATCTGTGATGAATGATGAAGTTTTTATGAACATTAAGTTGAATGAATATCTTTTGAAAAACGAATATCTTGATTTGCTTAAAAAAAATATTAAGGACAATGAAAGATTTTTCAAAGAAGGAGTAAGAATTTCTCAGGACTATTTTCTTTATGTGTTCTTTAACAGTGATTGCAAGAAGTCGCTGATTATTACCGAGAAGAATGTTTACACTAATCAAAATGATATTATGCCTGTTATAAATCTTTTGATTCATCAATATCAGGCATCCGTTTTTTATTTTGTAAATGAAATTATCAATAGAGAAAACAAAGGTATCAGCGATAAGTTAAAATATCCATTGAATATTGAAAAAATATATAGTGTGCTTGAAGAAGCAATTCACTGTTTGGATAAAAACAGTTTGCAATTCAGATATATTAAATTGGTGAATCTACTTTATAATACTTTTAATAATTATGAGGATGAAAACAAATATTACGCATTGAAAGATTATTTTATGAAATTTAAAGATAATCTGGATAATGAATTAATGCATTTTTATTTTAACAGTTTGCTTAATTACTCAGCAATTATTGGCAATCTAAAAGGCGAAACAAAATTCACCATAGAAGGACTTGAACTGCGCGAAAAATTTATTGATGAGGAATATTACCGATATTATATGGAAAGATATATGACTGCAGTAACATTTCAGAATTATGTGTTCAGAAGCTATGCGGCAGGTCAGTTTGAAAAGCTGCACAGCTTTATCGAAAAGTATTCCTCAAAGTTAAATCCGGAAGAGGCAAAAGATATTGTAAATTTTGGTTTGGCGTTTTATTATTACGGAATTGGCGAGAGAAAAAAATCTTTGCAGTGTATTAATTCGTTAAGCAAAAAACCGGTAGGATTTAAATACCACCTTTACGGTCTTGAGCTGAAGTTACATTTTGAACAACTTGCAAGCAATGAAAGAAGCAATAACGATATAAATCAGGCGGTGATTGAAAGAGCGGTTGAGACAATTGAAATTTTATTGAAGAAAGAAGATTCACTGACGAAATCTATGAAAAAAAATTATTATTTAATGTTGAAGTATTACAAACAGTTTATTTATTTATATTTTAAACCTGACTTTGGAGAGAAATATGTTGAAAGATTTAGTTACCTGAAACACAAAATAGAGAAAGAGAATAATTTCACTTTGAAAAAATGGTTGTTAATCGAGATTGACAAGATAGCCGGGCGTCAGTCTGCCGTGGCATCAGATTAGGGGATTTCCGCTTCGCTGCAACCCGTCATTTTATTAATACACATTTTTTTGTACTTGTAAAATTGCTTGTTTCAATTCTGTAAAAATAAACTCCTGATGAAAGCCCTTCCGCATTAAAACTGACCTGATAAGTTCCGGGCTGTAAGTTTTGATTTACAAGAGTTTGAACTTCTTTGCCGAGGTTGTTGAAGACTTTAATAATTACAAATGGATTCCTGTCCCGATAAATCGGGATGCCAAAAGACTCACCTCCGCAGGAATGACAGGGGGGAACTTGAAACTGAATCTTTGTCTCCGGATTAAACGGATTCGGATAGTTTTGTTGGAGTGAATAAGTTGAAGGAATTTCGAAACCTGTTTGCGAGATGCCGACTATATCCGTTAGTGGTCTTTTCCAGGTTCCGTCACCGTTTGTTGCCGCAAATATATAATTTCCTGCTATTGCGAGAGAATTAATTGATGTATTAATCAGCCCTTCATTTCGCTGTGTCCAGTTGAGTCCGTTATTTGTTGAAACGTAAAAACCATTATTGGATGAGCCGGAAAAAATATGTTGATTAAAACTTTCCAATGCCTTGAAACTTCCCGTTGAAACCTGATTCCAGTTTGATCCGTTATTTGTTGAGTTCCAAATTCCGTCATAAGTTGCGGCGAATAATATTCCATTAATTAATTTAATTTCATAAGCAGTTAAATATCCGGGATAAGTTAAAACCCAGTTTATTCCGCTATTGGTTGTGTAATAAATGCCCTGAGTAGTTCCTGCAAATAAAGTTGAGCCGTTTGCGGTGAAACATTTTACGTCATTCCAGATGTCAGAGCATTGACCCCAGGTTACGCCTCCGTTATCGGTGTAGTAACATTTATAACCCTCGGTTCCTGCGAAAACCCTGTTATTGATTGAAGCAAAGTCATATGTATATCTTGTGAAATTCGCATTTGTCCAATTTGCCCCATTGTTGGTTGTGTAATAAGTTTGATTGAAATTTCCGACCCAGATATTTCCATTGGCAGTGTTGAGAGCGTTGGTTCCGGGTGATGTAGCCTGAAAATATGTTGTCCAGTTTTCTCCGAGGTTTGTAGATTTGTAAACGCTGTATGCTCCTGCGAGAATGTCGTTGTTGTAATTTAAAATTTTATAAACCTGACCTTCGGAAAAGTTTTGAAGTTTAACCCATTGGCTTTGGGAATTAAGAATTAAAAAAGAAGAATTAAGAAAAACAAAAAGTGATGCGAGGATTAAAATTTTGGCTTTCATATTTTTTTATTGTTTTTGTTAAGTGCTTTGCCAAATTTAGTAATTTTTTGGGGAAGAAAAAAGGCGGAGATTTGATTACTCCTTACTAAGCCGGAGCTTCTCCTTACTAAGCTGGAGCTTAGTAAGGAGAGAAAGTCTGCGTTATCTGTGTTTCTAAAATTCTAAAGCTGCTTTGAAATAAAAATTCCTGCCGGGCTCAGCATAGATGGTTCCTCTGTTTGAGGAAAGGTGATTTCTATACTGCATATCAAAAATATTTTCTACGCCGGCAAAAAATCTTACCGTTCCGTAATTTAGATTAAACGGTGCGGAACTTAAATTCAGATTAAACACTGCATAGCCCGGAGTTGAAAGCTCTCCCGCCGCAACGTTATCCTGCTTGTCGAACAAAACCGTATTAATATCAGCAATTAAATATTTTAAAAATTGTCCTTTGAATCCAACTCTTCCGTTTAGCGGAGGTATCTGGGGCAAACTCGCATCTGTTTCGGTATCTTCACCTCTTGCATAAGAGAGCGTTGCATAAGCTACATAGCTGCCGTAGAAATTATACATCAAATCAAAATCAAATCCGTATATTCTCGATTTACCTACATTTTGTTTTATTAATGCATTTCTGTTTTCGTATGTTCCGGGTTTTTCTACAACAAGGTCTGTGAAATAATTTGCAAAAATATTTCCCGTAAAAGAAAAATTCTGAAGCCATACTCTTGAACCGATGTCGAAGAACAATCCCTGCTCGGGGTTGAGGTCGGGATTTCCAACACGGAGCACACTTCCGAGGTCAATGTATTGATATCGCTCTTCCATTGCGGGTGAACGGAATGAGCGTGATACGTTGAGCGTGAAATCAATATTTTTAAAAGCGTTATAAAGCAGACCTATACTGCCGCTCCAGCTTACATTATCTGCGTCTCTTGCTTCCCAGATAACTTTCTGTCCTGCAGGCGTTGAGTTGTAAATACCGTTTGTGATATCATAAACGGGCTGTAATGCTCTTGAGTTTGAAACGTCTATTTTATCAATCCTTGCTCCGAGAGTTAGTTTTAGTTTTTCAATCGGAAGTTTTATATCATCCTGTGCAAAAAATCCCATGCTTCTGTAAGATGCGTCCGGTATCGGCTTTTCACCGATGGTTTTATTGATTACGGATTTTACCGTATCTCCGACACTGCTGAGGTTTTCTATTTTTTGAATTTTTTGTCTGTTGGAATTTACATTCCTTTGCCAGACATCTATTCCCGCTACGAGATAATGTCCGTCAAATGGTACCCAGTCTGTTTGCAATTGAATTCCGTTTACGTAATGCTTCCCGACAGGAAGAATTTTTTCAACTGTGATTCGCTGTTTCGGAGTGGTTCCGCTCGGCGGCTTTATGCTTACCTGATAAGGCAGGTTTTCTACATCTCTTAAAATAAATGTATAGAAATATTTCACGGAGAGATTTTTCATTGCCGGAAATAAATTCTTGATTTTATATTCAGTCGCATAGGAATCTCTTATTTCCCGCGGATATGTTACTTTTGCCTGATTTGGGAACAGCGGAAATCCTCCCGGAATGCCTATATCATAGCCGTCATATCTTTGATAAGAAAGTTTTATTTCGTGATTTTTAAAGGGTATAAAGCCCGCAGTTGCAGATACAAAATAATCTCTGAACTGACTGTTTTTTAATTCTCCCTGAGGAGTTTCGGTGTTATCGGCTTTTCTGTACATTCCGTTAATTTTGAAAAACCAGCGGGATTGAGAGAAATCAAGTCCGAGCTTTCCGAGCCCGTTATTGTTAACTGAGTTATAACCTCCGAGCAGCGAGCCGCTTAGAAATTTTGAAGCTCCGAAAATACCGCCCTTAGTTATAATATTTACAACTCCGCCCGTAGCTCCCGTTCCATAAAGAGTTGAAGAGCCGCCTTTTATAACTTCGATTCTGTCTATGTCAGTCAGGTCAATCATTGAAAGTCTTGCATTTACATCTGTTGCGGTTTCGATTCTGTTTCCGTCAACGAGTGTAACAACGTTATATTTACTCAGTCCGCGTATGCTTATATCGCTTCCCCATATTCCGTCACGTGTAATTGATAAGCCGGGTTTAACTGTTAATATTTCCGAAACGGAGTTTGAAGGTGAACGAAGTATATAATCCGAGCCGACGATTTCCATAGGCATTGGAATATCTTTTACTAAAAGTTCGTGTCTTACACTGCTGACTTTAATTTCTCCGGTTTCAACTGGAGAGTATTTAAGAGAGTAAACATATCCGGTCGAATTGTAATCAACCGTAATTACTTCGGTTTTGGTTTCAAAGCCGATATATGAAATTGAAATTGTGTATTTTCCCGTCGGGACTTTATCAAAAACAAAACTTCCGTCAAAAGAAGTTGCTGTTTTATATCCGCCCGTTAATTCAACAATAGCTCCCGAAAGACCTGTTTCTGATTCTGCATCTTTCACTGTACCGGAAACTTTATATGCCTGTGCAAATAAAAATCCGGGTATAAATAACATAACAAAAAATGTAAATAATGTTTTCAAATTATATTCTTTTTGGTTAATTAAAAAATTCTAAACTTTTTGGAGAATTAATCATATACAAAACTACATAAATATTGCAATTTTTTCTTTGACTTAGGTCACATATTTTTGAAAAAAACGATTTGTAAATGGAAATTGCTCCCTGTGAAATATTAACCGCTCACGAACGAATAAAGGAATATATTCATAATACGCCTGTATTAACTTCGGAATTAATAAATGAAATTTCCGGTGCCGGATTATTTTTTAAATGCGAAAATTTTCAGAAAATCGGTGCGTTTAAAATACGAGGCGGATTAAATGCCGCTTTGCAATTACCCGAAGATAAATTAAAAAACGGACTCGCCACACATTCTTCGGGAAATCATGCACAGGCAATTGCTTATGCAGCTAAGGTATTGAAAACAAAAGCTTATATTGTAATGCCGGAAAATTCGCCGAAGGTGAAAGTGAATGCGGTTAAGGGTTACGGAGCGGAGATATTTTTTTGCGAGCCCACTTTACAGGCAAGGGAAGATACAATGCGTGAAGTGATTGCGAAAACGGGAGCGGAGTTCATTCATCCATATAACGATGAACGGATAATTGCCGGACAGGCAACGGCAGCTAAGGAAATGATAGATTATTTCGATGAAAAATTATCAGGGAAGTTTGATGCGATATTTGCACCTGTTGGAGGAGGAGGTTTGCTTTCAGGGACGCTTTTAAGTGCGGAGTATTTTTCAAAGGGCACAGAGGTATTCGCCGGCGAGCCGGAAGGTGCGGCGGATGCGGTTTATTCCGTGAAGTCCGGTAAAATTGAAAAAGCGAAGTTTATAAAAACTGTTGCTGACGGTCTGCTTACGACGCTTGGGGATAAGACCTTGCCGATTATTAAAAAATATGTAAAGGAAATAATTTTAGTCAGCGATGAAGAGATTATGTCTGCGTTGTATTTGGTTTATGAGCGATTGAAAATAGTTATTGAGCCGAGCAGTGCCGTTGCGTTTGCGGCATTTTTGAAAAGGCGGGATGAGTTCAGGGGAAAGAAAGTCGGAATTATTTTTTCGGGCGGGAATGTGGATTTGGTTAGTTTGTCAAGTTTATCAAGTTTATAAAGTTTATCAAGTTTAAAGAGCTCGGAACACGGAATACACGGATTTTGTCCCGACAAGTCGGGATAAACTCCTTTCACAGATTTCTTCGACTTCGTTAGGAGTCGCACGTTTGTAGATAATGAATGTTTCTTTCTTTCGACTCCGTTAGGAGTCGTACGTTTGTAGAAATCGAATGTTTCTTTCTTTTTGACTCCGTTAGGAGTCGTACGTTTGTAGAAATCGAATGTTTCTTTCTTTTCGACTCCGTTAGGAGTCGTACGTTTGTAGATAATGAATGTTTTATATAAACGTGCGACTCCTCCTGGGTCGGAACAGGTGGACTTTCTTCTTGCTACAAACATAGCACCCCTACGGGGTGCAAAAAAACAAAAAAAACCGTAGCACTAATGTTTTTTCTTCGACTCCGTCGGGAGTCGTATGTTTGTAGATAATACGAATGTGGATTCCGGTCCCGACAAGCCGGGATGAAAAGAACTCACTTCCGCCAGAATGACAGAGCATTAAAAGAAATCTGTGAAAATCCGTAAAATCCGTGTTATCTGCGTTCCAAAGCTCTTTACGAACTCTATGGATTCCGGCCTTCGCCGGAATGACAGAATTGGTTGACTCCGTCAGGAGTTTAACGTTTGTAGAAATTACGGGATAACTTTTTCTGCGATGGTTTTGCCGATGGAGAAACAAGAGGTTGCCGCAGGCGAAGGTGCATTACAAACGTGAATGATATGCTCGTTTTCCACAAATAAAAAATCGTCAATTAAATTTCCGTTGCTGTCGCAAGCCTGCGCCCTGATTCCCGCACCGCCCGGCTCAAGATCTGCAGACTGAATTTCGGGAATTAATCTTTGAAGCGATTTCACAAAGGCAGGTTTTGAATACGAACGATAAAATTCCATCAAACCTGTTTTCCAGAATTTTTTTGCGATAGTCAGAAATCCTTTCCAGAAGAGACTATCCGCAAGGTCAAGGAAATCAATATCAAACTTATCATACCCTTCACGCTTAAAAGCAAATACCGCATTTGGACCTGCTTCCACTTTGCCGTCAATCATACGCGTAAAATGCACTCCGAGAAAAGGAAATTGCGGGTCAGGAACAGGGTAAATAAGATTTTTTACCAAACTTCTTCGAGCCGGTGTTATCGTATAATATTCTCCCCTGAAAGGTACTATCTTAATATTGATTCCGGGATTCGTCATCTTTGCAACTCTGTCAGATTGTAAACCCGCACACGTAACAACCTTTCCCGCTTCGTAATATCCGCGATTCGTGATAACTTCAACAACCGCTGAATGGATTTTTAAATCAACAAGTTTTTCTTCAAATCGAAACTCAACACCCTTCTCCTCAAGCAGTTCTTTAATTTTTTTCGAAACATCTTTGTAATCAATAATTCCCGTTTGAGGAACCAATACACCTTTAATCCCGTTCACGTGCGGTTCGATTTCTTTCAATTCATCTTTGCTCAACTGCTTAAGTCCTTCAAGTTCATTCTCAATTCCGCGTTTATAAAGATTGTTCAATCCCTGAAGTTCGTGTGTATCCGTTGCAACTATTACCTTTCCGCAAATATCATATTCGATTTTATATTCATCGCAAAAATCAAGTAACATTTTATATCCGCGCCTGCAATTAACAGCTTTCAGACTTCCGGGTTTATAATAAATTCCCGAATGTATAACGCCGCTGTTATTGCCTGTCTGATGTTTTGCCACACCGTTTTCCTTCTCTATAATACACATTCTCAGAGCAGGATTTTTTTTAATAAGTTCATACGCTGCCGCAAGTCCAACAATGCCTGCGCCAATAATAATAACGTCAAAATTTTTAGTCATAATAATAAATTTGCTGTAAAATCATAAAAAAAGACGAAGAAATAAATTCAGAAATGTATCTCTGTAAAACAACTATTTTTTAAGGAAATTATTAATTAATTTTGATGAATTAATATTTGATAATGGACAAAGAAGAAAACTCTAATTCCGGCGATATTATTTTACAAAAAATACTCGAATCGGGTGACAGCATAGGAGAGCTGATTTATGAAGTTATAAACGAAGACGAAGATATTGTCTTTATCAAAGATGAAGAGTTGAGATATATTATTGTTAACAATAAGCTTACACAATTCTTTGGAAAAGAAAAAGCCGATATTTTATATAAAACCGATGATGATTTTATGGATAAAGAAAACGCCGATAATTGCAGAAAATCGGATTTAATGGTTGTAAAATCGGGGAATTCATACATAAACGAAGAAAAAATAGGTAATTCAACATTTGTTGTAAAAAAATTTCCGGTTAAGTTCAAAAACGGTAAAATCGGAATAGGTGCAATAATCCGCGAAATATCGGATATAAAAAGATATAATGAAATTATAAAAGAAAAAACAGAGCTGTTAAAAGCCACAAATATGATGGCTAAAGTTGGCGGATGGGAACTTGAAGTGAA
The DNA here is from genome assembly GCA_937983305.1 of uncultured Ignavibacteriota bacterium. GTDB lineage: Bacteria > Bacteroidota > Ignavibacteria > Tepidaquicellales > Tepidaquicellaceae > DSSM01. Next base: position 17,756 of record CALKAJ010000262.1, on the reverse strand, counting down.
AACTTATAAAGTAAAATGGACAGAAGAAACATTCAGAATTCACGAAGAAGACGAAACCGGTGCTCCGCCCGAGTATAATGATGCAATTAATTATTATCATCCTGATGACAGAATAAAAATCAGTACCGCTCTTAATAATTCCATAAAATCAGGCAGTTCTTTTGATTCGGAGTTTCGGTTTATAACGGCAAAAGGAAATCACAGATGGGTTAGAGTTATTTGCGAGCCAATAATCTCAAACGGAGAAGTTGTAAAACTTAGAGGTACGGTAAAAGATATTACAGACAGAAAAATTCCTGAAATCACGCGAAAAATTCAATATAATATTGCCAATGCAGTTGTAAAGGTAAAGAGTATTGACGAATTATATGAAGTTGTAAGAAAAGAATTATCCGCTTTATTTGATACTACAAATTTTCTTGTTGCTTTTTATAATGAGCAAACAGATATGCTGAAAGCACCCTACAGAAGTGATGAAAAAGATAACGTACTCGAATGGTCTGCAGAGAAATCATTAACGGGTTATGTTATAAAGGAGAAAAAATCTTTATTGCTTTATAAAGACGATATATTACAGCTTGCTGAAAACGGAAGCATTAAACTCCTCGGCGAAAGAGCGGAAGTATGGATAGGGGTGCCGCTTATAATAAATGAAAAAGCTATTGGTGCGATAGTTATTCAGAATTACGAAAATCCGGCGGCACTTGATACGCATAGTATGGAAATCCTTGAAATGATAGCGAGTCAAATAAGCATTTACATAGAAAAAAAGAAATCCGATGAAATCGCAAATAAATTAAAAAAAGGAATAGAGCAAAACCCAATCAGTGTGGTGATTACGGATTATGACGGTAATATTGAGTTTGTAAATCCTAAATTTCTTGCCATAACCGGTTATACTCTTGAGGAGGCAATCGGGCAGAATCCGCGTATATTAAAATCAGGTGAGCATAACCCTGAATTCTATGATAAACTATGGGAAACAATAAAATCGGGAAAGGACTGGCGCGGAGAATTTCACGATAAAAAGAAAAACGGAGAGCTTTACTGGGAGAATGCAATAATCTCTCCTATAGTAAACGAAGATGGGAAAATTACACACTTCATTGCGGTTAAAGAAGATATTACGGAAAAGAAAAAAATGATTGAGGAGCTTATCAGGGCTAAAGAGAAAGCAGAAGAGATGAATAAAGTTAAATCTGTTTTCTTTGCAAATATGAGCCATGAATTAAGAACTCCGTTAAACGGAATTCTCGGATTCTCGGAATTATTGCAGGAAGAGCTTTCATCTGATTCTGACCTTAAAGGAATGGCAGAAACTATAAATAAAAGCGGGAACAGATTGCTCGAAACACTGAATATGATTCTGAATATTTCAAAGCTGGAAGCGGAAATGGTTGACTTGAATTTTAAAAAAATCAACATTGTCCCGTTAATCGAAGAAACAGTCAGATTATATTCGCCTATTGCCCAAAGAAAAAATATTGATTTGAGATTTATTACTTCCCGTGATAATATTGATTGTTTGCTGGATATAAATTTACTGAACAGCGTTGTGAATAATCTCGTTAACAATGCTCTGAAATATACCAAAGCCGGCTCTGTTTCTGTCGAAGTTAATGCCGGAGATGAAAACGCCGTGATTAAAGTCTCAGATACAGGCATAGGAATTCCAAAAAGTAAACAGCAGCGGATTTGGGAAGCATTCAGGCAGGTTAGCGAAGGTTTTAACAGAAGTTTTGAAGGAACAGGTTTAGGTCTTACAATTACAAAAAAATATGTCGGCTTGCTGAAAGGCGAGATTTCTCTTGAAAGCGAAGAAAATAAAGGCTCTGTCTTTACTGTTAAGTTTCCTTTAATGAAATCATCAATTCCGGGAAAAACACTTTTCTCTTCTAAACAGAAACAAAAAGGAGAAACAAAGCAAACCAAAAACCCCGGAATAAGTATATTATTTGTTGACGACGATATTGATGCAAGAAATCTTGTAAAAGCATTTTTTGATAATATTTATATTCTTGATTTTGCCGAAACTGCAGAGGAAGCAATTAATAAAGTAACGAAGATAAAATATGATATAATATTAATGGATATAAATTTGAGAAAAGGTCCTGACGGCGTAGAAGCTATGCAAAGCATCCGAGAAATTGACGGATATAAACACACACAAATTATTGCGGTAACGGCTTATGCAATGAATAATGACAGGGAAGAATTTCTTGAACAGGGTTTTGATGATTATCTTCCGAAACCATTCAGAAAGGCACAGTTACTGGACTTGCTTAAAAATGCAGAAATTAAATTGCATTTATAATAAAAAAGTATATTATTAACTTACTCAATTCATAAATTATAAATACCGGAGAATTAATATGTCGGAAAAGTTTAAAAACTTAATAAACGGAGTTTGGAAAGAACCCGATGGCGGAAAATATAACGAAAACAGAAATCCCGCAAATAACGATGATTTAATAGGATTATTTCCTACATCCACCGAAAAAGATGTAAATGAAGCAGTAGCTGCAGCGAAAACAGCATTTGAAAAATGGAGATTGGTTCCTGCACCTAAAAGAGGTGACGTTCTCAAAGTTGTAGGCGATATTATGCTTGAAAGAAAAGATGAAATTGCTTTTGAAATGACACGCGAAATGGGAAAAGTATTTGCGGAAACAAAAGGTGATACACAGGAAGGAATTGATACTGCATATTATGCCGCATCCGAAGGCAGAAGATTATTTGGAATTAATACTCCAAGTGAATTGCCTAATAAAATGAATCTTAGTTTCAGAGTGCCGATAGGTGTAGCAGGAATAATTTCTCCGTGGAATTTCCCGATGGCAATCCCGACCTGGAAAATCTTTCCCGCACTTGTAACAGGAAATACAGTTGTATTTAAGCCCGCAGAATTAACACCGAAAACAGCAACCACGCTTGTTGAAATAATTGACGAAGCTATGAAGATTGTTCTCGGAAAAGATTATATTCCCGGCGTTATCAATCTTGTTCACGGAAAAGGCAGAGTTGTCGGTGAAGCATTCCTTGCTCATCCCGATATAAATTTGATTTCGTTTACCGGCTCAACCGAAGTTGGAAAGCGTATAAACGAAGCAGGCGGAAAAATGTTAAAGAGAATTTCTCTTGAACTCGGAGGAAAGAATGCTCAAATCGTAATGCCTGATGCAGATTTTGATTTGGCAATTGATGCAGTGCTCTGGGGTGCATTTGGAACAACAGGTCAGAGATGTACCGCCACTTCAAGATTAATACTTCATAAAGATATTCACGATGAGTTTGTAGAGAAATTGCTCGTTAGAGTAAAAAATCTTAAACTCGGATATGGTAACGATAAAGGTGTTGATGTCGGTCCCTGCGTAAGTGAAGCTCAACGCAATACAGTTGACAGTTATGTACAAATCGGAATAAACGAAGATAAATCAAAACTTGTTGCCGGCGGAAAAATTGCTAAAGGACCCGGATTAGAAAAAGGATGGTTTTATGAGCCGACTATATTTACCGGTGTAAAGCCCGAGCATAGACTTGCTAAAGAAGAAATATTCGGTCCGGTACTTGCCGTAATTAAATGTGAATCTCTTGACGATGCAATAAAAATTCTTAACAATACTGAATACGGATTATCGTCGAGCATATTTACAAAGAATGTAAACGATGCCTTTAAAGCGGTCAGAGATATTCAGGCAGGTATAACATACATCAATGGTGCGACAATCGGTGCCGAAGCTCACATGCCGTTTGGCGGAGTTAAAGGAACCGGTAACGGACACAGAGAAGGCGGATGGACTGTATATGAATTCTATACCGAATGGAAAGCAGTCTATATTGATTACTCCGGAAAATTACAAAGAGCTCAAATAGATAATTATTAAAATGAATAAAGTTTTATTATTCGCAATACTATTGCTTTTTTTCAACTCCTGTTCTGACGAAGAACGTTCTCTTCTGATGAAGGAGTTGAAAGACTGCGATAGGGTAAAAATATATTTTTATAAAGACGGAGGAAGTACACCCGGCGGGGATAATATGATATTCACGATAGACAGCAAAGACACAATTCAAATGTTTCTTGACGGAATATCTGATGAATCAACGCCGAAATTGAAATGCGGTTATAACGGTTCCATAGAATTTTTCCGCGGAGGAAAAAGTGTTAAAAATATGGAGTTCAACTTAATGCCGGAATGCAGACACATTGTGTTTTCTGCTAAACAAAATTATTTCTCAAAGCGGCTTAACGATAAAGGCTTAATTTTATTAAATTCCTATAAAGATAAAATTATCAAATGAAAAAAGTAATATTTATTTTTGTAATGTTTTTATTTGGTTTTGTAAATGCATTTTCACAAAACGCGGAAGAAATTTATGATAAGGGCGGCGATGCTATGATTATTAAAGACTGGAAAACTGCCGCTAAGTTTTATGAGGAATATATCAGACTGATGCCCGGAAATGCAAAGGGCTATGTTTCGTTAGGCGCTGCGATGCTTGAACTGAAACAAACAGAAACTGCATTCAAATTATTTGATAAAGCAATTGAAGTTGACCCGTTATATGCAAAAGGTTTTTCGAGCAGGGGCGCAGTTAATCTTATGCTTGGGAATAAAATCAAAGCGGAAGAAGACTTACTGACATCACTGAAACTGGATAGCACAGATGCTACTGCGTGGTCAACACTTGCCGTTCTTTATATCATAGGTGACGATGAAGCTAAAGGGCTGGATTGTTACAGCAATGCATTGCGTGTTAATCCCAATGCAGTTGAGGTTTACTGGAATCGGGGAGCATTTTATCTTGCAAGGGATAAGTACGATTTGGCATTGCAGGACGTTGAAAAAGCAATGGAGTTACTCCCCAATGCCGCAAAGAATTATTATTTCAGAGGTACAATTTACAAATACCAGAATAAATTCGAAGATGCTCTGATTGATTTTAATAAAGCAGTTGAGCTTGACCCAAACGATGCCGAATGTTTTTTGCGAAGAGGTATTTTGCTTTCTGCTATGGGTGATTATTCAAAGGCACTTGAAGACTTCGAAAAATCTTATAAAATGAATCCTGCTTTAAAAGAACAAACAATTGAATACTATAAAGAAACACTTGAAAAATGGGAGAAAAACAAAAAATAATTTTATTTGCGATTTTCTTTTTCTTTGTCCTTAACGGATGTCAAAATAAAAATCAAAAGCAGGATATTGTAATTGAAAAACCCGAAAGCAAAGAAATTACAACACCTGCTCCAAAAGTTGAAACTCAAACCAATACCGGAAATTTAATTGTAAAAGATACAGAAGCCGAAAAATACAGCGGGGAAACGGTAACCGTAACGGGAAAAGTTTCCGCCGTAGTTAAAAGACCAAAAGTGAACTATCTGAATTTTGGAAAAAATTATCCCAATCAAAATTTTTCTGCCGTTATTTTCCCGGATGCTCTTGAGGAATTCGGCGAATTGAACGAATATAAAGGTAAAGAAATTGAAGTCACCGGTTTAGTTTCGTTATATAACGGAAAACCGCAAATTATTATATCATCACAAAACCAAATTAAAATTATTGACAGATAACTCAAACAACTCCGGAATTCCCGAAAAAAGAAAATCAGGTTATGTTACGATTGTAGGCAAACCCAACGCAGGAAAGTCAACCCTGATGAATGTTCTGCTTAATTATAATCTCTCCATTGTAACTAAAAAAGTACAGACTACCCGGAACAGAATTATGGGAGTGCTGACCGAAAAAAATTACCAGATTGTTTTTAATGACACCCCGGGATTGCTTGACCCGAAATATGAATTACAGATTTTTATGTTGTCTGAAATAAAATCATCATTTGAAGAAGCAGATATAGTGATGAATATACTTGATGTAAATTCTTACTCAATTGAACAACAAATTAAATTTGACACTGATTTCAAAGAAGAACTTTCAGGCAAAAAGCGTATAATAATATTAAATAAAGTTGATGTTGCTCCGCAGGATAAAGTAATAGAAGCAATAGGAAAACTGAATAAAGAATGCGGTTATGAGACTATTGTTCCGGTATCGGCTCTTGAGAATTACAATATTGACGAATTAAAGAAAGTATTAATTGAAAATCTCCCCGAGGGAGAATTTTTTTACAGCGAAGATACAATGACCGACAGAAGCGAAAGATTTTTCGCAGCGGAAATTATCAGAAAAAACGTATTGAAATATTATTCGGAAGAAATTCCTTATAGCGTCTTTGTTGACGTCGAAGAATTTAAAGAGAGGGAAGGCAGAAAAGATTATATAGGTGCAAGTATTGTTGTAGAAAGGGAATCTCAGAAAATTATTTTAATCGGCAGAAAAGGCGAGAGTCTGAAAAAACTCGGTGCGATTTCAAGAAAAGAAATCGAAAACTTTCTCGGAAGAGAAATCTATCTAAACCTTTTTGTTAAGGTAAGAAAAGACTGGCGAAAAGACAGAAAGTTTTTAAACAATAATTTCAGAAATATGTAATTTCAATTATTATTCAGTTCTCTGATTTTTTGCATAAGCCAGTCTCTCAGTACAAAAGATGTGTTTTTTTGAATCCTGTCGTTGAAAAAGTCTATTTCTTTGTTGTTTGGGTTTAACCGCAGTTTTAAAAGTGCATTATAATTATCCGCAAAATCTTTTGAATAATTTCTTACTGTTGCCGCAATTTTTTTCCTGTTATTTTTTAAGTAATGCTTTACTCTGTCAAGTTCAAGGAAGCCCTCTTCAAAATCGGCGGTTTCGTAAAAAATTCTCATTTTAATTCTGGATGCATCAAGCGTATAAAGATAATTTGTTGATTTAAGTCCTGTAATGGTTTTTAATGCACTAACGTAATCTTTCTTAAATAAATATAACCTTGCATAAGCCATAACTTCTTCCGTGTCTCTTATTTCAGCCGGCAGTTCAGAGGAATATTTATCAATGAAATCTTTTACCCATTTATATTTTTTTAATCTGAGTCCTACAACAATATAATCTCTGAAAGCTGTTGCAGGATATCTTACGGCTTTTAACTCGGAAAATAACCCGAGCTCTAATTTTAAGTTATATATTTTAAATATTTCCTTTAAATATTCCGGCTTACCCGAATTAACCATATAAAGATACCTTGTTATCATATAACCGAATATATCCTCTTTTAACTTACCCGAAAGATTATCGAGATTCTTATAAAACACATCGCTGAATTTTTTATAAGACACCTCATCGTTAAAATCAGTATAGCTTTTATATAAATAATAAAAAATAATTATCTTTAAAAACCTATCTTTGTCTTTTTCTTCAAGCGACTTAATAAACTTTTCTATCCGTAAGTTCTTTATTAATTCAAACCCTATATTATTTGAATTATCTATTTTATATTGTTTCTCCGATTCAAACTCAAGCATAATCTCAAAATAAGTTTCAAAAAACATTGAAATATAATAATCTGCATAATCCGCATAATATTCAAATATCTTTTCGAATTTGTTGTTTTCCAGACTTACAAAAATATTAAGTAGTTTAGCTTCCGATATTGAATGTGATTTCCTGTCTTTTTTGTCAGAGATCTTATTAATCCCTTGGTATTCTTTATAAAATAATTCATAAAGTTTATTATCTTTCAGTTTCTTTAATAAAAGTAAATCGTGAAGATTGGTGTCACGTTCAAGAGATTTTTGAATAAGATATTTTTTGGCAAGTACGGTTAATTCGGTTAAACGGTTCCTGAGAGTTTTATTGTTATATTTGCTAACCGGAAATATTTTCTTGAAAAAATCTTCATTGCTAATATTTGAAATATCTTTACTATCCTTTGAAAATTCCAATACTGCCTTGAGTACCGGTATGTAATCTCTTGAAGGGGCAAAATATGGGGATTGTATAAACTGCTCAAACTCCTTTCTTTCAATCGCCGTAAAAGACGATAATATCCCGAAAATTTTAAAATATCTCATACAAAATTAAATAATTCATTTGGGGCATATTTTTGTAATATTCGACATAAATTAAACAAATATCAATATATTTCAGGTAAATATTTGGGGACAAATCGCACATTGTTTCTTTGCAAAAAAATATCATTAAAAGTATTTTGTAACAGTTATGAATAGTAGAAGCAAAGAAAATATTAAAACAGATACAACCGGTAACAGATGTTATTTTATTAAACCGTTTGAGGTAATGCCTGCTCCGGAAACCTTTATAAGTACCTGGAAGTCAGTATATAAAATTTACAGGGATGTTAACGAAGTTAAAGAAGTAACTTTAATACAGAATATTTCCGGAGAATCAAAATATGGATTTATAAGTTATTCGGACTGGAATTCCAAAAAAGATTTTATGAAAAGAATTTCATCAAACCCTGTTTTAAAATATCACAATTCCGGTTTAAGCCATCTTTATAAACCGGACAAACTGTTCGACAAAAAAACAATAAAACTTAATAATTTCAATACTGCTATAATCTTTGAAGCATCAACGGAATACGACAGAAATATTTCCGAATATTTTATTTCTTTAACGGAAAAATACGCAGACAATATAAAATCGAAACTGTTATTTAAAGCAATATATAAAAATTCAAAGCAAAGGTTCATCGGCTTATTAAATATTTCCCTTTCGGATATTCATATTAACGGCATCAATAACAGCAGCATAAAAACACACTGTTTTAAATATAAAAAAGTAAAATCATAAATCAATATAGTACTATAAAATAATTCTTAAATTAATTCAAATTTAAAATGAAAAAAATCTTAACTTTTCTCGTCTTTCTAATTGCGGCTGGTTACTTTGCCGAAAGTTTTGCTCAATCAACTCCGGAATGGAAATGGATTCATCCAAAACCACAGGGACAAATTCTCAGATGGTTCAAAATGATTGATGCCAATACCTGGTATGCGGCAGGTGATTATGGAATTTTTATGAAGACAACAAATGCAGGTGCAAACTGGAAAGTTTCAGTCGGCGGTTATGGCTATTCGTCTTACCCCGGTTCCGGTATCTACCAGAATAATCTCACGGGATATTTCTTTGATGCCAATACCGGTTTTCTCGGTGTGCAGGCAGTAAGAGGTATTGCAAAGACTACAAACGGCGGCGTATCTTTTGATACAATTCAAATACTTTCAACCGGCTCCGGGTGGACATACGGTTTCCACTTTATTAATACCTCAACAGGTTATCTTTCCGGTAATACGGGCTTTAAATTAATGAAAACAACAAATGCAGGGATAAACTGGAGTTTGGTAACAAACGTTCCTAATGCCACTTATTATTCTGTTTATGCTCCGGATACAAATAATATTCTCGGTACTTCCTCTTCGGGAAATGTTTATATGACAACAAATGCCGGAGTGAACTGGACAACTTCAAATGTCGGTACTACAAATACGCTTTACGGTTCAAAATTTATTAATGCTTCCACCGGATATGTTTGCGGCTCAAGCGGTTTATTCCGTTATACAACAAACGGCGGGGTTAACTGGACAGGAACAAATCCCCCAACAACTTCCTCACTTTATTCAATCGTAGTTGAAGGAAGTGATGTTTATGTTTCCGGATATACTTCATCTACTCAGGATTTGTTTAAAACAACCGACAATGGAACTACCTGGACATCAATTTCTTATGCAGGTGCTTCAACCATTACTAACTTCAATGCATATAGGTTTGATAAAAACGGCAATAATATGATGGTTGTCGGAACATACGGTGAAATGATAAAATCATCAAACAACGGTGCAAACTGGAACAGCATTATGTATAGAAGGTCTTTGGCAAATATGGGTAGTCTTTATGCAAATAGCAACGGAAGAGTAATAGCAATGGGAACAAGTATATTTTCAACAGATGCGATTATCTATTCAACTGACGGCGGAGAGAGCTGGGCAAGTTCAAATCTTTATACTTATCAGAACCTTTCTCATATTGATATGTTAAATTCAAATACCGGATGGATATCCGGTAGATTTGGTGCATTCTTTAAAACAACTAACGGCGGAGTTTCATGGGATACAAGTATGACAAATAATCCTGTTATATCTCCATATTTTGGAAACGGTGTGAATTTTATAAATGAAAATACCGGATGGATTGTTGGCGGTACTCCTTCAGTTGGCGGTGTTACAAAAATTTTCAAAACCACTAACGGAGGTGTTAACTGGTTCGAACAAACTCCTGCAAACACAGGTCCTATAGGTGTTAAGATTGATATGTATAATGCTAATACAGGTTATATGACTCATTCAACGGGCATTCAAAAAACAACAAACAGCGGCGATAACTGGACTTTGACTTCGACAATCGGACCTTCTGGAACATCGTATTCACCAATTAAAACGGTTGATTCATTAACAGTATATACAGGCGGAAATAATTCACAGGTTTACGGAACCACGAACGGCGGTGTAACCTGGGACTCTTTAAACTTCCCTGTTAAAGCAGGAACAATATTTTGCACTGACTGGTATGACAAAAACAACGGAGTTGCAGGTGCCGTAATAGGTGTTGTAGGAATTACCACAAACCGCGGTACTACCTGGCAGATTTATAACACAGGCGGATATACAACTTATGAAGTAAAAATGGTTCATCCCGATACTGTTTATGCAGTTTCCGGAAATACAGCAGGAGCTCAGGTATTTAAATATGCAAAAGGATTTACTACAGGCGGATTCACTTATGAAACGTCAGTTCCGGAAAATTATTCTTTAAAGCAAAACTATCCGAATCCTTTCAACCCTGTAACAACAATAGAATTTAGTCTTCCTTCTTCAGGAATAGTATCTCTGAAAATATATGACATCGCCGGAAGAGAATATTCAACTGAAATAAGCGGAATGAATTTAAATGTCGGAAATTATAAAATGAACTTCAACGGTTCAAACTTATCAAGCGGTGTTTATTTTTATTCGCTTGTTGTTAACGGAAAAGTTATAAATACAAAGAAGATGATTCTTGTGAAATAAAATCAATCTATATCCCAACGAAAAAAAGCCGGTGAAAATCCTTATTCATCGGCTTTTTTTATTATAAATATAAATTTTTTCTACTCCTTCCAAAACTCCTGTTTTGGAGGGCAAAAAGTAAAAAGTTATTTATATCCCTTTTTCCTGAAATATGGGAAAAGGGATTTTTTATTATGCTTGGGGTAAAAAGAGTTATTCTAAAAAAGTAATATATCAGGGTGAAGAAATAAACAAGAATTACATTAAAAGAGAAAGTAAGAAAACGGGAAAATCCAAAAATTTAAAATATGAAATAACAGTATTTTAAGCTAAATCGGGGGTGAAAAAAGGCAATTTTTTCGGGTCAAGAATGGCAATAAGTTAGTTTTACTAATAAATAAAAATTTATTAAATTGAAAGAATAATGATGAGCAGAAATAGCCTACGAACTCAAACTTAAAAAATAAATTTTATTAAAGTGTTATAAAATAAACAGCTAATGATAAACATAACTCTATGGTAATACAGCATTTACTACGATTTCAAAAGAGATATTTCGCAAATATGGCGTTATAAAATCAAAAAAAGTTATCTTTTTTAATTAAAAGAATTTTCATAAAATTCATCTAAAAATAAAAAATGAAATGCTCAAATAAAAATAACGAGAAGAAGGCGGGCAATTGTAAATTGACAATAAAAAAATTTTACAGAGAAAAAATATTATACTAAACCAAATTTAAAAAACGGAGGAAATATGACAAGAGCGCCATAGAAAAACGAATCGGATTTAAGTTAATCTCAAAAAAGATTAATTTGAAATTTTTATGAACTTTTAATTCTGACAAAATGGAAAAAAGAATAATATATACACTCATCATTTTAGTAATATTCAGTACTACTTTGAAATCACAATGGTCTGTTTACCAGACGAATACTTCTATGAATTTGTATAAAATTCAGTTTGTTAATGAAAATACAGGTTTTGCTGCAGGCGGCGAATCATCAGAAGGTGCGGGTTTTTTTAAGACAACAAATGCGGGACTAAACTGGCAAAGATATACAATGTCAGATACAATAAGCTGGAATTGGTCAACTATTTATGGAATGTATTTTGTAAATGCAAACACTGGTTTTGTCTCAGGAAGATACTTAAGGATTTTTAAAACGACTAATGGTGGTCTGAACTGGCAATCCGTTATACCCCCGTATTACAGTCTCACGCAAATATATAATGCATTGTACTTCATAAATGAAAACACCGGTTATGCCGCGGGCAGGTATGGATATGTTTGCAAGTCAACTAATGGCGGCATTAACTGGGAATTGAAAGCAGACTTAGAAGGAAATCTTCACGGTGTATATTTTATAAATCAAAACACCGGATTTTTTTCATCTGCTTCCGGAGGTGTATATAAAACAACAAATGGCGGTCAAAACTTTTCATATCACTATTTGGGTGAATTCGGATTTGAGTCTGTTAGATTTATTAATGATACGATAGGTTTTATTTGCGGACGTGATGTATTTTTTCATTCTGCTGTTTTCAAAACAACAAACTGTGGAATTACGTGGGAAAACATATTTGAAGGTAATTATATGCTATACGATGTTTTTTTTGTTAATCAAAATTCAGGTTATCTATCAGGTCAGACCGTAATATTTAAGACAACAACCTCAGGGATAAACTGGTATTCCCTAAATATTCCAGATAATAATGGTTTCCTGAGTATGTTTTTCATTACACCGGATTATGGTTTTATGAGCGGAGGAAATGGTAAAATATACAAAACCACTTCCGGCGGAGTATGGATAAATCAAATATCAACCGAAGTACCGGATGGATTTAAAATTTCAAATTGTTATCCAAATCCATTTAACTCAGAATTAAAAGTTCAAATAGAATTAAATACCGGATTAATAAAAAATCCTGAAATCATACTTGAAGTGTATAACACACTTGGTAAATTAATATTAAATAAAAATATCAACTTACAATTTTCCGGAAAGTATGAAATGGGAATCAGGTTTGATGAATATCCAAGCGGTATTTATTTTGTAAGATTAAGAAGTCAGGATGTTGTTACAAATTCAAAAAAAATTATTTTATTAAAGTAAAAAAAATCAAAATGAAAAATATAGTATTTATATTAATTATTTTAGCATTAATTTCTAAAATAAATTACGCTCAGGGAAACGAACCTGAATTATTTAACACCGAAATAACAGTTTTTAACTTTACATCTGATACATTAGAAGTTTTACTTCATCCTGTGTCAGCTTTATTTAACGGTAACAATTATTACTCATTGATTGCAAAAACAATGATAATTTCTCAAAATAATAATTCTTATAATTATAATAATGGAATCCATTATAAGCAACCGGATATTTTAGAACGCAAAAATATTCTGCCACCTAATATAACATCCTATCCGGGTTGGAATTCTGATGAATTGGGTGGTAATCCTAGTTCTTTTGGTTCTTTCGGTTATGGAGTATATAAAATAATATTTAAAAATCTCAGAACAGAAAGGATTGATTCCTGCTTAGTGGAATTTGACTACGGTGGGTTGCAGCAGAGTGATTTGTATTTTTATTTATATGACGACACTGTATCAAACCATTACCGATATAGTTATAGATTTGAATGGGCTATTTGTGATACTTGCCATGTCCCAATAAACTACGATTCCCTTCGTGCATATTTAGCAATACCCTGGGAACCAAACTCCTTTATTAACAATAATCATACCAGAGAAAAAAACTTTGGACCTTCCGGAGGTTTTATTTTAAAGAACTTCGATACTTTATCTTTGAAATACAACAGTGATTATTTCCCGTTAGATTCACGTATTCACTGCGACTATTTAAATCAAAGTCAAAATTTCTTTCTTATTCAAAATCATGCATTTCCATATCCTTTCGAGGAGCCGCAAACCGGATATTATGATGAGCGGCACGGAGTTTTAACTCTAAATCTTACAATTAAAAAAAGAGTAATTTCGCCGCCATACAGGTCAATTTTCAGTGTAAATAATCCAAATCCGACAAAAATAATTGTATCTCCCGGAGTAACTCTTTCCGTACTAAGAAATGAACCAACCGATAATCCAAATCAAGACTATATGTATAACGGAATCGTGCTCGGAAAGTATTACAATTCAAACGCAGGAAATGAACTAATAATTAAATCTCAGGATGATAAATATCCGGCAGGTAAAATATTTTTAGGTCACTCAGACGATATAGACAGCAATAACAGAGTTGTAATAAATTCTTATGCTTCTTTAAAAGCTGAATCCGGAAGTATATTGGAATTGGGTGAAAATTCCGAAATAGATGTTGAAATATCTTCAATCGATTCTCTCCATAGAGGTAAATTGATATTGCAAAACGGCTCAAACTTAATAACTCACAATCAATCAAAAATTATAGTAAAATATGTAGGTGTATTTGAAAATTATGGTGCTAATATTTCAAATTCGAGCAACTTTCATCTGAATATTAGCGATGGAGGAAAATATCATGTTATAGCAGAAAACTATATTCACACTATTAATAACGGAGCATATATTAACGTAACGAATGGGACAATTGAAATTGCAAATAACTCAAAGCTGATATTCGATGGAATACAGTCATATCTGAGTATAACAGGCAACTCAAATATTATTTTAGGACAAAATGCAAGTATCGAATTCAAAAACGGAGCAAAGCTGGAAGCCAACGGTTCTACATTTTCAGCGGCACAAAATTCAATCTGGAAAGGATTGTATTTCGAAAATTCCGGAACGGATTCAATACAAAACTGCACTTTCTCCGGAGCAGAATATCCGATAGATATTAAGTGTGAAAATCAAAGCTCGGCATTGGTATTGAAAACTATAAAACAGAATATTTTCAATCTGACGGGTTCAGGTAAAACAGCGATAAAGACGAATAACGCAATTAATCTTTTAATTGACGATAACACAATTAATATGCCTTCGGATTTATCAAATACACCTGCAGTTTATTTAAGAAATGCTCTAACATTTTCAATCAATGGCGGCGGAAACTCAGAAGACGTGACAAGCATTAGAGTTATCAATAATGAAATAAATAACGGCTCTAATTCCATTATAATTGCCAACTATGTATCTTCATTTCTGCCTGTATTAGTTAATAATAATGTTTGTTACAATTCAAGCAGTTCACCTTTTATCGGAAGATATATTACGGGAACAATATCAAATAACAATTTCGATAATCAGGGAAAAACGTACGGCAAAGGTGCCGTGATTCATCAGGGAAACCCTGAACTATTCAGAAACAGAATATATTCGAAAGATGCAGGATTGACACTTCTTTCATCTGCAGTAGTTAATATGTCCCCATCGGGTTATGGAAGCAATCAATTACTCTGGATTGGCGGAGAAAATAATATTTCTTCAACTGTTTCTCATACACTGAATTTCAATTCTACCAGTTACGCAAATATAGATTTCGGACATAACAATTTCTATAAAACAGATGCGGCAAGTACTCATTTATATGGTTCGTTATCAATTCAAGGCACCGATTACTACGTAAGAGAAAACTGCTGGTATAATACAAACATCCCCATTAGTAATTTATTAAATAGTCAGGGAACGCCGGTAAATGTAATTTGGCAGGGCGGAAACTATACTTGCAATATTGGAATATCTCAGCTTGACTCTGTAATGCTCGATTGGGGTGCCGGAGTATATCAATATATACCGGTAAGCAATATAGGGCAGCAGCAGAATATTGTTCAGGACGAATTACTATATGGGCAATCAGTTCAGCAGGCTTCGGCAAGCAATTATCCAACAGCAATCAATTTATTAAAACAGTTAATAAATGAATATCAGTCAAGCCAATATCTTAGCACCTCACTTTATGATTTATTTGCATATTATGAAGAGCTGGATACTTCACAATCAGCAGGAGAAAGAGATATTTTATATGGAAACTTAAAGACCTATTTAAACGAGCGAATACTATCCGGACTTTATGATTACCAGTTTGAAAGTGATGCTTTTTATATTATCGTAATGTGTGAGGCAAATATGATGAACACGCAACTTGCAGTAGATGATTTTCAGTTCCTTTCCCTATATCATCCTCAGCCCGAAGTAAGATTGCTTGCAAGCTGGGATTATACAGAGCTTGAAGCACTAAACGGACAGGGCGGCAGTATAAAGGAATTTAAAAGCGAAGAAGAAATGATAAAATATGTAGAAAAAATTGCAAAAAGAATCGGGAAAAAATATGAATCCGATCCTTTAAGAAGCCGTTTAATGAAAACGTATAAAAAAATCAATGATGAATATACTTCAAAGGAAGAAACATTAAAAAGTGAACTAAGCAGAGCGGGAAATGAAAAGAACGGAAAAATTATGACACAAAAAGCAGAACTGGATACAAGAAAAGATATGAATAAAACTGCATCAATGAATATCGTTTCATTAAGAAGTATGCCGGAAAAACAAAAGGAAGAAAGAAGATTTAACGATTTAATGATAATATCAGGCATAAAAAATACTGAATCGAAAAAATCAGTAAATAATAATAATATCACTCCCGAAAAATATGAACTCGGTCAAAACTATCCGAACCCGTTTAATCCTGTTACGAACATACAGTTCCAGGTTCCAAGTTTAAAGTTTGTAAAGTTAGTTGTCTATGATTTGCTCGGCAGAGAAGTAAAAACACTTGTAAATGAAATCAAAAGCCCGGGGAAATATATTGTTTCATTCGATGCATCTTCACTTTCAAGCGGAGTATATTTCTATAAAATGACGGCAGGAGAATTTACGAATGTTAAGCGTATGGTTTTGGTAAAGTAAAAAGTTAATTAAGTTTTTCAAGTTGTAAAGTTTTTCAAGTTGTAAAGTTTATTAATTTGTGAAAATCCCTTTTCCGTGAAATATGGGAAAAGGGATTTTTTATTATACTTGGGGTAAAAAGAGTTATTCTAAAAAAGTAATATATCAGGGTGAAGAAATAAACAAGAATTACATTAAAAGAGAAAGTAAGAAAACGGGAAAATCCAAAAATTTAAAATATGAAATAACAGTATTTTAAGCTAAATCGGGGGTGAAAAAAGGCAATTTTTTCGGGTCAAGAATGGCAATAAGTTAGTTTTACTAATAAATAAAAATTTATTAAATTGAAAGAATAATGATGAGCAGAAATAGCCTACGAACTCAAACTTAAAAAATAAATTTTATTAAAGTGTTATAAAATAAACAGCTAATGATAAACATAACTCTATGGTAATACAGCATTTACTACGATTTCAAAAGAGATATTTCGCAAATATGGCGTTATAAAATCAAAAAAAGTTATCTTTTTTAATTAAAAGAATTTTCATAAAATTCATCTAAAAATAAAAAATGAAATGCTCAAATAAAAATAACGAGAAGAAGGCGGGCAATTGTAAATTGACAATAAAAAAATTTTACAGAGAAAAAATATTATACTAAACCAAATTTAAAAAACGGAGGAAATATGACAAGAGCGCCATAGTAAAAAATAAATTATCGAGTATGTATAATTCCTGCTGAACCAATAGAAGTAATGAAGTCTTGAAAAATGACAGTTAAAAATGTAAATTATAATCTCAACAAATCACACTAATAACCAATGAATAAACAAATGAAAAAAACAGAACTGATAAAGCTGACAATGTTCTCATTAATATTGTCAATTTCTTTAATAATCACCTCCTGCGAGCAGGACCCTGTAACACCACCATCGCATGATCCTGGACCGGGAATTATAGACAGTAATTTATTTGATTGGGATG